>CANEWU010000143.1 GCA_947442825.1 Synechococcaceae cyanobacterium
AATGTGTTGGAGGGTTTCACTGTTGTGATTTCATGGTGGACATAGATTTAAGCTTGCGAGGTTGTCTCCCGGCTCTTTACTGCTTCTGTTGTATGCGACTTTGCAGCCATCTGGTGAGATGCTTATATTCCTTGCTATGCCCGAATCAAGCTTGCTGTTTCTTTGGCTTTTTCGTATCAGGTAGATGCCCGCTGGGGTTTCCCTGAGGCGAGACCCCGCTTTTGAGCTTATGATGATCCCTAGCTTAGAAAGTTCGATCGACCTGTCGCCTGGCAGGGCTTCTGACCAGGGCCCGGGTGTTACGTTGATCCGGCGCACGAGGCCATCTGATTCGAGGAGAATCACATCTAGGCCCCCTCGTTGTGTCCAGGACCGTAGGACTTCTTCGCTGAATCCTAATCTGTGAATTAAATACTCGTTCTTGAATCTCGAGAAGACCACTTTCGTGCTTGTGGGTTCTTCTGCGCGGAATCCAAGTGAAATACGTCTCTTGAGGTTTGCGTTGATCAAGTGAACTTCTTCGCCACGGCTCCCATTTGCCCCAAAATCCAGAAATCCGTTCTGCGGTCGCAGGGGTTCCCAATGCCGGCCTTGTAGCTGGGGAAGGTGCTTCTCTTCGTTGCAGGTGTATGGATGCAGGTAGCCAGTACTTGGCCCAACCTGGTCGGGCCCAATCCAGGTGGTGCTGAGATCCGTAGGGTTCAGTCGATAGCGCCGGTAGATGAGGTCGTCGCGGCCCGGTTGGGGTTCGCCTGTGCGTACGGTCCAGGTCTTGCCGTCGAAGCAGAAGCGATAGGCGTCGGGTAGCACAAGCCGTGCCGGGCTTTTCCGGTTCCAGGCGTAGAGGCCGCTGATCTCTGGAGATCCGTCGATGGAATGCTTCGTGCCGATGAACAGCACGGTTTCGTCGTCCAGCCAGCCGACCTGGGTTTCCGGTGTTGCTCCCTCCAGTCGGGTGAGGGTCCAGCGGAAGTTGCCGTCGGAGAAGGTGCGGGTTGGGCTGGCGTTTCCGTGCGATCCCGGTCGGCAAGCTGTCGCGAGTGTGGCCAGCGTGGCGAATGTGGCCAGCGTGCCCAGGCGTCCCATCCGCGCCGCCAGCCAGGCCAGGGATTGGGCCCTGAGGGATTGGCGTGGCCTGGGTGTGTGCCGCTGTCCTTTCGCTGCGCCTTGGGCTTGCGATGGGTTGCTCATTGGTCCGGAGCCTGGTGCGGGTGGGGGTGGGGACCCTGGACTCCGCGGGCTCGCCTGGCGTTAGCCCCGGGCCATGGATTACCGGAAACCTAGGCAGATCCGGAGGTGCTGTCCGGCGCTGTTGCCAGCTCAGAACGGAACCATTGCCTGTTGTCATCGCTCGCCCGTGGATCGCTTGTGCTCCACAGGCAGAGTTCCCACAGCCGGTCAACGGAGCGCTAATCCCTTGCGGTGCCTGGGTTGGCTCCGCTCAGCTCCGCTGCTCTGCTCAGTTCCGCCCGGCTCGGCGCTCCAGGCCCGGCACCAACGCCAGCGCTGCGGCAAGGCCCAGCAACAGGATCAGCAGGGCCGGTACCAGGGCCGCCCCCACCCTCTCGTCGCTGGCGTACTGGAACACCCGCACCGCCAGGGTGTCGAAATCGAACGGTCGCAGCGCGAAGGTGAGGGGTAATTCCTTCACCACATCCACAAACACCAGCAGGCCACCCACCAGCAGCGGGCCCCGCAGCAGCGGTAGATGCACCCGCTTTAGTACAGCCCACCAGCCGCATCCCAGTCCCGTGGCGGCCTCATCCAGGCTGGGCGGCAACCGCTCGAAGGCCGCGTCCAGATCCTGCTTCGAAACCGCCAGAAAGCGGTCGGCATAGCCCCACACCAGCAGCGGCAGAGGACTCAGCCCGAGCGGCGCCCCCACCAACAGCAACGCCAGCGCCAGGACAGCCCCGGGCACCGCGTATCCCATGCCCGCCAGAAACGTCACCCGTCGCAGCAGCGGTTGCGGCAGCCAGCGGTGGGACACCGCCAGCAGCAGTCCCGCCGCCACGGTGACCGCCGCCGCCGTCAGGCCGAGCCCCAGGCTCCGCAGGCCCAGGGCCGCAAGCTCCGCCGACGATTCGCCGTGCAGTTGATCCAGGCTCAGCATGGTCCACAGCAACGGCAGGCCCAGCGCCAGCAGGGGCGGCCCCCCGGTGAGCAGCCAGGCCAGCAGGCACCGCCAGCCCCGCAGATCCCACTCCGGTCCCTCCTCCACCGTCGCACCCGGATTCCAGCGCCGGCTCCGCCGCCGCAGTAGCCGCTCCCCCGCCACCAGAACGCTCACGAGCAGCAGCGCCGCCAGCGCCAGTCCCACCGCGGCACCGGGTTCCCCCTCGTCCTGCCAGCGGCGCAGGATGGCGCTCGACAGGCTGGGCACCCCCAGTAGCTCCACCGCCCCCAGCTCGTTCACCACCTCCATGCCGCTCAGCGCCACCCCCGCGCCGATGGCCGGCAGCGCCAGGGGGAGCGACACCCGCCGGAAGCTTCCCCACGGCCCCACCCCCAGGCTCCGGCAGGCCTCCAACTGGCGTCGTCCGCCACCGGTGAAGCTTTCGGTGGCCAGCAGGAACACGTAGCTGTAGGTGCCCAGCGTCAGCACCAGCACCGCCCAGCCCACCCCGTGCACGCGTACGCCATAGCGGCTGCCCAGATCGATGAGCACCGCCGCCAGCAGGTAGGCCGGGGTGGCTAGCGGCAGCAGTTGGGCGATGCGCAACCAACGTCGACCGGGGAAGCGACAGCTGGCGGTGAGCCAGCCGTTGGCGGTGCCCAGGGCCGCCCCCCCCAGCCCGACCGCGAGCACCAGCCCCAGGCTGTTGACCAGGGCGGCCCCGCCCCCTTCCCCGAGCGGCGCCCCGCCCGCCGGGTCCCGCAGGGCGAATACAGCCAGGGCCAGCAGGGGTAGCAGCGCCAGGGCTGCGATCACCAGGACCAGCCCCTCCAGCACCGAGCGCCGCTGGGGGGCCGCCGTCATTGCCATCCGTTCACTGCCATCCGTTCGCCTGCATCAGCCGCACCGCGTCGGCATTGCGCTCGCCCATCTGGGCGGCGCTCACCCCATCGTCTCGCACCGGCCCGAAGCGCTGGAGGATCGGATCATTGCCGTTGCCCTGCAAGGGGTACTCATGGTTGGCCTCCGCGTAGCCCCGACCTCCGGCCGGCGAGGCCAGGAATTCGATCAGGCGGATGGCCGCCTCGCGATGGCGGGAATGGCGCGTCACCCCCGCACCGCTCACATTCACATGGGCCGGGTCGGGCACCACCACGGTGAGCTTGCGGGCCAGTGCCTGGTCTTCCTTCCCCGCCTCCCCGGAGAGCATCCGCGCCACGTAGTAACTGTTCACCAACCCAGCGCCGCAGTCGCCGCGGGCCACCGCCCGGGCCAGGGGGATGTCGGAGCTGAACAACGGTTGGCCCAGATTGGCCACCATTCCCTTCACCCAGGCGGCGGTGGCGGCCTCGCCGCGGCGGATCAGCTGGTCGGCCACCAAAGACTGGTTGTAGACACTCTTGCTGTCGCGCAGGCACAGCTTGCCCCGCAGCTCCGGCTGGGCCAGATCGAGATAGTCGCGCGGCTGTATGCCCCCCAGTCGCTCGGGTTGGAGCACCAGCAGCCGCACCCGGCGGGTGAGGGCGAACCAACGCCCCTGGGGATCGCGCAGGGCCGGCGGCACATCGCGCTCCAGGGAGGGGGAGCGCACGGGCTGCAGCAGCCCCTGGCGGGTGGCCCGATCCAGCCGCGCCGCATCCACCAGCACCAGCACATCCGCCGGAGAGTCGGCCCCCTCTGTGCGCACCCGCTCGATCAGGGCGCTGTCCTTGCCCTCCAGGAGCCGCACCTGGATGCCCGTGCGTTCCGTGAAGCGGCGGTAGAGCTCCTTGTCGGTGTTGTAGTGGCGACCGGAGTAGACGCCCAGGGTGGTGGGCTGCTGGCAGCCCGCGAGTGCCAGGCCCAGGCCAAGGGCAAGCAGGGGAAGGCGGGCGGCGCGACGCTTATGCCCCCCGTCACGGCGCCACGGACGTAGGGACGGGACGGGCCTCGGCACGGACGCACTGGGGGTGGGTCGATCCATGCTCCCAGGGAGGGAAGCGGGCTGTGGCCCCGGTGCTGTCACATTTGTCACCCTCCCGCGTGTTCGTCGGGATGGGGTGGGGTCGGGCCTCGAGGGCCGGGCACAAAAAAAGGTCACGCGCAACGCGAATGACCCGGTGGACGTGCTGGAAGCAGGGGTGGATCGTCAGCGGGAGCGCCGCACCCGCACCGGGATCAGAACCGGCTCCATCAGGCCGCCGCCGCCGTTGTCGTCATCGGACCCCACCATCAGCCACATCAGCAGGCCGAACAGACCGAGCACACCAGCCAGGAGGAAGAGTTCGGTCATGACCCAGGGTCGAGTCGTCTCAGCTTACCCGAATCCGCGGCCGCTGAGACCCCCTACGCAGGCTTCGAGCTGGCGGCGCAGGCGATCGTGGTCGAGATCCTTGCCGATCAACACCAGCTGGTTGCGGCGCTCGCCCGGCCAGTCGCTGTCGTCGATGGAGAAGCGCTTGCCCGCCAGGTGGAAGATGTGGCGCCGCTCGCTCTCCTGGAACCAGAGGATGCCCTTGGCGCGAAAGACTCCGGCCGGCAACTGATTATCCAGAAAATTCTGAAACTTCCGCAGCGAGAGCGGCTGGTCGCTTTGGAAGGAGAGCGAGGTGAAGCCCTCAATCGCCGCATGGTCGGGGTGGACGGCGTGGTCGTGGTGATGATGATCGTGATGGGCGTGGTCGTGTGCCTCATGGCGATGACCATGGCTGTTGTCGTGGTCGTGCAGGCAATGACCGTGCTCGTGGTCACAGTCCTGGTGGTCGTGGGGCTCCTGCTGTGCCTGACGGTCGTGGGCCGCCACCACCCGGTCGCTCTCAAACAGGCCCACGCTCAAGAGCAGCGGCAGGGGCACATCCCCCTTCACCGACCGCAGGATGCGGGCATCGCCCTTGATCTCCCGCAGTTTGGTTTCCAGGGCTGTCAGTTGTGCTTCCTCCACCAGATCACACTTGTTGAGCAGCAGCATGTCGCCGTAGACCACCTGGGAGCGCGCCACCTCTCCCTCCAGCACATCGTCGTTGAAGTTCTCGGCATCCACCAGCGTAATGATCGAATCCAGGCGGGTCAGGTCGCGCAGATCGCTGCCCAGAAAGGTCATCGCCACCGGCAACGGATCGGCCAGGCCCGTGGTTTCCACCACCAGGTAATCAACCTTCTCGGGCCGCTCGAGGATGCGGTACACGGCATCCAGCAGTTCGCCGTTGATCGAGCAGCAGATGCAGCCGTTGCTGAGCTCCACCATGTCTTCGCCGGTGGCAATAATCAGCTCGTTGTCGATGCCGATTTCGCCGAACTCGTTGACCAGAACCGCGGTCTTCAGCCCCTGCTGATTGGTGAGGATGTGGTTGAGCAGGGTGGTCTTGCCCGCGCCCAGGAAGCCCGTGATGATCGTCACCGGCAGACCGGGGGCTTCGCTGATGCCGGTGGGGGCGGGGGCCATGGTCATGGCAAGGAAGGCAGTGTTGTCAACGATAGGGAGCCGCCTGGCTCTGCCAGCGGCCCTGACCGCTGCCCCCGCCACCCCGAGGCGCCCGCGCCGCCCCAGCTGTTGCTGCTTTCGAGTCGGACTTCAGCCTGGGAAGGCTCTCCACGCGGAAGCGGAGGCGCTCCAGCCCGCGCAGAGTCTGTTTTCTTTTGCCTGGGATGGGCCTGACGGATGGGGGGGAGGCGGGAGAAGGGTTCGGCCCTGGCGTTCGCCGGCTGATCTTCAGGATTCGGTCGCCTGTCGCTGCTGGCATGGCGGGCACAGGCCGAAGAACTCCAAGGTGTGGAACAGCGGGGTGAAACCGTTCAGTTCGCTGGTGGGCAGCGGCAGATCGTGCACCGGACAGTGGCTGAGGGTCACCGTGGTGCCGCAGTCGACGCAGGTGAGGTGGTGTTCGTCCCGCTCGGTGGGGGCGTAGAGGGCCTCGCCGCTTGGCAGGTGCCGACAACGCACCAGGCCCCGCTGCTGGAGCTGGCGCAGATGGCGATACACAGTGGCCAGCCCCATCGCCCCCGTTCCGCCCCGCAGGTGGGCGTGCAGTTCCTGGCCGCTGAGCTCACCATCGGCGGCCCGCAGCGCCAAGAGCAAAGTCTCCTGGCGGGGCGGCAGCGGCGGGGCGACGGTGGGATCGACGTTCATCGGCCGATTCTCAGCCCGGCGGCAGCCAGATGGCGAGCCGCGCCGTCACCG
>CANEWU010000144.1 GCA_947442825.1 Synechococcaceae cyanobacterium
CGTATGGCATCAACACGGTGAGCCTGTTCGCCTTTGTGTTTCTGGTGATGCTGCCGGTGAAGCTGAGTGCCCTTGGGCAGGGGCTGCCGGAGGAGGAGGCGGTGCGGCTGTCGTGGCAGGCGGGGCTGCTGGCCTGCCTGGGGTCGGGGCTGATCGAGAGCGGCGGGGCGTTTGTGGCGGGGGTGCTGCGGCGCTGGGTGCCGAGGGCGGCCCTGCTGGCCACCCTGGCGGGGATCGCCCTGGGCTACATCGGCCTGGGCTTCCTGCTGCGCACCTATGCGGTGCCGGTGGTGGGGCTGGCGGTGCTGGCGGTGATCCTGCTGGCGTATTTCGGGGAGGTGCGGCTGCCGCTGCCCGGGGGCCTGCTGGCGGTGCTGGTGGGGGTGGTGCTGGCGGCGGCCACGGGGCGGCTGACGGTGGATCCGGCGGCCTGGCGAGCGGGGGTGGCCCAGGTGGGCCTGCATCTGCCGGGCCTGCAGCTCGGGGCGTTGTGGAGCGGCCGCGAACAGCTGCTGCCCTGGCTGGGGGTGACGGTGCCGATGGGGCTGTTCAACGTGCTGGGCTCCCTGCAGAACCTGGAGAGCGCCGCCGCCGCGGGGGATGAGTACCCGGTGCGCGAGTCGTTGCTGATCAACGGCCTGGGGTCCACCGCCGCCGCCCTGCTCGGCTCCTGCTTCCCCACCAGCCTCTACATCGGCCATCCGGGCTGGAAGGCGATGGGGGCCCGCATCGGTTACTCGTGGCTGAATGGGCTGGTGATGGGGCTCGGCTGCCTGCTGGGGGTGTTCGCCCTGGTGGGGCTGCTGGTGCCGATCGAGGCCGGGATGGCGATCGTGCTCTACATCGCGCTGGTGATGGCGGCGCAGGCGTTCCAGGCGACGCCGGAGCGCCATGCGCCGGCGGTGGTGCTGGGGTTGCTGCCGGGGCTGGCGGGCTGGGGGGCGCTGCTGCTGAAGGCGGGGCTGCGGACGGGCGGGGCCGGCAGCGAGGCCAGGCCATTCGGGCCCCAGCTGCTGCTGCCGCTGCAGCAGGCCGATGTGTGGGCGGCGGGGGCGTTTGCGCTGGAGCAGGGGCAGATCATCGCCGCGATGCTGCTGGCGGCGATGTTGGTGTACGTGATCGAGCAGCGGTTTGCCGCCGCGGCGCTCACCGCCCTGGCGGCGGCGGCCCTCTCCTGGGTGGGCCTGATGCACGCCTGGCGCTTCACGGTGGCCGACACGGTGCTGCAACCGGGCTGGGGCAGCGGCCGGGAGTGGGCGCTGGGCTACCTGGCGATGGCGGTGGTGTTCCTGCTGGGCTGGCGGCAGCAGCGGCGCTGAGGGGCGGCGCGCAACCGGATCTGCGGGCAATCTGGGGGCAGCTGAGCGATACCCCGATGGCCTCTCCCCGACTTTGTGCGCTGCTGCTGGCTGCCGCCCTGGCCAGCGGCGGCCCGGCGGTCGCGGCCCCGCAGCCAGCCACCCCGAAACCAGAAACCCCGCAACAGCCCACCAAAACCGATCCCGGCTGCCGCCCCGCCGCCGCGGGCCGCTGGGTGGTGATGGAGGAGGGCAGCGAAGCCAACGGCCCGGTGGCGCGCCTGCGGCAGGAGCGCTGGCATGACGGTGGACGGCTGGAGGGGGTGCTGCTGGAGCGGCGCGGGCGCGACTGGCGGGAGCGGGCCTACGTGGGCCAGGTGCGGCCGGCGGGGGCGTGCCGGGTGACGGTGGAGCGATTGCTGGCGGTGGATCCGGCCGCTCCGGCTGACGGGCGACCGCGGGAGGTGCAGCGCTCCGGTGCGGTGCTCGATGGCCAGGGCCGACCGGCCTACAGCCTCGATCTGACCGAGGGCACCGTGATCAGCGGCCGCTGGTGGATGCAGGGAGCGGGCCCCTGCCGGCCAGACACCCTGGCGGGGGTGGTGCTGAGCCAGCAGCAGGGATTGGGCTGGCAGAACGGCACCTGGCGCGCCAACGCGGTGGTGCAACGCGAGCTGTGGCGCGGCGGCCGGGTGGAGGGCCTGGCGCTGACGAGCGAGGCGGGCCGGCAGGAGGTGGCGTCGTATGCGGGCGAGATGCGCCTGGCGCCCAGCTGCCTGGCCACGATCCAGCAGAAGGATGCCCTCGGTGTTCTGTACAACTACCGGGCTGTCGTGCTCGCCGATGGCGGCGGCTACTTCTACCTGCAGACTGACCCCAACGATCTCACCGTTGGCTGGCTGGAGCACCGCTGAGATGCGACGACACCAGGAAGGACACAACACCCATCGGATCGGCTGGCTGCGGGCGGCCGTGCTGGGGGCTAACGACGGCACGATTTCGGTGGCGAGCCTGGTGGTGGGGATCGCGGCGGCGGGCACGGGGCGGGAGGCGATCCTGCTGGCGAGCATCGCCGCCACCGTGGCCGGGGCGATGTCGATGGCGGCCGGGGAGTTCGTATCGGTGCAGTCGCAGGCCGATACGGAGCGGGCCGATCTGGCGAAGGAGCGGCAGGAGCTGCACGACGATCCGGCCGGTGAGCTGGCGGAACTCACGGGCATTTATATGGAGCGGGGCCTGCCGCTGGCCCTGGCGCGGCAGGTGGCGGAGGCGATGTCGGTGCACGATGCCCTCGGCGCCCACGCCCGCGATGAGCTGGGCCTGACGGAGGTGATGCGGGCCCGGCCGGTGCAGGCGGCGTTGGCGTCGGCGGGCAGCTTCGCGCTGGGATCGCTGGTGCCGCTGGCGGCGATTTTGCTGAGCCCGCGCGGGGAGATTGTGCGGGTCACCACCATCAGCGCCCTGGCGGCCTTGATGGTGCTGGGGGGCGCTGCTGCCTGGGCGGGCGGGGCGCCGCGGCTGCGGGGGGCGCTGCGGATGCTGTTCTGGGGATCGCTGGCGATGGGGCTGACGGCGCTGGTGGGCAAGCTCTCTGGCGCGATGATCTGAGTCGGCCCCCGCGATCCCCCCGCGATGACCCACACACCCCTGCAGCTGCGCCGTCCTGACGACTGGCATGTGCACCTGCGCGACGGGGCAATGCTGCAGGCGGTGGCGCCCGCCACGGCGCGGGTGTTCGCCCGGGCGATTGTGATGCCCAACCTCAACCCAGCGATCACGACGGTGGCCATGGCCCGGGCCTACCGCGAGCGAATCCTGGCGGCGGTGGCTGCCGCAGCGCCCGCCAACACCCCCGCAGCGGCCTTCACCCCGCTGATGACCGCCTACCTCACCGACGACACCGATCCACCCGAACTGGAACGGGGCCAGGCCGAGGGGGTGTTCACCGCCTGCAAGCTCTATCCGGCCAACGCCACCACCAATTCCGCCGCCGGCGTCACCGATCTGGCCCGCTTAACGCGGGTGTTCGAAACGATGGAGCGCATCGGCCTGCCGCTGCTGATCCACGGCGAGGTCACCGATCCGGATGTGGATGTGTTCGACCGCGAAGCACTATTCGTGGAGCGACACCTCACGCCGCTGCTGATGCATCACCCCGGCCTGAGGGTGGTGCTGGAGCACATCACCACCACCGAGGCGGCCGATTTCGTGCGCAGTGCCAGCCCCAACCTGGCCGCCACGATCACCCCCCACCACCTGCACATCAACCGCAACGCGATGTTCCGCGGCGGCCTCCGGCCCGATCTCTACTGCCTGCCCGTCGCCAAACGCGAACGACACCGCCTGGCCCTGCGGGCGGCAGCCACAAGCGGCAGCCCGAAATTCTTCCTCGGCACCGATTCGGCGCCCCATCCCCGCAGCGCCAAGGAATCGGCCTGCGGCTGCGCCGGCATCTACAACGCCCCCCACGCCCTGGAGAGCTACGCCACGGTGTTCGAACAGGAGGGCGCCCTCGATCACCTGGAGGCCTTCGCCTCCGAATTCGGCCCACGCTTCTACGGCCTACCGCTGAACGAAGACACGATCACATTGGAACCCGTCGATCAGCTGGTGCCGCAACGGCTGGGCGAGGGCGATCTGGCCGTGGTGCCCTTCCATGCGGGGGAGTTGCTGGGTTGGCGGGTGCGGTGATGCTGCCCCACTGGCGGTGGGTGTTCTAGCAACGCAGCCGCCGGCGCAAGCCGAAAACAATGATCTACACCCACTTGCTGAACCGTAGCCCCCTCGACGGGATCAGCCCTGGCGATTTATTGAAGCAAAATCGACTCTTAAGCGATCTCACAGATACCCCGCTGTTCGACTCCAGCTTTTAGGCGGCCAGAAAGGGGAGCCGGGGGTATTATGCGGATCCACCCAAATACTGTTGGGCACACTGAAGGGGGGCCTGATGAAACGCTTTCTTTCCGTCAGCGTTGCGCTCGCTCTGCTGACCATGCCGGCGCTCGCTGCCGAGGTGCCAGCGGAGACACACACAAGCCCCATCCGAGCTCATCAGCATCATAAATCTCGAGCGAACAATGATGGGCGGAGCCACCGCGATGGTCGACGCGATGCAGCAGCAAGACGCTGCGCTCGTGCCATACCGCGACACCATCCTTCAAGTGGGCCCAGAAGTACCTGACCTGGGAAGCCCTTGGGCCCAAGGTGGCTCAAACCCATACCCCCGAGCTCGAACAGATGATCCGCGAGCATGCGAAGGCTCTTGAACAACAGAAACCGTAACCATAACGGGGTGGCACGGCGTCCAACAACGCGCTGCAGGGGCGCGCCGCTGAGCGCGAGCGTTAGCCACCCTCTTTTAGACGCTCAGCCACACTTGCATTCATCATGGAGTTACCTTCAATGTCAGGCATCACGATCAAACTGGAAATGCCTTTTGTCGAAGAATTGTTGACGCGATACGAAAAACAGATCGGCAAAGATTATCCCGGCTATCGAAACCATGTTTATCGCACAATCACTTATGGGCACCTCGAAAAATTCGAGTTCCGCGCCGGCTGACCAGCGAGACCCATTGCAGCAACTGGAGTGGATGGGGCCCAAGGCCACGCCAGGACCAATTTTTCGCGGTGCCCTTATGCAATGCATTTCCTAGGCAATGCGGAAGAGCACGAAAGACTAGTACAGGCTGCATTTGTTTACCATGACATTGCTCTCTGGACAGATCGTGAATTGGCCTATTTGGAGCCATCCGAGGCTGTAGCGTTAGCCGACAACGACAAGCTTGGCCTGGGATTGGATCCCGAGTTGCTACGTGAAGCCATCCATTGGCACCACAAGATTCTGCCTTACAAAGGTCCAAATACAGAAGTAATTGAAGCCTGCCGCAAGGCCGACTGGATCGATGCTTCAAAGGGAATGCTTCGCAAAGGGTTATGCAGAGCTGATATTCAAAGCGTCGAGGCTGCGTTCCCAAACTTTGGCTTTCACGAAACACTGCTGCGACTTGCGAAAGATTATGGGGGCTCAGTATTTACTGGAGGAGCTAAAGTAATCTTGGGAATCGTAAAGTGGTAATCGACCCCGTAGCGAGGCCCAACATGCGCTTCGGGCGGGAAGGGCGCCACTAAGATCTTGATTGAAATCAACAAGTACTGCCTGCCACTTAAGGCCAGCGCTCGAAGAATGTCAAGCATACAGCGGGAATTGATTACGCATAAAGCTCCGCGACCCTCAAGGCCCGCTCCGGGCAACGCTTGCAGACGCACACGGCATTGGCGATCCGCTCCGTCATTGCCGCCATCTTAAAACGTCTGTCAAAAAGGAAGCAGAAGCCACCCAAATGGCGCGTGACGTATTTGTCGAAATTGAAAGCATGGAAAGTGGCGAGCCCACCCGAGAGAACAGAGCAGCAACTCGATAGGTGCTGTCGTGCCCAGTCAGCAAGCGCCTCTGTGTGAATCCAGCGACTGGAGAAATTTTGGCGTGGATTGGATGCCCCGCTGCATTCAAGGAAATAGCAGCGACGATGGGAATCTTGTTCTCCGATCCACGACCCACTTTGCCTCCTGGTCATTCTCCGCCAAGGCAGACATCATCTATCTGAACCTTTCCTTGTAAAACTCAGCGCCTATCCCGCTCAGTCATCGCGTATAGAATCTTGCTGTAGAGCATCCATGCCGTATTGTACGCCACGTCAAGTTAGCGGCTCAGTTGCAATGACGACATACTGGTCTTTGCCTGGCTAATTAGATAGAATTCAAGGAACCAGATGGTCAGCGGCAGCTTGGTGACCGCATCGCCGACAAAGACGGCTCCGCGGATCAACCGAGCAGTGGCAATAGAAAAGTAACCATCAGCGCCACTCCATAACCCAGCAGGGAAACACTGAACAGCACCCGGGCTTGACGCTGCAGGCGCAGGCAGGCGCGGCGGCGGTGTGGATCGATCGGGCAGCTGCCGCTGCTGGC
>CANEWU010000145.1 GCA_947442825.1 Synechococcaceae cyanobacterium
GCGTCTACGCCAGCGGCAGCAGCATCTACGCCGCCACCCAAAACGGCCTCGCCATCTCCACCGACGGCGGCAGCAACTGGACTAACTACTCCACCGCCAACGGCCTGGGCGGCAACCTTGTGAATGGCGTCTACGCCAGCGGCAGCAGCATCTACGCCACCACCAACGGCGGCCTCGGCATCTCCACCGACGGCGGCAGCAGCTTCATCAACAAAACCACCGCCAACGGGCTGGGGAACAACTCCCTGCGTGGGATCTACGTCAGCGGCAGCAGCACCTACACCGCCTCCGGCAGTGGCGTCAGCATTTCCACTAACGGCGGCAGCAGCTTCACGAACTACACCACTTCCAACGGCCTTGGGAGCAACAGCACGCGTACCGTCTACGCCAGCGGCAGCAGCATCTACGCCGCCACCACCGGCGGCCTCGGCATCTCCACCGACGGCGGCAGCAACTGGACTAACTACACCACCGCCAACGGCCTGGGCGCCAACAACGTGCGTGGCGTCTACGCCAGCGGCAGCACTATCTACGCCGCCACCAGCGGCGGCGGCCTCAGCATCGCCCAGCAATTAGCCGTTCCAGGCCCCCTGCCCCTGTTCGGTGCCGCCAGCGCCTTCGGCTTCTCCCGCAAACTGCGCCGCCGGCTGCGGGCAGCGGCCAGCACCTCCTGCTGATCCCCTGCGGCCGGATCCCGGCTGATCACCTCGTCACCCCCTCTGTTGCAGCGGCAGGGCCGCCCATGGATGCTTCCTCTCGATCGCCGCACCGCCTTCGCCCGCCACACCCAGTGGCTGGCTCTGGCCCTGGAGGCCCTGGTACTGATCTCGCTTTTCGCCAGCGCCGTTCCCCTGGCCCCGGCCCAACCGGTGTGGTGGCTGCGCATCTCTGATGCCGCCGTCAACCTCGCCCCGATCCTGCTGCTGGCGGTGATCCTGCTGCGGCTGGGCGCTGTCCTGCTCGACAGCGACTCCGATGAAGCCCTGCTCGACCACGATGCCGATGAAGTCCTGATCAGCGGCCGGCTCAGCCAGCAGTTGGCCAGCCGCTGGGCCTTCGTCTTCGCGCTGCTGATGCCCCTGCAATTGATCGGCTACGCCTGGCTCTGGGCCGACAGCGACAGCCAACTCAACCGCCAGATCAATCAGGGCGAACGGGGCGTCGCCGCCCTGCGCAGCCGCATCATGGCCAGCAGCTCCGAGGCTGAGCTGGGCAGCCTGCTCACCGCCGCCAACCCAGGGCCACTGCCACCGCTGCAGGGCGGCTCCCTGGCCGAGCGGAAACAGCAGCTCAGCGAGGCGATCGCCATCAACACCTCCCGCATCAGCAGCAGCCTCCGCGATCAACGCGCCGAGACCCTGCGCACCTCCCTGCCAGGCACCCTGCGCGTGTTGGTCGGGGCGGCGATCGTGAGTGCCTTTCTGTTCATGCTCAGGCGCCAGATCTGAACGGGGCCTCGGTAGCCCTGGCACGGCCGCAATGGCGTCCGGCGACGACCGCCGATCCGCCCTGCTGGCCAACCCCCTCGGGGGAGGAAGCTCGGATGACAGCCAAGGTGTCTCAGCCTTCGCCCTGCCAGGGATCCAGGGTGGCCACACCGGTGGGGGTGAAGTGGCGCAGGTTGCGGGTCACCACGGTGAGGCCGTGCTCCAGGGCGGTGGCGGCGATCAGCAGATCGGCGCTGTCGTGGCCCAGGGCCGCCGAGAGTTGTGCCCAGCGGCGGGCAACGGCCAGATCCACCGCCAGCAGCCGCTCATGGTGAAGGCGCAGCAGGCGTTTCAACCAGGTCGCCAGCTCTTCGGCAAAGGCAGGATCCGACCTGCGCTGCCGGGCGATCCCCCGTTCGATCTCGCCGATGCTCACCACACTGAGAAACAGGTCGTCGTGCTGCTGTCGGGCGATCCAGGCCACCACCCCTGGATCGCGCTGGCGGCGGCGCAGCTCCGAGAGCACCATCGTGTCGATCAGGTACACGGAAAGTCCCGCGGCGTCAGCCCGATCCGCTCGAAGGGTTCGTCGTCCTGAGGCAGCGCCAGCAGCAGCTCAGGCAGCGAGGGCGCGCTCGCCTGATCCAGCCGTTGCAGGCGCTCGTATTCCGCGGCCGATATCACCACACCCACCCAGCGCCCACGGCGGGTGACCCTCTGTGGCTCACCGGCCAGGGCTGCCTCCACCACGGCGCTGAAGCGGTTCTTGGCGTCCTGCAACGTCCACTGGGCGACCATGATGAATCGGCTAGCTGATCTGGCTAGCCTAGTAAAATGGTGTCATCGCTGCCTGGCTCGATTCACGGCACCAGCACCTTTGAGCTTCTGACGGCGCTGGGGCGCGACTGGACAGCTTCGCCCCAGCCTGCCGGAGCTGCTTCTAACCTCAATTCATCGCGGCGAGGCCAACCATGGCGAGCGTGCAGGAGATTCGCCAGCGGCTGCGCGGCCAACGGATCGAGGTCCTGCGCAGCAGCATCGAGCCCCTGCTGGCCGGGCGGGCTGGAGCGGAGGTGTGGCTGTTCGGCTCCCTGGCCCGTGGCGACTGGGATGCCCGCTCGGACGTGGACCTGCTGGCGGTGGCGCCGGATCAGAGCGCCGCTGATCAGCTGGCCGAGGCCCTGCTGGGAACGGGCCTAGCCGACGACGTGATCGGCCTCAGCCAGGGCCGCTGGCTGCAGCGTCAGCGGGGCGACGATCCCTGGTGGCGGGGGATCTGCCGCGATGCGATCCGGCTGCAGCCGCTTCCGAGGCCATGACGGTCCGTCTGCACGCCTGGCTGCGTCAGGCCCACAGCGATCTGGCCATGGCGGCCTATGCCAGTGAGGGAGGCTTCCATGCCCAGGCCTGCTACCACTGCTGCCAGGCCGCCGAAAAGGCACTCAAGGCCTTGCTGCTGGCTCTGGGTCAGGAGCCGGAGCGAACCCACTCGATCGAGCGATTGCTCGGCGCCCTGGAGCTGCTTGGTATCGAGACCGCCCCGCTGCGCCAACTGCCGCTCAAACCCCTGCAGCGGATGACCACCGCCAGCCGCTATCCGGATGGCGATGAGGCTCCGGTGGATCTGTTCGATGCAAGGGATGGGGCGCTGGCCCTGGCGGTGGCGCGGGCCGTGGTGGGCTTCGCGGATCAGCAGCTTGGGGAGCTCGCTGGGCCGCAAGCCACCTGATGCTCGCCAGCCGGGAGAGCTCCCAGAGACAAGGGCACCCCCGCAAGGTGTTCAAGCCCCCAGATGGGCATCGGTGCAAAGCCGGGTCGGCAGCTCAGCGCTGTTCACGAGGCACCCACCGGCTCAGGCCAACTCCAGGCCCAGATGCTCCACGTAGGGCTGGAAGTCCCGGTCGCTGAATAGCAGCGGCAGGTTGGCCTCGATGCAGGCGGTGGCGATGATCCCGTCAATCGTCTTGCGCACTGTGATACCCTTGCGGCGCAGCTGCCGGTAATTCTCCGCTGCCTTCCAGGCGTTGCTGCCGCCGAGCATCGGCAGCAGGGCCAGGGAACGGAACAGCTGTCGGGCGGTGGCGACATCCTGGTCGGTGCGGAACCCTTGCATCACCTCCACCAAAACGAGGTCGCCGATCGCCAGCGGCGTCACCCCGAGCAACCCATCCAGCCGCTCCACCTCTGGGGTGCTCACCCCATGGAAGAAGTCGATCCAGACCGAGGAGTCGACAACGATCACGCCTGCAGCTCGCCAATCGCATGATCTAGGCGCTGGGTCTCCAGATCACCCTCCCAGGCCAGGCGCCCGCGGAAGGCGCGGATCTCCCCCTGCTGCTGCAGGTTGACCAGGGTGCGCAGAGCCAGCTCCACGGCTTCCCGCTTGCTCCGGGCTCCACTGGCCTGCATCGCCTGCTTCATCAGGGCGTCGTCAATGACGATGTTGGTGCGCACGTTCAGCCCCAGGGACGATGTGTAGAGCGTAGAGCGGTCATACACATCTGGAGGCGCCAGCCATTGGCGATCGCCAGGGCCGCCAGATGGGCATCGGAGCAAAGCCGGGCCGGCAGCTCAGCGGTGGTGCTCACGGATCGAGCAGCTCGAACAGGGCGGCATTGCTGAGTTGGTGGTCTCCATGGCCACGGGCCCGTCCAATCGCGGCAGCGTGGCCGCGGAGCGTGTCAGCCGGGCGCGCTCGCTGGCCGCCCGCGCTTTCAGCCGTGCGAACAGAGTTTTGGACGGCGCATGGCGGCCTCTGGCCTAGCTGGGCGTGACATCGAGCACCAGATCGCTGGGCGGTCTTCGCCGTGTCAGCGGACGATTCCAGGGCGCTCAGCGGCGGCCCTGATCACGCAGCTCCGCGATGGTGAGGCCGCCGAGGGTCTGCCCCTGGCTGAACTGACGCAAGCGGGTGATGGTGATCTGCTCCCCGGCGCTCACCGCACCGAGCAGAGCCGCCAGATGGGCCTTGGCCTCGAAGGCGCCAACGCTGAGCATGGCCGTTTCATCAACCAGCTGCTAACCAATTTAATGCTCGCAAGAGCTGGAGCGGTGGTGCGGCTCCGGCCGCCGCAACCCTGGCCTCGCCGCCTGGGTGCCAGATGCTGAGCGTCTTGCTTGGCGCCACAAGAACGGGAGATCGACCCATCACGGCACATGGTAGCTACCATTGGTAGGCACCATGCGAGGCCAAGGTGATGGACACGGCGCGCCTGTTTCAGTCCGGCCGCAGTCAGGCGGTGCGCTTGCCCAAGGCGTACCGCTTCAGCGGCACGGAGGTGATCGTGAAACACTTCGGCAATGGCGTGCTGCTGCTGCCGATCGAAGATCCCTGGCAGACCCTGGAGGCCGGCCTCGCCGCCTTCGAGCCCGGCTTTCAGCTCAGCCGAGAGCAGCCGGTGCAGCCATCAAGGCCGGAGCTGACGCCTTGATCCTGCTCGACACCAACATCTGCATCCACATCATCAACGCCAAGCCGCCGGCTGTTCTGCAGCGCTTCCGGGACTACCGCATGGGGGAGATCGGCCTCTGCAGCGTGGTGGCCGCTGAGTTGGCCTACGGGGTTGCCAAGAGTGGTTCCACTCGGAACCGTGAGGCCCTGGATCTGTTCCTGGCCCCTCTGGCGATCCTTCCCTTTGAGGAAGCCGCTCTCTGGTGCTACGGCGATCTGCGCGCTGACCTGGAGCGCCAGGGCACTCCGATCGGCGCCCTCGACACCCTGATCGCCGCCCATGCCCTCAGCCTGCAGGCCACATTGGTGACCAACAACCTCAAGGAATTCGAGCGGGTTCCAGGCCTTCTCCTCGACAACTGGATTCCCAGCGCCTGACCACGCGCGCGAAACCCGCTGGTTTGGGAGATGGCCCGGCAGAGGGCTGGTGATCGGACCGCGCCTTGGAACCGTTCGAGGGAGCGGGTGCTGCTGCTGGCACCACTGATGTGGGTCAACATCTGGACTAAGCTTGGTGGATGCCTGGGGACCTCCATGCGCACCGTCAACGTTCACGAGGCCAAAACCCAGTTCTCCAGGCTGATCGACGCCGCCCATGCCGGCGAAACGATCCTGGTGGCCAAGGATGGCAAGCCCTGGGCGCGGCTGGTGCCGCTGGAAACGGATCGGCCCCGGCGGCAGCCCGGGCTGCTTCGGGGGCAGCTGCAGCTTCCCTCCATCGATGTGCTTCTCGCCCCTCTACCGCCTGAGGAGCTCGACGCCCTCGAAGCCCCGTTGCCCTCTTGATGGCTCCCTCACTCCTGCTGGACACCCATGCCCTGCTGTGGTGGTTGGTGGAACCCGAGAAGCTCTCCTCCCTCGCCCTAGCGGCTATCAACGATCCAGCGGCCACAATCTTTGTGAGCGCCGCCTCCGGCTGGGAGCTCGCCACCAAACGTCGTCTTGGCAAACTTCCCGGCGCCGAAGGGCTGCTTCAGGATCTGCCTTCCCTGTTGCAACAACAGGGTTTCCAGCCGCTGGCCGTGCAGTTGCATCACGGCGTCCACGCCGGTGGCTACAGGCAGGCCCACCGGGATCCGTTTGATCGGCTGCTGGCGGCCCAGGCTGAGCTGGAGGGCCTGCACCTGGTGAGCCTCGATCCTGCGCTGGCGACCTTCCCCTGCCGACTGCTCTGGTGAAGGGATCAAGCCCATCGTCCGGCATGGGCTCGCGCAGCTCGCCTCAGCAGCAGATCACGGCTTTGTCCAAGGGAAGGATGGGCAAACGCGCCCCCTATGATGCCGTCATCTGATAACGGCATCGACATGCGCACGATCGTGGATCTGCCGGAGGTTGAGCGTGCCCA
>CANEWU010000146.1 GCA_947442825.1 Synechococcaceae cyanobacterium
CGGGGCCTGGGGCAGCGCGGACGGCGCTGGCAGGTGCTCGTGGCCCTGGCGGTGGTGCTGGCGTTGCTGCTGCCCTGGTTGCACCACAACTGGATCTCCACCCTGGGCGGCACCAACCGGGCGGTGATTGAATCAGCCGCCCGGGAGGGGGATCCACCGCCGCTGAGCCTGAGATCCCTGCTCTGGTATCCGCAGCTCTGGCCCGCCCAGCTCGGCCAGGTCCCGCTGCTGGCTGGGCTGGTGGGAGCCGCGGTGGCCCTCCGGAGCTGGCGGCCGCGGCGGCCCCTGGAGCCGCTGCGGCGCCTGTCCCCCGGCTGGGGCTGGCTGATCGGCTGCGCGTTGGCCGCCTGGCTGGCCACCACCTTGAGCCCCAACAAGGATCCGCGTTACATCACCCCCGTGCTGCCGCTGTTGGCGCTGCTCCTGGCCCGCGGTTGGTGGCTGGTGGGCGAGGCGATCGCCGGCCGCGGGGGCCGGCCTGCCGCCCTCGTCGCCCTGACCAGCGGGCTGCTGGCGGCCGCGGGGGGCACCGTGACGGAGCGGGCGGCGGCGATCGTCCAGCCAGGTGGCTTTCCGGTGCCCGAGGCGATGGCCGAAGTGCGGAGGCGGGTGGGCGAGCGACCCACCACCGTGCTGCTGGTGGCCAGCCGCCCAGATTTCAATGAACACACCGCCACCGTCTACGGGAGGCTGGCGGGGGGACGGACTGTGGCACGTCAGGTGGGTCGGCGACCCGGTCAGCAGGAGGCGGTGCTGGCGGGGGGTGAATGGCTGCTGCTGGCCACCGGCGATCAAGGGAGCGGACGCCCCAGCGCCCAGGAGCTGAGCCGGGCGGTGCGGGAGGACGGACGCTTCGAGCGGATCCGCCACTGGCCCAGGCGCGATGAGGCCGATCTGGAGCTGTGGCGGCGCCGGAACACTGCGCCGTTGCCGCGCACCTTCAGCCAAGACTTCCAGCGGCTGGCCCCACGCCTGGAGAGTGGCCCTGCAGCGTTAGCCCCCCTGTTCGCCTCGATCGGACTGGAGCATCAGCTCGATGGGCACAGGCTTTATCAGGAGGAAGTGGCCAGCTGGGCCCGGCGGCGCCTGGCCGCCAACCCCGGCGACCCCGACGCCCTTTGGAACCTGGCGCTGCTCGCCACCCTGCAAAACCGGCCGGAGGCGGCCCAGCGCTGGTTCGGCGAACTGCAGCGGCAGAATCCCAACCGCCCCTGGGCCGCCACCTACCGGGCGATCGTGCTGCTGGCTGATGGGCGCCCCTGGCAGGCCCGCGCCGTGCTCGACGCCCTGCCTGCTGATGCGGCGAGGGACCCGCTGATCCAGGGGCTGCGCGACCTGAGCGGGCTGCTCAGCGGCGAGCTGGGGCGCCTCGGCAGGCTGCCCCAGACCCTGGCAGAGGCGGTGGCGGCGGTGAAGAGGGAGGTCAGCCGGCAGCCGTGAGGCGGCTGGAATCGCGGCGGCGGGCCATCGCCACACCGTGCAGAAGCAGACCGACGGCCATCATCAACTCAATGGCCTCCTGATCGTTACGGATGCGGTCAGCGTGGGTGATCCAGGACAGATCGAAGTAGGCGTAAAAGAGCGCTACCGGCAGAAACCAGAGGCTGTACCAGCGGACTGGTAGCGCATCGATTCCGGGCAGCAACCGCCAGCCAGCCCAGCCGAAGAGCAGGCCGAAAAAAATGAACCCAAAGTGCATCAGGCTCTGCAGGGCAGGGATGTTGTGGATGGTGGTTTCCTGCTGGGCGTTGATGTCACGGATCGCGTCGATGCCCAGGCCGGTGAGACGCTCCCCCCAACTGATCTCCTCCCCCGCCATCAGCAAGCAGAACAGGGCCAGCGCCAACCAGCCCAGGCAGGCGAGCGAGAGGGGGCGGGCACGCCGCCGCCAGGCAACCAAGAGGGAGGCCCCACAAGCCCCGGCGTAGCAAAAGAACTGGATCCACTCCGCCGGCCCGTCCTCCCCCTTGCGCCAGAACTCAAAGACCGGCCGCGGCAGAAACCAGACAACTCCATAGAG
This sequence comes from Synechococcaceae cyanobacterium, assembly GCA_947442825.1. GTDB lineage: Bacteria > Cyanobacteriota > Cyanobacteriia > PCC-6307 > Cyanobiaceae > Cyanobium. The sequence continues at coordinate 2,021 of CANEWU010000146.1, forward strand.
CAGGAGCACATACCAGAGGGGGCGCAGATCCACCAACGGCCGCAGTTCACCCCAAGGGGTGCGAAGGAGGCGGGGATCGGGGGATGGGGCCATATCGAAGCTGCTGCGGCAAGGCGGGCGATCAACCTAAGGCCCAGTCGCGGCGGCAAAACGATGCCCCCGTTGTCTCCTGCTGGGCAGGGGACAACGGGGGCTCTCGCCGGGTCCGCTCTGGCGCGGAACCGATAGATCAAGGATCAGGCGCCGTAATCAGCCGGCGTTCTCCGCGATCAGCAGACCCTGGATGAAACAACTGGAACTCACGGGCACCTCCTCCGTTGGGGAAAACGCCAACCGGCCATGTATCCGGGGCTGGGCCCCACATGACTGCTGACAGAACCGCCAAACCTTAGCGAGGGCCTACCGGCTTCGCGACGCAGAGCAGGCCCACACCCAAGCGGAGGGGGCTCTGGGTATTGAGAACGACCCGCTGGTGTCGCCGGGCCGACGCGACACAGGCGGGAGTGGGGCCCAATACATCGCCCAGAGCAAAACCCGTGGACGGTACGGCCCTTGCTCCCCGAATCGCCATCTTGCGAACGCCCTGTTGGTCCCCACCGCCCCTGCGCGCGTTGCTGCTGCTCTGGCTGGTGGCCGTAAGCCTGGCCCTGATCGGCCTTGGGAACGTGCCCCTGCGCGACTGGGACGAGGCGATCGTCGCCCGGGTATCCCTGGAGCTGAGCCGCAGCCCCGGGATGGGCGGCCTGTTGCCCACCTACCTCGGCGAGCCCTATGGCAACAAACCACCGGGTCTGCATCTGGCGATCGCGACCGCCATCCGGTTCTGGGCCTGGGTCCAAGGAGATCCATCTCCAGGCCTCCCCCCCGAATGGTTGGTGCGGATGGTGCCCGCGCTGGCCTCCACCCTGCTGGTGCCCCTGCTGGGGCTGGTGCAGGCCAGGCTGCGTCCGGGCCGACCTGATGCGGCCGTCGCCACAGCCCTAATCGCCCTCACGCTGCTGCCCCTCGCCCGCCACGGCCGTCTGGCGATGCTCGATGGCAGCCAGCTCAGCGCCATGGCGCTGGTATGGCTCGGGCTTCTGGGCACCGGCCAGGCCCGGGGCAGTGCGCTGCGCGGGGGGCTCCTGGCGGGCTTCGGGGGCTCCCTGCTGTTGCTGTTGAAGGCGCCGGTGGCCCCTCCGGTGCTCGCGGTGGCCCTGCTGCTGCGCCACCTCGATCGGAGGCTGGACGCCCGGGCCTGGCGCTGGCTGCTGGGGGGGCTGGCGCTGGCCCTGCTGCCGGGGGTCGCCTGGCATGGCTGGCACCTGCTGGCCCGCGGCAGCGACGCCTGGGTGATGTGGGGTCCCCAGGGCGTCAATCGACTGGTCAAGGTGGTGAACGGCAACGGGGGTGGCCCATTGGTTCCCCTCACCCAGGGGCTGATCGGAGGCTGGCCCTGGCTTCCCCTTCTGCCCTTCGGCGTGATGCTCGCCTGGCGGCAGCGGCACCAACAGGCAGGCCGCTGGGTACTGGGCCTGGGGATTCTGGCGATCCTGCTGGTGTTCCCCCTGCGCACCCAGCTGCCCTGGTACTCCCTGCTGCTCTGGCCCCCCTTCTGCCTGGCCTGCGGTCCGGTGCTGGCCGACATGGCAGCCGGCTCGACACGCATCGCACAGACCCGATCCTGCGGCACCCTCTGGCGAGCCATGGGGGGCGTGCTTCTGGCTGCCGCCAGCGTGGCGGTGCTGCTGCCCGGGCAGCCCCTGCCGCTGGCGAGCGTCTTGAGCGCCGGGCCGGCGGCCCTGGGGTTGCTGGTGGGCGGAGGACAGCTGCGGCGATTCGCAGGGAAGCGGGAAGCCAGGGGCGCCATCGCGGTGTTGGCCGGAGGCTGGGTTCTCTCCCTGGGTTGTCTGTTCGCCGGCCCTCTCTGGAACTGGGAACTGGGCAATGCACCGCCCATCGCCCCGGCTCTCGGGCTGGCGAGTGCCGTCCCTGGGGCCCCTCGGATGCTGCTGCTCGAGAGCGATGCGGAGAGCCAACGACCGAGCCTGCACTGGTATCTGGATTCCCCAACCACCCCCCTGAGCGACGAGAGCCGCCGCTGGCCCGGCGACCGTTTCCGAGTCCTGGCCCGGGTCGCCCCCGGGGAACCCGCCGTCGGGGGCCGCTGTCGCATGGAACTGACGGGGAGCGACGGCTGGAAACGCTGGGATTGCCGGGCGAGAAAGACGGATTCCTGAGCACCCCCCAGGTGCTGGAGGCCCACACCCACAATGGGTTTGATCAAGATGGATCGGCATGGCCGAACGCGATCGGCCTCCCACTCCAACCCGCAGCCATGACTCCGTGCGAGCCCGGCGGCGGGTGATGGCAGGGGGGGTGGCCTTCGCCCTGGTGGGGCTGGCACTCCAGGCCTGGCGCCTGGAAGTGCTGCAGGCCTCCATGGACCAGGGGATCTTCCTGCAGGTGCTCAGCAACGGCCTGCGGGGCCATCCCTTCGAGAGCACCCTCTCCTCCCAGCTCTCCACCAACGTGATCCACGCGGGGCAACTGCCGGCCCTGGGCTATCACCGGCTCGGCCAGCACTTCACCCCGATCCTGGTGCTGTGGATGCCTCTGGTGGGCCTGTTGGGTTCCTGGGCCCTGCCCCTGATCCAGGTGGGGCTGATGACCGCCGCGGGCCTGGTGTTGTATCGCCTGGCGCAGCGGCGGCTGGAGCCCGGCCCGGCGAGCTGGATCGCCCTCTCGTTTTTTGGGGCTAACGCGGTGCTCGGCCCCACCTGGGGCAACTTCACCGACCTCTGCCAGCTGCCGCTGGCGATCTTCCTGCTGCTGCTGGGACTGGAGCAGCGCAACCGCTGGTTGGTCCTGGCGGCAGCGCTGGCGGTGCCCCTGATCCGGGAGGACACCGGCGTGCTGCTGGTGGGGGTGGGGCTGTGGTTGGCTGCGCGTCAGCGGCAGCGCTGGCCGCTGGCCCTGGCCCTGGCCCTGGCGCTGTGGGGAGCGGGCTGGGTGCTGCTCTCCACCAACGTGCTGATGCCGCTCTTCAGCGACGACAACGCCCGCCGCTTCATGGTCGAGAACTTTGGCCAGTACATCCCGGGGCGCCAGGAGGCCAGCAGCCTTGAGGTGCTGCTGCAGGTGGTGCAACAGCCGCTGGTGTTGCTGCGGGAGCTGGTGAGCCCACCACGACAGACCCTCACCTACCTGGCAGGCCAGGGTCTGCCCCTGCTGTTTGTGCCGCTGATCAGCCTGGATGCCTGGTTGCTGATGGGCCTGCCGCTGCTGGGCCTGCTGCTCGCCCAGGGGGACAACAACCCACTGTCGATCCACCTCCGGTACACCCTGCTGGTGGTACCGGGGCTCTTCGCCGGCACGATCCTCTGGTGGCAGCGACACCCCTTGGCATGGCGGAGCCTCCGGGTACGGCGATTGTGGGCGGCGGGAGTAGCGCTTTCCCTGCTATTCACGGTGAGTGGCAATCCTAATCGCAGTCTTTCATGGCTGATTCCCGACAGCATCAGCCCTTGGGTATACAGCTCGCCGCTACGGCAGTGGCAGCACGGGCAACGGGCCCGCGCCGTTCTGGCGCAGGTGCCGCCCCAAGCCAGCGTGGCCGCCTCCACCCCGCTGATCCCACCACTGGCGCAGCGGCCGGTGCTCGTGCGCTTCCCAGAGCACACCTCCTACCAAAATCGCGCCGGCCAAACCCTGCCGGTGGATTGGATCGTGGTGGATCTCGACTGGATGCGTCGCTACTCGGTGGCCTTCCGCAAAGAACGACGGGCCCTGCGTGCCAGCCTCCGGGAACTCGATGCCCTAGGGGGTCGTTACGGCATTCAGCAAGTGGAGGACGGGGTGCTGCTGCTGCAACGGGGGTATGCCAACAACCCAAAAGCACTCGAACGCTGGCAAACCTTGCAGCGCGAACTGCGTTGAGTGGGGTGAAGAAAGTTGATGGCGGAAAAAGAAAAACCCCCACCGCTGGGCGATGGGGGTCGAGATGGTAGGGATCAAGGCCGTAGGCCTTTGATCAAAGAGCGTTGCCGCGGGGGAGAACTTCTTCAGGGAAGACGAAGTTTTCGTGCGGTTGGTCGGCCGGAGCCATCCAGGCGCGCAGGCCTTCGTTGAGCAGGATGTTTTTGGTGTAGAAGGTCTCGAATTCGGGATCTTCCGCAGCCCGGATCTCCTGGCTCACGAAGTCGTAGGC
>CANEWU010000147.1 GCA_947442825.1 Synechococcaceae cyanobacterium
GCAGATCGCCCAGCGCTTCGGGGAGAGGGTGGGGCAGATCGTGGCCGACTGCACCGACACCAGCGACGCGGTGGCGGCTGGCGGCGAAAAGGAACCCTGGTTGCTGCGCAAAACCCGCTATATCAACCATCTGCCCATGGCCCACCCCGACTCCCTGCTGGTGAGCGCCGCCGACAAGGCCCACAACGCCCGCGACATGGTGCTCGACGCTCGCCGTGACCCCGGCATGTGGAGCAGGTTCAACGCCGGGCTGGATGGCACCGCCTGGTACCTGCACAGCCTGCACGAGATTTTTCGCCAGCGGCTGCCGGACAGCCGCTCGGTGGTGCTTCTGGGAGAGTCTGTTCGCGAGATTCTGGCCAGCAAGGCATACCTGGCACTGGTGCTGATGACAGCGGACACGGATCCCGTGGCTTATGCCGAGGCCTATCCCCTGCGCCAAAGGTAAGCCAAAGCCCAGCGAGCAGGGTGAATCTGGGTGGCGCAGACGCAGCAGATTGGCTGCCCTAAGAGATATCGAGTCAGCAACTGCTAAACAGGGGAGGCTGTGGACTCATCAGTGATTGAATCAAGCCAGCCGCCGTATTGAAAGACGACTTAGGAAGCCTTCTGATACAGCTCCTCCAGCCGCTCCCGGCTGAGGTCGACGTAAAGCACTTCATCTCCGGGCTCGGGAGCCTCGGGATGGCGCCTGGGCCTGGAGCCACTGCTCTGGGAAGAAGCCAGCGGAACAGAGCCGCGCAGGTTCTGGGTCATCAGGGCGAAGGCTCCACCGGCGATCAGCGCAAAGCAGATCAGGTAGATAGCAGCCAGGAGGTCGTTCAAGGACGGGAAATTCTTTTCATCAGCCTAGTGTGAAGAAATGTTGACCGTGGCCCCGGTTCCCATCGGAGGCCACCGCGACCTGGGTTGGGTCGGAAGCGGCGGCAGTGCGGCGATGTCTAACCTGGTCCAGATCCGCAGTTCATCGCCGTTTCCAAGCCCACCCTCTCCAGCTCCCATCCGAACAAGGCCGAGCTGCTGTCCTGTCTGCCGCCCGAGCTGCTTGAGCTCAACCCCCGCAAGGCCTGGACCAGCCTGGGCTGCTCCCTGTCCCTCTCGTTACTGGCCTACGGGCTCGGCACCCAGATCCCCCTTGCGCCTGGCGCGGCCCCCCTCTGGCTGGTCTACGGGCTGGTCACCGGCACCGTGGCCATGGGCTGCTGGGTCATCGCCCATGAGTGCGGCCATCAGGCGTTCCACCCCAACCGTCGTGTTGAGGCGCTGGTGGGGTTCGGCCTCCACAGCCTGCTGCTGGTGCCTTACTTCGCCTGGCAGCGCAGCCACGCCGTGCACCACGCCCACTGCAACCACCTTGAGGGAGGCGAAACCCATGTGCCGCCGCAGGCGGAGTCGTCCGTCGGCCGGCTGATGCTGTCTCTGCACCAGCGGCTGGGCACCGCCCTGTTCGGCAGCCTTGCGCTGGTAAACCATCTGCTGCTCGGCTGGCCGCTTTATCTGCTCTTTGGTGTGGCGGGCGGATCCGACTACGGAGCGCCCACCTCCCACTTCTGGCCCGGGGCCCCCTTTCGCAATGGTCGCAGGCAGTTGTTCCCCGACTCGTTCCGTAGATCGATGCTGCTCTCCAATCTCGGTGTGATCACCATGTTGGTGATCCTGGGGCTGGCCGCCTTGCAGTGGTCGCCCGCGCGGGTGCTGTGCGTGTACGGGCTGCCTTACCTGGTGATCAACGCCTGGCTGGTGGGCTACACCTGGCTGCATCACACCGATCTCGACGTTCCCCACTTCACAAGCGGCGACTGGACCTGGGCCAAGGGTGCCCTGCAGACGGTGGATCGTCCCTACGGCCCGGTGCTCAACTTTCTCCACCACGGCATTGGGGCCACCCATGTGTGCCACCACGTCAACCCCCGCATCCCCCACTACAACGCCTGGCGCGGATCAGCCTTGCTGAAGCAACGGTTTGCGCTTCTGGTGCGCTACGACCCCACCCCGATCCATCGGGCGCTGTGGAGGGTTGCCAGCCGCTGCTCAGTGGTGCGCCAGGAGATCCCCGGTGGTGGCTTCTTTTATCAAGCCTGAATCTTCTTTATCAGGGCCAGGCTTTCTCCGTCAACTCTGAACATGCGGGTCGTTCAAAGAGTCCTGACTCCTCAGGACTCCGTCGACGAGGCGGCAAACAGCGTCAGACAATCCTCCACCACAAGGCTGTGGTCGGCCTGGTTGTCAACGCGAAACCGTCCCCAGGTCGCCATCGGTTCCGGGCTGAGCGATCGAGTCGGCCAGTCGAGGCGTTGGCCGCCGTAGGTGAGCCCCACACAGGTGAGGCTGGCATCGTCGCCCAGCAGGCTCCAGAGCACGGAGATCCTGCTGCGGTCGTAGGGAGCAGAAGCCAACTCTTCAGGACAATCAGCAATCAATCCGGGCTGCAGGTTGAGGCGGAGGCCACGCTCCCAGCTCAGAAAGCTGCCGTCGTGCGTGGGATAGAACCAGCAGGTGGCATTGCCCAGCTCGCTCAAGGCCACACGATCGACGCAAACCAGGCTTGCGGGATCGTCCGGATCACCTTGGTAAACCCCAAGCCAGTGGTGCTGAGGCTCGATCCGCACGATCAGGGCGTCGCACAGCAACTGGGTGCCATCGCTGCTGCGGCGCTGCTCACCGGTGAGGCGGCCATCGACGGGAAGCCGGCCCAGGTCGGGATGGTCGGCGCCCCGACTGAAGATCCGCAGGGCGAAACCGGTGGAGGGACCCGAGGCCTGCGCCACCTGCAGATCCTCCTGAGAGGTGGTGGCTTCAGGAAGCTGCGGGGCCGGGGCCACCACGAAGATCAGCGGTGGGGTCATGGCGACAGCTGTGGAGTCAAGGCAATGGGCGTGGAGGGAGGCTCGAACCAGGCGAGCGTCCCTCCATCACTCGGATCGGCGCCGGTCGGGTTGGTAGGCACGGGAAGGGTGCAACGGCCTCAACCCAGGATGGCTCACCCCTGTGACCCTGAGTTCATGGGGATGGGGATGGCGCGCAGTTCGCCGGCTTCCCCAGAGGAGGCACCAGCACCAGAGGCAACGGCCGCACTCAGGTCATCAAGCAAGGCAGGGGCGATGCCGGCATCGAAGGAGAAGCGGCCGGGGCCGTTGAACAGCAGGGCAAGACTGCCGCCGAGATAGAGCAGCACCAGCTCCAGCACGTAGATGTTGAAGCCGGCGGTGGAGATGTGCTGATAGGCCGCCACCGTCATCGTGCCGCTCAGGGCAAGGGCACCGAGGGGCGTGAACAGGCCGAGGATCACCAGCCAGCTGCCAATCAGCTCCGAGAAGCCGGCGGCGTAGGCGAAGAACAGCGGGAAGGGCAGGTGCAGCGAGGCCACGTAGGTGTTGGCGAACTGCTGGGGATCAGCGAGCTTCTCCTGGCCGTGGTGAATCATCAGAGCGCCGATGGTCAGCCGCAGCAGCAGCAGGCCGAAGGACGCCAGGCGTCCGGGGCGCTGCAGATAGGCCTTCACCGCAGGAGCCACCGCAGGAGCCAACGCCGTGAGCCCAACCAGAGGGGCAGATCTGGAGGAGGGGCCCATGGCGACGAACCAGAGGGCGAAACAGGCGGCCGCGAAGCCCCCGAACAACTCGAGGAGGGTGGACGTGGACATGGGGAGGAGGGGAGTGGGTCGATCTCCCCAAATGATGGCAAGAATCATTAAGGAACGTGAAGCGCCGGCAAGGAGGGGGCAGCCGAGTCGCAGCAAGCCATCCCGGCGGCAGAACGGCGACGGAGACCCCATGGCCGCCCCCGCCGAGCCGCCAGAACGTAACAGCATCGTTACAAAGCGATGACCGTTGGCGAGCTGCATCGTCACCCCGTCTCACTCCAGCAGCGCCACCTCGATACAGAGCCCCGGGCCGAAAGCCATCGCCAGGCACGGACCTGGAGCGCCACTGCGACGCAGGCGCTCCAGGATGAACAGCAGGGTCGGCGAGGACATGTTGCCGCAATCCCTCAGCACCGATCGGGAGGGCTCGAGCAGGGCGGGATCAAGCCCAAGGGTTTCGGTCACCGCCGAGAGGATGCGGGGGCCACCGGGATGCACGGCCCAGCAGCCGATGGAGTCGAGCGTCAGTTGGTGCGCCGCCAACCACCCTTCCAACCAGGGCCTGAGGTGCGCCCCGATCAGATCGGGGACCTGGGGGGACAGGCCCATGACGAAGCCGTGATCCTCAACCGCCCACGACATGGCCCCATCACTGGCGGGCACCAGTAGGGAGCCACTGGCGATCCAATGGCGCAGACCCGGGGTTGATTGCATCGTCGCCGCCGGTCCGTCCCTGGAGGCCACCAGAGCGGCGGCGCCGTCAGCGAACAGAGCATTGGCCACGATCCTTCCTCCCTCCCAGCCGTACTGCAGGTGCAGGCTGCAGAGCTCGACGGCGCAGAGCAACACGCAGGCGTTGGGATCGGCGCCGGTGAAGCCGGCCGCCACCCGCAGACCATTGAGGGCGGCGTGACATCCCATGAACCCCACATGGGTGCGGGCCACGCTGGGGCGCAGCGGCAGAGCGGCCGTCAGGGCCAGATCGACGCCGGGCGCATGGAAGCCAGTGCAGGAGACCGTGATCAGGTGGGTGATGCGCTCGGGGGGAACCTGCGCCTGCTCCAGGGCAGCCCGCACGGCCCGCAGGGCAAGGGGTGGTGCTTCCTGGCTGTAGCGACGCATCCGCTCCCCGGTGCCAGGGCTCGTGGTGCCGAAGAAGCTCTGCTCGTGGCCGGCGTTCTCGCCCGTGAGCTCCTCCAGCACGATGTGGCGCATCGCAACCCCGGAGCGGCGATGGAGGGTCTCGAGCAGCCGGCGCTTGGACGGGGAAGGATCCTGCTCCGGCAGGGCCACCCGAGCCGCGATCGTGGCGGCATCGCCCTGGGCCAGGCGATGGGGGGGGAGGGCCGTACCCAGGCCGTGAATGATCAGGGACATGGCTGGAGCAGGGGAGCGGTCAGGGCCGGCCAACGCCCGGCAGCAACCAGCAGGGCTCGGCTGAGAGCAGGGCGCCGCAGGGCGAAGGCGAGCCCATGGCAGAAGCGCTGCCGCGAACCGATCACGCGGGCATGGCAACGGGCCCATTCGCGTTCCAGGCCCTGATTCCACTCCTGTTGTCCCTGCAGCACCAGCGGTACAACCGCCAATGCCCCCATCAAGGCCCAGCCCATGCCTTCGCCCGTGAACGGCTCGACGTAGCCGGCAGCATCTCCCAGAAGAAACACCCGTTCGGCCGCAGGGGGGGTGGACCGACGGGTGAGGGCCGGCGTCGCCCGCCAGGGGGCAGCGGCGGCGGCGGGCAGGGGATCAAAGCCGGCATCAGCCAACACTTCGGCGGCGCAGGCTGCCGGCCCACCAGCTGCAATCAGGTGGGGGCGATCGAAGGCGGCCGCGAGGTTGAGAGCACCCGCTTCGTTGCGCACCAGTCCCACGTAGCCCTGCCGGCCGATGGCCATGTGGATCGTGCCTCTTTCGTAGCCCCTCACGCCGGCAGCCAGCTCGCAACCAGCCCCGATCCTGGACCGGGGGCTGATCCGCCTGTTGATCGGCAGCTCCGGACCCAGACCGGAACTCCCCAGACCCGAGGCCACCAGAACAACCCGGGCGCTGGTGGTCTGGACATCGGCTCCGGAACGCAGCAACACCTCCCGGCCGGCGGGAGAAGACCCAGCCACGCTGGCCTCGCATGGCGAACGCAACGCGGCACCGGCAGCAACGGCGGCCTCGCACAAGGCCAGGTCCAGGCGGCCTCGGGAGAGAGAACGGCCCGCCGGGAGGGCAAGTTCAAGCTGATGCCCCTGCAGACCGAGACGGATCCGCTCCAACGGAGCAGCGCCGAGACCATCGAGCAGATCGCCCAGTCCCGCCGTCTCCAGGGCCTTGAAGGCCACGCCATTGAGGCAGCTGCCGCAGATCTTCCAGCGGGGGAAAGCCCGCTTTTCCACCAGGAGCACCCGCAGCTGGCAACGCGCCAACTGGTGGGCGGCCAGGGCACCGGCGGGTCCGGCTCCGATCACGATCACGTCCCACTCCGGAGCCCTCATTGCGGCTGTGGCGAACGGCGCCAACTCAGGAGGTAGCGCTCGGGCCAGCTGCGCCGCAGAGCGGCACCCTCAAGGCCTGCGCGGGCCGCCA
>CANEWU010000148.1 GCA_947442825.1 Synechococcaceae cyanobacterium
AACAAAGGGTCGTCCGGGTGCTTCAGCACCGGCCAGACAGCGCTCCACTCCGTGGAACGCCACGCCCCTGTAAGCCGCGGCCATGCCGCAGCCGCCCCGCGCAAAGGTCAGCCCGCCAACAGCCTCAGCGAATCGTTCTGCAGAGGCCCCTCGGCGACCGGTGGCAGTCCGGCGTTCACGGCCACCTGATCGAGCAGATCGGCCCAGCGCTGCATCATCTCGGTCCGTTCTTCCAGGTACTCCGCCCAGTCGTAGGCCCGGCTCACCTTGTTGCCGTCGGCATGGGCCAACTGCTTCTCGGTCACCACCCTGGCAATCTTGAGCTGCTCGATGCAGTTGGTCTGCCCGAAACCACGGAATCCATGGGGCGTCTGTCGCCCCTGAAAACCCATCCGGCGCAGCAGCATCGACAGGCAACCATTGCTCATCACCGGCAGACCCCCGCTTCCTCGGTGATTGGGGGTGTGGAAGACCAGCTCGGTATGGCCCGTGATCTGCCGCTGGCACTCAAACAACTGCAGCGCCTGGCTGGAGAGGGGCACGATGTGACGAACGCGACCCTTCATGCGTTCCGCTGGAATGATCCACTGCTGCCGTTCGGGGTCGACCTCGCCCCAGCGCGCCTCCCTGAGTTCGCTGGGGCGCACCAGGGTGAGCATCATCAGGCGCAGAGCGATCAGACTGCTGCGCTCGGCGGCATGATCCCGCCCGTAGCGATCGATCACCCCCAACAACTCCGGCAGCTCCACCCAGCTGATCCGGTGGTAGTGCGTGACGCGGGTCGTGGCGATCAGCTTGCGGGTGCGGGTGGCGGGATTGTCGGAGCGCAGCTCCAGGTCCATCGCATGCTCCAGAACCCGCCGCACCACGTCATTGCAGCGCCGGGCCTGTTCATTCGCTCCCCTGGCCACGATCGGAGCCAACAGGCGATCCTCAATGTCCGTGCGGCCCAGCACACCAATGGCCACCTCTCCCAGGGCTGGTAGGACGAAGTGATCCAGCTTCTCCCGCATGTCACGGCGATAGCGAGGGCTCCACGCGGTGGCGTGGTGAGCGAACCAGGCTTCTGCCACCTCACGGAATGGCTTCCCCTCCGGTCGCTCCCGTTCGCGACGCTGCCGGCTGCTCTGCCCGCGAGGGTCGATTCCATCCCTCAGCCAGTCATTGATCTGCATCGCCACCTTGCGGGCATCCGCCAGCCGGACCTTGGGATAGGTCCCGATCGTGAAGGTCTGGCGCACGCCCTCCCAGCGGTAGTCCTTCCGCCAGGTCTTGGAGCCGGAGCGGGCGACCCAGAGATAGAGGCCATCACGGTCGTGGTGCTTACTGCCGGATCGGGACGGATCGGGGCGCAAAGCCTGAATCGCCTTGTCACTGAGCATGGCGCGCAGCGTCAGAACGCTGTCATGGGAATGGAAGTCGGCCGGTCAGCAAAAGGGGCAACGGTATAGCGCCAAAACTTGACGGTATAGCGCCCATCCCGGCCGGCTATACCGTCAACCATACCGTCAGCAGCCGTGGCAGCCGCTGGATTTCCCCGGATCTCGCTGGACGCCCTGCCTAGGCAGATCCCTTACGCTGCAGTGGATCTTGGACTTGTCTGGATCTCTGTGGATCCGATGGAAACGGAGGGGGTGGGATTCGAACCCACGGACCCTTGCGGGTCGCCGGTTTTCAAGACCGGAGCCATCAACCACTCGACCACCCCTCCAGGTGGGGCGCTGCATCAGCGCAATTCATTTTCCCATGGCCGGTGGGCGCTCCAACTGGTTGGCGATTCCCTTGCTACCCCCCGGAAGGGTGGCGCGGGAGCGGGCCCCGCTCCAGGAGGCCAGATAGAAGTGGGCCTGGGGGTCCAGCTGGCGCACGCCGCTGAGGTTCACGTTCTCCACCACCGCGCCGCTGTCGGCACCGGTGCGGGGATCCGGACGCAGCCCGGGCCGCTGGGGCGAGGCGGTCTGGGCGCGGCCCCAGAAGAAGCGCACGCCCTCCAGCCGGGCGCCACTGAGGTTGGTGCCGGCCAGGTTTGCCCCCGCCAGGATCGCGTCGCGCAGATCCGCCTCGGAGAGATCGGCCCCGCGCAGGTCGGCGCCGTTGAAATCCACACCGCGCAGGTCGCAGCCGGCCAGATCGGCCCCGCGCAGCATCTGTTGCAGCCGGATCACCGGCACCCCGTCGAAGCGATCCTCCTCGTAGTTGCCCTCTCCATCGAGAATTGCCCGCCCCAGCCGGTGGTCGCGTCGCAGGGGCGTGAGCAGGCGCGCATGGGAGAGAAAGCGCAGCACCTTCGACTTGCCCTCCCGCTCGATGCTGCTGAGCACCGCCGCCAGCCGGCCCTCCGCCAACATCCGCTCCAGGGGCCAGTCCTCCAGCATCCCCTCCTCATCGATGATCATCTCGGAGATGCCGTGGATGAAGCTGTCGATCGTCTGGGCTTCGGTGATGCGGTTTTGCTGGGTGGTCAGGCGCATGTCCACCGACACCTGGCGCCAGGCGATCAACAAGGCCACCAGGGCCACGAGGATCTGGCCGAAGGCGCCGATCACCCCCTCCCCCAACGCTCCGATCGCCTCCCAGTTGCGGCTGCGGTAGAGATCGAGCACGGGATCCCACCAGCCCAGCGCCACCGGCAGGGCCACCGCCGCCAGCAACAACCCCGCGAGCGCCAGCAGGCGGATGGTGGGCACGTCGTCGAGGCGGCCGGCCAGCCGCCGCAGCAACGGGGGCAGCAGTTGCAGCAACGACAGGATCAGGGTGAGGCCGGCGGCCACCACCGTCAGCGGTACCCACCCCAGGGCCAACCCCAGCACGGTGAGGCTGAGCCCCAGGGTCAACTGCAGCCCGGCCGAGGCATTCAATCGGCTCCAGAGGCCGGAACCGCGGAAGGGGGGCACCGCCTCGGCCTCCTCGCTGGTGCTGGCCAGGGACAGGCTGGAATCACGCTCGCTGGAGTTCATGGGGCGCTCAGGCGGCCTGGAAGAAGAAACCCGCCGCCAGGATGGAGTACGCCGCCAGCAGCAGCACCCCCTCCAGCCAGTCGGAGCGGCCATCGAGGCTCATCAGATTGCTGACCACCACCGCCATCACCACCGCCACCAGCTCATAGAGGTTGAAGCGCAGATCGATCGGATGGCCTAGCAGCGGCCCGGTGAGCACCAGGGTGGGCACCACCAGCAGGGCCACGAGCAAGGTGGCGCCCAGCGCCACCGACACCGAGAGATCCATCTTGTCCTTTCGGGCCATCGTTACCGCCGTGACGTACTCCGAGAAGCCGCTGAGCAGGGGCAGTAGCACCACGCCGGTGAACACCGCCGAGAGGCCCACCCGCTCGGTCACCTGTTCCACCACCCCCACGAACAGCTCGGATTCATAGGCCAGGGCCACGGTGCTGCCGATGAGCACCAGCAGCCAGGGCAGCAACGGCGGCCGGTGCTCCGCTGGTTGCGGGCCGTTCGCACCGCCCTCCTGGGCCAGATCCGCACCGGCCTGGATCTCCCCGGCAAGATCCACCTCGGCCACGTCGTAGAGGGTGCGGTGGGTGCCTAGGGAGAACAGCAGCGTCAGCCCGTAGACGATCAGCAGAATCCAGGCCACGAACTGGGAGAACAACAAGCTGCTGCTGCCCGGTATCCCTTCGCCGCCGCTGCCCTGGCCGGAGGAGAGGGCCGCCAGGCTGGGGATCAGGATCGCGATCACCGCCAGGGTCATCGCCGATCCATTCACGCGCGCCACCACCGGCTGGAAGCGCTGCTCGCCCCGTCCCAGGCCGCCCACGAACATCGAGAGCCCCAGGGCCAGGAGCAGGTTGGCCATGATCGTGCCGGTGATGCTCGCCTTGACGATGTCCACCAAGCCGGCCCGCAGGGCCGTCAGGGCGATGATCAATTCGGTGGCGTTGCCGAAGAGGGCGTTGAGCAGGGCCCCCACCGAGGGCCCCAGGGTGAGCGAGAGCTCTTCGGTGGCGGTGCTCAGCCACACCGCCAGGGGCAGGATCGCCGCCGCGGAGGTGCAGAACACGGCGGTGTCGCCCCAGCCAAGCTGCTCGGCGGCGATGGAGACCGGCACCAGCGCCAGCAGCGCCAGGGCGATCTTGTTGCGCAGGCCCATCAACGGTTGGGATTTCGCCCCATTGTGGGGGGCGTTCAGCGCTTCGGCCCGGATGGCGCCGCCACCGGTGGGGGATCGGGATCCGGCAGCAGGGGCGCCGTGCCATCGGGGAAGGTGAGGTAGGCGCTCCACAGCTCACGGCTGCGGGCCTTGCTGAGGCGCAGCAGGCACTCGGCGGTGACCACCGGCCGCAGGCTGGCTCCGCGCCAGCGCTGGGCGATGTCGCCGCAGTGGGCCTGCCGGTAGGGAAGCCACAGGCGTTGGGTGGCCGCCAGATCGATTGGGCGCTCCAGTGGCCGCCGCCGCTCCTCGCGGCGCTCCCGATCGAGCCGCTGCTGGGCGGTTTGCAGGATGCGATCGAGCTCGCTCTCGGCACGGCGCACCTCCACCATCAGGCACTCCGTCATCGCCAGGGTGGTGGTGGCTTCGGCGCAGGGGGCTGGGGCGAGGGCCAGAAGCAGAGCGGGCCAAGGCATCGTTCAGCAGCGACGGCGAAGGGAGGGTGTTCTTTTCATCAAAGCGTGTTTTTTGGGCGCTGAAACGTTCAAGTTAGTAGTGGGTCTTCTATTCGCTCCAATGAGACAAACCCTTCCCCTTTCCTTCGCGGCCATCGGCTTCACGGGCCTTGCTGCGCTGGCAGGAGCCCCTGCGCAGGCCCTTACCTATGAAACGAATCTTGGCCCTGAGGTTGCCGGTGCCACGGGCACGGGCGGCGCCACGGTGAAGATCATCGAAGCCTCCAATCAGAGAAGGTGAACATTGCCTTCTCGGGGTTGAGCGGCAACACCACCGTTGCCCACATCCATGGGCCCACGGCCACCGCAGGTACGGGCACGGCGAGCGTGATGACGACCACCCCGAGCTTTCCGGGCTTCCCGGCGGGCGTCGAGAGCGGCAGCTACGAGCAAACCTTTGATCTGCTTGCCACAAGCACCTACCGCGGCCTCTTCATCACCGCCAATGGCGGCACCGCTGCCGGCGCCCGCGATGCCTTCCTCGCGGCGCTCCTCGACGGCAAGGCCTACCTGAACGTCCACTCCACGACCTTCACGGGTGGGGAGATCCGCGGCTTCTTCGCGCCGGCTCCCGTGCCCGGGCCGTTGCCCCTGCTGGGAGCCGGCGCCGCGCTGGGTTGGAGCCGGCGGCTGCGGCGCCGGCAGGCCGCCAGCCGCTGAAGGTGGCTGACGGCCGCTGAAGAGCGGTGAAGGTGGGCCCTCAGTTCTCCGGCTTGGCCAGCGGCAGCAGGCACTTGTCGGAGTCGCACCCCGCGGGGCCCGCCTCCTGCAGCACGCCACCATCGTGCTGGCGCAGGGCATCGAAGAAGTCGCCGTTGCGGCGGCGGGCGCTTACCTCCGCCTGCAGCCGCTGGTAGGTGGCCGCATCGATCGGTTCGAAGGGCAGGCGGGGGAAGGTGGCGTTGGCATCAAAGCGGGCGAGAAGGGCGGCGGAGATATATCCTTCGCCGTTCTCCATCGCCCGATGGATCGCATCCGCCAGGGGCTCAATTTCGTGCTCGCGGAATTCAACCGTGGCTGAGGTGTTATGCGTCGTGTAATGACGCTGCACCTGCATGTAGAAATCGAATTGGGCCAGGGCTGAGAACTGGCCGATCTCCACCTGGTCGGCGCCCGGTAGGTTGGCCCAGCTCACTTCGGTGGGAATCTCCACCAGCCATTCGGTGCAGCGGGGGTCGAAGGGGTCGTCGAGCAGGCGACCGTTCTCGTCCTTGTCGCTCTGGCTGGGCACGATCGCGTAGCCGTAGTCGAGGCAGGCGAGGGCCACCGGATCGTTCTTGCGGAAGGTGATGCGCCGCAGGAAGCGCTGGGCCTTCGGCGGATGCCAGCCGGGGGAGGCGCCGGTGAGCAGGCTCTTGGTGCCGGCCGGCTGGACGGTGGTGCAGCGGTTGGGGCGCCGCAGGCCGTGGCGGTCGCAGTATTCGCCCACCGCCTGGTGCACGATGTCGCGCCAACGGCTGAGGTAGCGGGCCTCGCCGTCACGGAAGGCGCGGCCCTCCT
>CANEWU010000149.1 GCA_947442825.1 Synechococcaceae cyanobacterium
GGCCTGCACCGCAACACGATCAGCAAGGTCTACCGCCAGCTGGAGACCGACGGCGTGGTGGAGGCCATGGCCGGCTCAGGCATCTACGTGCGCGACCAGCAGAAGCCGCGCGAGATCAAACCGCCGCCGGGCCTGCGCAGCAAGGCCATGCCGGACATCGACCGGGAGGTGCGCCAGAGCGTCGACGGCCTGCTCAACGCCGGCTGCACCCTCCAGCAGGCCCGCGAGCTGCTCACCCGGGAGATCGACTGGCGCCTGCGCTGCGGCGCCCGGGTGCTCGTCTCCACCCCCCGGGAGGACATCGGCGCCTCGATGCTGATCGCTGAGGAGCTCACCCCCAACCTCGACGTGCCCGTGGAGGTGGTGCCGATGGAGGAGCTGGAGTCGGTGCTGGAGAGCTCCAGCCAGGGCACGGTGGTCACCAGCCGCTACTTCCTGCAGCCGGTGGAGGACATTGCCAAGAAGCACGGCGTACGGGCCGTGGCGGTCGACCTCAACGACTTCCGCCACGAGCTCGACCTGCTGAAGGAGCTCCGCCAGGGCAGCTGCGTGGGCTTGGTGAGCATCAGCCCGGGCATCCTGCGCGCCGCCGAGGTGATCCTGCACAGCATGCGCGGTAACGAACTCCTGGTGATGACCGCCCATCCCGACACCGGCAGCCGACTGCTGGCGCTGCTGCGGGCCGCGAGCCACGTGCTCTGCGATCGCCCCAGCCTGCCCCTGGTGGAGCAGACCCTCCGCCAGAACCGCTCCCAGCTGATGCGCTTGCCGGTGGTGCACTGCGCCCAGAGCTATCTGGGCACGGCCACGATCGATCAACTGCGCAAGGAGATCGGCCTGCTGGCCGACTGAAGCCTGCGATGCTCGACGCCATCCGCGCCGATCTGGCGATCATCAAGGAGCGGGATCCCGCCTGCCGCGGCACGCTGGAGATCCTGCTCTGCTACCCAGGTTTCCATGCCCTGGTGCTGCATCGCTTGAGCCACCGCCTCTGGCGCCTGAGACTGACCCTGCCGGCGCGCCTGCTGAGCCAGCTTGGGCGATTCCTCACGGGCGTGGAGATCCACCCGGGGGCCCGCATCGGCCGCGGGGTGTTTATCGACCACGGCATGGGGGTGGTGATCGGCGAAACCGCCATCGTTGGCGACCAGTGCCTGCTGTATCAGGGGGTCACCCTTGGGGGCACCGGCAAGCAGCACGGCAAGCGCCATCCCACCCTGCGGAAAAACGTGGTCGTGGGGGCGGGCGCCAAGGTGCTCGGGGCAATCACGGTGGGTTCCAACACCCGCATCGGCGCCGGATCGGTGCTGCTACGCGACGTAGGGCCCGACAGCACGGTGGTGGGAATCCCCGGACGGGTGATCAACCAGTCCGGGGTGCGCATCGATCCGCTGGCCCACTCAGCCCTTCCGGACGCCGAAGCGCGGGTGATACGGAATCTGATGGAGCGGATCGACAGCCTGGAAGGGGAACTGACTCGGGCTCAGGGAAGCCTGCGGGAACTGCACAGCCTCAGGGCGGGGGGAACCGGAGAGGGGGCGGCCATCCTGGGCGTGGCCCAAAGCCTGCGCGATCGGGAGATCCTCGAATACCTCGGCGATGGGGCCGGTGGGAATGGGGCGCAGGGCGAAGGGGAGAGCGCAGGAGAGTCGACCAGCTCTCTGGACTTGAGCAGCTGGCTGGGGGAAGGGGATGGCATCTGAAGCCAGACCCTTCCTTCAGACGGTGACCTGCGACGGTGGCGCCGGCTGAGGCTGGAACATGAACATGGAGTAGATCACATTGCGCCGCACCTGCGTCATCATTTCCATGAACATCTCATAGCCCTCGTTCTTATACTCAATCAGCGGGTCTTTCTGGGCGTAGCCACGCAAGCCCACCGATTCGCGCAGGGCCTCCATTGATTGCAGGTGCTCGCGCCATAGGGTGTCGATCTGCTGCAGGGTGAAGAAGCGCTCTGCTTGGCGCATCAGCCCCGGCTGCAGGCGCTCCACCTCGGATTCCTTGATGTCGTAAGCATTGCGCATCTGCTCCTGCAGAAAGGCCCTGAGCTCGTCCATCGACAAACCGCTGACCTGGGAAGGGGTCAGGCCATCGAGCAGGTAAATGAATTGCTTAACCTTGTCAATGAGACTGACCAGATCCCACTCCTCAGGCGGCAATTCGGGGTTAACATAGGCTTCAACAATATCATCGATGGTACGCTCGCCAAACTCAATCACCTGTTGCTTGAGCTCTGAGCCCTCGAGCATGCGTCGGCGGATGCGATACACAGCCTTCCGCTGGTTATTCATCACTTCATCGTACTCAAACACCTGCTTGCGCTGGTCATAGTAATACGTTTCCACCTTCTTCTGAGCCCCCTCCAGCGAGCGCGTGAGCATGCCGGATTCAATCGGCATATCCTCCTCGACCCGGAAGGCATTCATCAGACCGGCCACCCGATCGCCTCCAAAGATGCGGAGGAGATTGTCCTCCAGGGAAAGGAAGAAGCGGGTGCTTCCTGGATCGCCCTGGCGACCGGCGCGGCCGCGGAGCTGGTTGTCGACACGACGCGACTCGTGCCGCTCGGTGCCGATCACGTGTAGTCCGCCCGCAGCGCGAACCTGCTCCTCCTCCTGTCGCACCACCACATCGAACTCGGCCCGCACCCGGGCGATCATGAGTCGCAGCTCCAGGATCTGGCCATCGTCGGTGGGGGCCTTCTCGGCTGCCTGGGCAATGCGATCTTCGAGCTCGAGCACGGTGAGGGCCCGGTCACCCCAGGCCTGCACCAGGTCGCGCGCCAACTTCCCAAGGTCCTGCTCGGTTGCTTCCGTAAGCGTGCAAGGGAACAGGCTGCCAATGGCACGGGCCTCGCTCGGGGCGCGACCGGAGGCAGGAGCGCCGGAGCCGAAGCCGCCTCCCCCGTCACCAGATCGCTGCAAAGGCACGGGGGGGCGGTGCCCCTCCTCAGGACGCACGAGCCGAGGGAGCAGGACCTCCCGTAGCTTGAGGCGCGCCATGTAATCGCTGTTGCCACCGAGGATGATGTCGGTGCCACGGCCCGCCATGTTGGTGGCAATTGTGACGGCCCCCGCACGACCGGCCTGGGCAATGATCTCCGCCTCCCGCTCCACGTTCTCAGGCTTTGCGTTCAACAGGTTGTGGGGTACCTGCTGCTCGGCAAGCAGGGCCGAGAGCAGCTCGGACTTCTCGACGCTGGTGGTACCTACCAGCACCGGCCTACCACCCCTATGGATTTCAGCGGTTTCCATGGCGACGGCGCGCCACTTGCCCGATTCGTTGCGGAACACCTGGTCGGGCCAATCGGCCCTCGATCGGGTGCGGTTGGTGGGCACCACCGTGACCTCCAACTTGTAGGTCTTCTCAAATTCGACCTCCTCCGTCTTAGCGGTGCCGGTCATGCCGGCCAAGCGGGGATACAGGAGGAAGAAGTTCTGATACGTGATGCTGGCCAGGGTCTGGGTCTCGGGCTGGATCGGCAGACCCTCCTTCGACTCGACAGCCTGGTGCTGCCCGTCGCTCCAGCGGCGACCGGGCAAGACCCTGCCGGTGAACTCATCAACGATGACAACCTCGTCAGCACGGACGATGTAGTTGACATCACGGATAAAAAGCTCTTTTGCCTTGAGGGCATTCAGCACGAAATGCGCCCAGGGATCCGCAGGATTATAGAGATCATCGACGCCAAGAATCTGCTCTGCCTTGGCATAGCCCTCATCGGTTAGCGTGAGGTTGCGCTGCTTCTCATCGACCTCGTAGTCGCCCACAGGATCAATCCCATCGCGGCCCATCTCCGCAGCGCGGGCCAACTGGGCAGCCACCTCGCTGGCACGCTGATACTTCTCCTGAGGTCGCTCGACCTGCCCGGAGATGATCAGAGGCGTGCGGGCCTCGTCTACGAGGATGGAATCAACTTCATCAATGAGGCAATAGTGGAAGTCTCTCTGGACAACTTCAGCGATATCGCCTGCCATGTTGCCACGCAGATAGTCAAACCCAAGCTCAGAGTTAGTGGCGTAGGTGATGTCGCACGCATAGTTCCGGTGGCGCTCACTGGGCGACATATCATTCTGGATCAAGCCCACGGATAGGCCGAGAAAGCGGTGGATCTGCCCCATCCACTCGGCATCACGACGGGCAAGGTAATCATTAACGGTGACGACATGAGCACCGCGACCCGTGAGGGCATTGAGATAGGAGGGCAGCGTGGCAACAAGCGTTTTGCCCTCACCGGTCTTCATCTCGGCGATCTGGCCGTCATGGAGCACCATGCCGCCAATGAGCTGCACATCGAAGTGACGCATCCCCAGAACACGCTTCCCTGCTTCGCGTACCACGGCAAATGCCTGGGGCAGGAGCTCATCGAGCAGCGTGCGCTCGCGGGTTAACACCACCTCAGGGCTGCCGCCTGCCCCCCGGGCATTGGCCAATTTCTGGCGGAACTCAGCCGTCAGGGCGCGTAGCTCGTCGTCGGAGAGGGGGGTGAGCTCATCCTCGAGCAGATTGATGTCGGAAACCAGCGGTTGATAGCGCCTCAGCTTGCGGGCATTGGGATCACCCAGCAACAGCTTGAGCATGGGAAACGACCGACCGGGGAGGAGCAGCCTACCACCGCCAAAACGGGAATGTGGCAGCAGAAGCGAGTGGTGGCAAGGGGTTTGACGAACTGTGCGGGCATCCGCCAGGCCAGGCCGTAGCGTGGCAGCGGCTGTACCCGCCAGTCGCTTGGGCACCCCGATTCAGCTGCTGCACCATCGCCCTGGCGCTCCGGGCCTGCGATTGGGCCTGGGGCCCGGCCTTTGGTACCGGCAGGCGATCCACCAGCTCCAGGCGCTATTCGCTGACAACAGCTTCTGGGCGTCTGGCCGCAGCGCTACGGATCTGCGGCGGATGCTGCGGGGCAGTGAGGCCGCCGTGAGCGCTTGGAGAGGCGGGCGGTTGGTGGGATTTGGTCGAGCCACCAGCGATGGCTGCTATCGGGCCGTGCTCTGGGATGTGGTGGTGGCCCGCGACGTGGAGGGACAGGGGCTCGGGCGGCAGCTGGTGGAGGGCTTGCTCGCCTCCCAGTCGGTGGCAGGCGCAGAGCGGGTGTACCTGATGACGACCAACAGCGTTGGCTTCTACGAACGGCTGGGCTTCAGGCAGGTGGACAGCCAAAAACTCATGATGCTGGGCTAAAAGCTCAGCAAGGGGTGCAGGTAAGGATCGGTTGAAAAGCGGATGAAGAGATTCGAACTCTCGACCCTCTCCTTGGCAAGGAGATGCTCTACCACTGAGCTACATCCGCATCAGGCCTCAAGCGTTCGAAGGAAACGAATGGGGGCCTGCAGAACCGACTGCGCCGGCTCAACAAGAATGGACCACGGAGGGCCCCTTCGTCAATCCAGGCAGCTCGGAGGTCAGTGGTAGCCGAAGAGGGCGTTGACCTCGGCCAGGCAGGTACCGGCCACCAAGGCATGGATCAGACGGCGGATCTGCCGCTCCTCATCGGCTGTGAAAACCGGCATGCCAGGGAGAGCCCGGGAGAGAGTGGAGGTGGGGGCATCGCGGGCAGCAGCCAGGGCCGCAAGAAACGCCGCAACACCACCACACCCTTGGAGCCGCTCCTCGAGTTGGCACTCCGTAGGCTCGGGAAGAGCGCCGGCAAGCAGATCCTCGTAGCGAAGGACTGGCACGTCGCCAAAGGCTAAAAAAGCACGGAAACAGTTGGCAATATGGAGTATGTCACGACTCCAGTAATAGACAAGAAACCCCATGAAGCGCTCCACAGGCAAGGGACAGGAACGCCAACGACGGTCAGCGTCATCAAGGGGATCGACTACGGCCAACTTAAACCGGAACAACGACCACAGAACGTCACGCAGATCTCGCACAACAAAAAGAAGAAAGACATTTGCGTCCATGAAGGCCTGCAAAACGGAGCGATCATCGATGTGACCGACTGTCACGGAACCGAATGGCAGAAGGGGGGGGAGTAGGTCAACGGCGAGGGACACTTCTTGAGCTTGCGGCTTGCGATGGATACCAACATCAGGCAAAA
>CANEWU010000150.1 GCA_947442825.1 Synechococcaceae cyanobacterium
GGAGCGGAACCTCCAGATTCAGCCGAGGACGTCCTTGAGCTCCCGGGCGGTCTGCAGCTGGCCGTAGTAGTAATTGGCGCGGGCGCGGCGATCGGGATCCTCGAGGCTGTCGAGGGCATCGAAGCCGAGGGAATTCCACAGCTCGTGGCCGCAAGCGCGGGTGACCTCAGCCGCCGCCTCCTCTTCTAGGTGGGCCAGACGGCGCTGCAGGTTCTTGATCTGGGCGATGGCCATGGCCGGCGATGCCGCGCAACAACCGATCGATAGTACACTCGTACGAGCCAGGCAACTCAGAACGGCAGTTTCTTTTTGGCGTCCTTGTCGAGATCGGCCTCCATCTCGCGCAGGCGCTTGAGGATGGTGTCGTAGTACTCCTTTAGGTAGTCCTCCAGCCGGGTGGTGGTCTCCGGATCAAGGCCGAAGGCCCCATAGCTCGCCTCCATCGGTGCGTCAAAGGCCACCCCGGCGCTCACCACCTCAGCGAAGGCCAACCGCTCGGCCACATTCAGGCTGGCTTCAAAAAAGCTGGTGACCCCCTGCATCACCCCCATCAGGGCCGGCGGCACCCGCACCAGACGGGCCTCCTTGCCGCTGTATCGCTCGCAGAGCTGGGTGATCTCGCCGGTTGTCCAGGCCTTCGGGCCCACCACCGGGAAGGCCTGACGAACCGTCTCGGGCTGGTCAAGGGCGGCGACGGCAAAGCGCGCTACGTCCTGGGTATTCATGTAGGCGATTGGCGTGGGCGTACCGCTCACCCACACCGTCTGGCTCTCCAGCACCGGGATGGCGAACTGGCTGATCAGCCCCTGCATGAAGCCCGCGCAGCGCAGGATTGTGTAGTCGAGATCGGAGGCGGTCAGCCAGGCTTCGGTGCAGGCCTTGATGTCCATCAGCGGCACCAAGGGGTGGGCAGCCGCATCGAGCAGGGAGGTGAACACCACACGCTTGACCCCGGCGCGACCGCAGGCGGCGAAGAGGTTTTGCTTGCCACTCCAGTCGACGTCGTAGGCGCTCACCGCATCCCCCGCCCGGGCGGTGGCGGCATCAATCACCGCCTCGCGACCCTCCAGGGCGTAATCCAGGCTCTCCGACTCCAGGAGGTCGCCCCTGGTGAGCTCACAGCCCCACTCCTGAAGAAAGGCCGCCTTGCGCGGGGAGCGCACCATGCAGCGCACTTGGTGGCCGGCATCGAGGGCACGGCGGGCGATCTGACGTCCGAGGGTGCCTGTCGCGCCGACGACCAGTACCTGCATGAAGGGAGATCCAAAGCCGGCCGAGCCTAAGGGTGCGGCCGGACCAGGCGCGACAGCTCAGTCTTTGAGAAGCTTCAGCAGCAGGGCGCCACCGGCCAGTCCCACGGGAATCAGCACCCAGAACAGGGCGGCGGTGCCGAAGATTTCAGAGGCCATGGGCGCGCAACAGCGGGCGGGGACGCGTCCCTATTTAGCAGGGTGATCCCCTCCTGCGGCGCGCGCGGTCGCAAGAATCAGCGGCCAGGGCGCGTCGCTGCGCAGCTGGCCCGCCATCACCCCGCTTGCCCCCGCCCGCCAGCCAGCGAGCCGCAGATCGTCCACCAGGCGCTCCAGCTGCGGCGGACCCTGGCCGAGGGCGCGGCCAATCCAGTCCGTGGGCCAGCAGCGGGCCGGCTCACCAGGATCCGCCGCCAGGCGCTCCAGCAGGCGGCGGCTCTCGGGGGCCAGGGTGAGCGGGCTGGCTTCGGCTTCCGCCCGCATCGCCGCCAGGGTGGGCGGATGCTGCAGCGGCCCCAGCCAGAGGGGTCCGCTCACCGCCAGGGGGGGAGCAGGGCCGGTGCAGGCGCAGGCCTGCCAGCGCCCCAGGCGCAGCAGGCTCTGCTGCTGCTGGTCGCCGCAGCCGTGGCAGTGGGCCAGCAGGCCCAGGTGGCGCTCCTCCCCCGGGGCGGGCTGGCGCTGCACCCGCACAGCGGTGCGGAACGTGCGCCCCTCACTGAAGCTGAGCACAGGCTCCAGGCCCCGGCCGAGGCACCAGGCGGCCCGGGCGAGGCTGCCGAGCTGCAGGCGCAGGGCCAGCTCCCAACTGGCGGGATGGGCCCGGGCCGCCGCCCCCAAGCGACGCACCGCAGCCGGGCGGTCGTGGCCAGTGGGGGAGCGGCCGTCGCTGCTGGCCACGTACAGAAGGCCACCGAAGGCCACCGCCTCCAGGGCCAGGGGGAGCAGGGCCGAGGGGGAGCCGAAGGCGTCGAGATCCACCAGCTCGAAGCGCCGACGCTCCTGCAGGCACTCCGCCAGCAGCCGCTGGGCCGTGTGGGCACTGAGGTGACGAGTCACGGCCGGCGGCGCGCCCTCGAGGTTGGCCTCCAGCAGGGGCAATCGATCGGGGTCAGCGTCGTTGACCCAGACGGCAGAGACCCCGCCCTCCACCGCCGCGCGCAGGGCGCGGATGCCGCAGCCCGCCATGGCATCGAGCAGGCGCACTGGCCCCGCCGCGGCGAGGGTGCGCGCCAGCAGGACGCCGAAATCCCTGGCTGGCCGGGAATCCGCCCGGAAGAAGCCAGCGCCGGTGCGCAGCCGCACCATCCCTTCGCAATAGTGAACCTCCTCCTGAGCCACCCCCCGTTGCCCCCGCCGCCGCCACCGGACGTCCCCCAGCCTGCCTGGACGCCGCAGGAGAGCAGCGAGTGGGGGCATCACGGGCAGTGGATCTGGCGTGGCCACGGCTGCCACTGGCGGGTGCTCGGCGAATCCCACCACCCACCGCTGGTGTTGCTACACGGCTTCGGAGCCGGCAGCGGCCACTGGCGCCGCAACGCCGGGGCCCTGGCGGCCGCCGGCTGGTGCGTCTACGGCCTCGACCTGATCGGCTTCGGGGCCTCCAGCCAGCCGGCCCTTCGTCTCGACAACCGCCTCTGGGCCCGCCAGCTCCAGGCGTTTCTGGAGCAGGTGGTGCAGGGCCCGGCGGTGCTGGTAGGGCATTCCCTGGGGGGGCTCGTCGCCCTGAGCTGCGCGGTCTTCTTCCCGCGCTGGGTGCGGGCGGTGGTGGCGGCGCCCCTCCCGGATCCAGCCCTGCTCACAGCAGGCGCTGCGAAGGGGCCGGGGGCGCCGCGTCAGCCTCCCTGGCGGCGACGGCTGCGGCGCTGGGTGGTGACGATCCTGTGCCGTCTGCTGCCCCTCGAAGTGGTGGTGCCCCTGCTGGCCCATTCGCCGCTTCTGGATCTGGGCATCCAGGCGGCCTACCACGGGCCGGTGATCGGGGATGGGGAACTGCACCGGGTGATTGCACGGCCGGCCCGGCGACCCGGAGCGGTGCGGGCGCTGCGGGCGATGAGCATCGCCATGGCCCTGCGGCCCCATGGGGCCATGGCGCCGGCGCTGCTGGCCCGGTTGCGGCAACCGTTGCTGCTGGTGTGGGGCCGCCGCGATCGGCTGGTGCCGCTGGAGGTGGCCGAGCAGGTACGGCGGCTTCGCCACGACCTGCCCGTGGTGGTGCTGGAGGAGGCCGGCCATTGTCCCCATGATGAGGTGGCTGGGGCCTTCAACGAGCTGCTGCTGGGCTGGCTGGCGCGGCTCGAGGCCCACGGCGGCTGACGGGCCGGACACGTACCGTTGGTCGGACACCCCCAGACTCCCCGCAGGACGGGCCCCCAGGCATGAAGCACACCCTCTCGGTGCTCGTGGAGGACGAATCCGGCGCCCTGAGCCGCATCTCCGGTCTATTCGCCCGGCGCGGCTTCAACATCGAGAGCCTGGCGGTGGGCCCGGCGGAGAGCCAGGGCGTCTCCCGTTTGACGATGGTGGTGGAAGGGGATGACCGCACCCTCGAGCAGATGACCAAGCAGCTAGACAAGCTGATCAATGTGCTGGGCGTGATCGATCTGACCACCATCCCGGCGGTGGAGCGGGAGCTGATGTTGCTCAAGGTGGCGGCTCCGGCGGAAAACCGCGGAGCGATTCTCGATCTGGTTCAGGTGTTCCGCGCCAAGGTGGTCGACGTGGCCGACGACGCCCTGACCCTGGAGGTGGTGGGGGATCCCGGCAAACTGGTGGCCCTGGAGCGGCTGCTGGAGACCTACGGCATCCTGGAAATTGCCCGCACGGGCAAGGTGGCCCTGGAGCGGGCCTCCGGCGTGAATACCGAGTGGCTGAAGGCCACCAGCTCCGAGAAGCGGGTGCCCGCCTAAGGCTTGGCCTTGACCAAGGCGCCGCCTTCGATCAACCGGGCCCGCACCAGCCGATCGCCCTGCTGGATGCGATCCACCACCTCCATCCCCTGGGTTACCCGGCCGAATACGGCATAGCGGCCATCGAGCTCTGGCAGAGCCTCCAGGGCAACGTAAAACTGGGCACTGGCAGAGTTGGGGTCGTTGGAGCGGGCCATCGCCACGGCTCCCCGCTGGTGGCCCAGGCGCAGCTGGCGGCTGATGCTCGGCGCGGTGATCTCCTGGCCGTAGCGGGGTTCAGCCTCGTCCTTGAGGCCGATCTCCAGCGGGATCAGGCGCGCTTCTCCGGTGGCGGGAGCCACAAAACTGCCGGTGCCGTACTGGCTGGCGGGCACCTTCGCATCGGCACTGGCGGGGTCTCCGCCTTGCACCACAAAAGGCACCGGCTCGCGTACCACCCGGTGAAACACGGTGCCGTCGTACACGCCTCGGCGAACCAGATCCACGAAGTTCCCCGCGGTGAGTGGTGCTGCGTCGCCATCGAGCGTGATCTGCACCGGACCGCGGCTGGTTTCCAGGCTGACCACCGCCTTGCCACTCAGGCAGGGCACCGGGGAGCTGCCACACCCGAGGGGGGCGCTGCCGCGATCGGCGGCGCAGGCGCCCAGGGAGAGGCTGGAGACCAGCAGCAGGGCCACGATCAGGGAGCGGCCGGGGAGGCGCCGAAGCAGGGCGTGGGTCACGCGAGCGGGCGGGATGGGGTGCGCGCCATCCTCTCAGCCGGGGCTGAACCACCCGTCGCCAAGCGGGTGCTCCAACTCGAAAGCTGCCGCAAAGGGATCGTCAAGCAGGCGGCTCAAAGCCCCTCAAGGGGAACGCCGAGGAAGCGGGCAAGGCGGGCACCCGCCATTTCCAGCTCGGCCAGGGGCATGGGCTCACCGACGCGGCTGAGGGGGAGCTCCCGCCGGCCCTGGATCCGCAGGGCGAGGCGTCGACGGGGGCTGAGGCCATCCCGGATCTCCACCTTCACCGCCTGGATGTCGCGCAAGGGAACGGACACCTCGATCAAGCGGCGGAACCCGCGGCGGCTGATCAAGGCCTGGCCGCTGGCGCGGTCGAAACGGTTGCTGCCGGAGCCCACATCCAGGGCGATTACGGTCCAGAGATAGATGGCGAGCAGCACGGCGGCCAGGCCGTAGAGCCCCATCACCAAGCCCTGGGGCACCCAAACCAGTTCGGCGGGGTGGCCAAGGGGCAGCAGGTCACGGCCGAAGCGGGAGGAGGCGCTGGTGAGCAGGAAGCCCACGCCGCCGAGGCTGACCGCCGTGGCCACAAGCAGGTTGGAAAGCCTGCGGGAGCCCAGCACCGGCTGCTCAAGCACCGATTTGGAGTCGGTCCCGGCGCCGTTGCCGGAGGGTCCGTCGGAGGAGGGGGCGGAAGCGGCGGAGGACGCCATGGAGAAGGAGGAATGGAGCGGAGACCGACCATCCTGCCCCGGGGGCGCCCGAGCCGGGGGCAGCAATCGGAAGAAATACCTAGAAGCCTGTCCCGACAAGGCATGTCAGCGCATGTCAACCCGACGCAGTGACCCGGGAGGGATTGTTACCATCGCCCGGTATCCCACAGATCCGCGGGGATTCCCGCACCGCTTCCACTCATGACGATCGCTGCAGGGCGCTTGCCGCAGCGGGGATGGTTCGACGTCCTCGACGACTGGCTCAAGCGCGACCGCTTCGTTTTCGTGGGCTGGTCCGGTCTGTTGCTGTTCCCTTGCGCCTACCTGGCGCTCGGGGGCTGGCTCACCGGCACCACCTTCGTTACCTCCTGGTACACCCACGGCATTGCTTCCTCGTACCTCGAGGGTTGCAACTTCCTCACCGCCGCCGTCAGCAC
>CANEWU010000151.1 GCA_947442825.1 Synechococcaceae cyanobacterium
CCAGCTGCAACACCGGTCGCCCCAGGCCCACCGCCTGTTCCGCCGCCGTGCCGGTCATCGAGAGCACCAGATCGCTGCTGCGCAGCACCGTGGCGAAGCGACCCCAGTGCAGCTGCAGCCGTAGGGATCGGTGGCGCAGCACCAGGGTTGCGCCGTCCTCGCGCGTGGGGTCGGCCACCTCGTTCCGCCAGCCGAGCCGCTCCGCCACCGCGGCCACCGCCTCGGCCGGCAGGGCCCCCACAAGGGCCGCCTGCAGCCGCAGCCGCTGCGGATCCTGCAGTGCCTCCGGCAGGTTCGCCAGCACCCGGAGCATCAGCGTGAGGTTGCGGGCCGCCTCCGGCAACCGGCTGCCGGGTAGCAGGGCCAGCGACTGGCGTCCGGAGGGGGCAGGGCGCGAGTCCCCTTCTTCCTGCCGCTCCCCCCCGGCCGCCACCAGATCCAGGAACGGGTTGCCCAGGAAGGTCACCGAACGCCCCAGCTGCCGGCTCAGATCCGCAGCGGTCAGCGCGTCCCGGCTCCAGATCGCCCGCCAGCAACGGGCCCGCAACAGCCACCCGCAGGGGAAGGGCAGCCGCAATCGTCCCTCGTAGTGGCTGGAGTAGGCCACCAGGTACACCGCCGCAGGCCGCCCCATCAGCCAGGCAGCCAGTACGGGCACCA
The DNA here is from genome assembly GCA_947442825.1 of Synechococcaceae cyanobacterium. Taxonomy (GTDB): domain Bacteria; phylum Cyanobacteriota; class Cyanobacteriia; order PCC-6307; family Cyanobiaceae; genus Cyanobium. The sequence goes on from CANEWU010000151.1 coordinate 661, forward strand.
GATCGCCCACCGCCACCACCAGGCTGTAGCGCCGGCGACTCCGCCACAGCCATGCCAGGCGCAGTAGTAGGTAGAAGGGCTGCCCCTGCCTCAGCTCCGTGAGGCGCCCCGCCAGGCTCGTGTAGCCCAGGCCGCCGGTGCTGAATTCCCTTGTGGAGCCACCCACCAGGGCAATCCCCTCGTGCCGGTAGGCCCCCCCGTGACCCACCAGCGGCATCGCTTCCACGGGCAGGCCCTGCCGGCGGAGCTCACGACCCAGCAGTGCCCCGCTGAGGTCCTCGCCGTGCCCGTTGCTCAGCAGCAGGAGGGGCCTCAATCCTGCAGCCAGCTCCGTACCTTCTCAAGGGCCTGCCAACCGGGGCGGCGGCGCAGGCCGTCGGCCATCGAGTCGGTCAGTTCCTGGCTGAGATCGGGGGCCAGCACCAAAACGCGGCGCACCATCTCCACATGCTCCCGCACCCCCTTGGCGCCGGTTTCCAGCATCGCCACGCTCAGATTGATGCGTGCCTGGGGGTCTTGGGGATTGAGGCGCACCGCCGTGCGTGCTGACTGCAGGGCGGCTTGGGGTTGGTCGAGCAGAAGTTGCAGCCAGGCCAGGCAGGTCCAGCCGGCCGACTGGCGCGGGCTCTGGGCCGTGATCGTCAGGAAGTCGCCGATCAGTTCCTCGGGGGCCGCCCCCTCCTGATAGCGGGCGATCGCCTGATCAAACAGGGAGGTATCGGAGGGGGAGGTGGCCGTCATGGCAGCGTCGCGGCAGGCGTGTCGGTCTTCTCAGGTTCCCATGCCGGCGTAGTCGAGGGCGGTCACACCGCGAAGGAGCTGCCGCAGCCGCAGGTCTGGGTGGCGTTGGGGTTTGTGAAGTTAAAGCCCCCGCCGATCAGGGCGCTGGAGAAGTCGAGCTGCATACCGTAGATGTACAGAAGGCTTTTCGGATCGCACACCACCTGGAAGGAGGGGGCGTCCGCCGGTTCATAGGTGTAGACCTCGTCATCGCTGCGGATGGCGTCGCGGCCGATGAAATCCATCGTGTAGCTCATGCCGCTGCAGCCGCCTGAGCGAACGCCGACCCGCAACATCGCCTCGTTGCCGTGCTGTTGCATCAGGACAGCCAGTTGGCGCAGGGCTGGCTCGCTGATCAGGATGCCGCGACCCTCCCGGTCGGTGTGGGCGAGGCTGGGGGCGGGGACGGGGGCCGGGGGCGCCATGGTGGGGGCTCCTTCACTCGACATGACAGACGGCAGCAGGGAGGATCGTGGTCCCACTCTAGGTAGGCGCACCCGCAGCGAGGCGCATCCGCTGCAGGGACGGATCCTCACCGCCTCCAGGCCGGTTCTCCCGACCCTCAGGCCCCGGCACTCCCCCCCGTCGCTCCATAGAGTCGGGTCCATCCGGGAGCAGCAGGTGCGGGTCGCCATCGTGGGGTCGGGTCTGGCGGCGCTGTCCGCCGCCGTGGATCTGGTCGATGCGGGCCACGGGGTGGATCTCTACGAAGCGCGGCCCTTCCTGGGCGGCAAGGTGGGCAGCTGGGTGGATGACGATGGCAACCACATTGAGATGGGCCTGCACGTTTTCTTCTACAACTACGCCAACCTCTTCGCCCTGATGGCCAAGGTGGGCGCCCTCGACAACCTGCTGCCCAAGGAGCACACCCACCTGTTCGTCAACCGTGGCGGCGATCTGCGCTCCCTCGATTTCCGCTTTCCTATCGGCGCCCCCTTCAACGGTCTCAAGGCGTTTTTCACCACACCCCAGCTCTCCTGGATCGACAAGCTGCGCAACGCCTTGGCCCTGGGCACCAGCCCGATCGTGCGGGGCCTCGTTGACTACGAGGGGGCGATGGGGGTCATCCGCGAGCTCGACCGCGTCAGCTTCCGTGACTGGTTCGTGGGCCACGGCGGCAGCGAGCACAGCATCGAAAGAATGTGGAATCCGATCGCCTACGCCCTCGGCTTCCTCGACTGCCAGCAGATCTCGGCCCGCTGCATGCTGACGATCTTTCTGATGTTTGCGACCCGCACTGAGGCCTCCAAGCTCAACCTGCTCAAGGGCTCTCCCCACCGCTGGCTGACGGGTCCAATCCTGCGCTACATCGAGGCCCGCGGCGGCCGGCTGCACCTGCGTCATCGCGTCACCGAGGTGCATTTTGAGGAGCGTGACGGCGCCCCCCTGGTGACCGGCCTGACGGTGGGCACCCCGGAGGGAGAGCAGCGGGTGGAGGCCGATGTTTATCTGGCTGCCTGCGATGTGCCGGGCATCCAGCGCTTGCTGCCCGCTGCCTGGCGGCGCTATCCGCTATTCGAGGCAATTCACCGTCTGGAGGCGGTGCCGGTGGCCACCGTCCAGCTGCGTTACGACGGTTGGGTGACTGAGCTAGGGGCCGGGCAAGACGCTGCCGCTGCCCGCCGCGATACCCATCAGCCAGCCGGTCTCAACAACCTTCTCTACACGGCGGACGCCGACTTCAGCTGCTTCGCTGACCTCGCCCTTGCCAGCCCCGAGGACTACCGCCGCGATGGCCTCGGTTCGCTGCTCCAGTGCGTGCTCACCCCTGGCGATCCCTGGATCCCCAGGAAAACCGAAGAAATCGTCGCCCACACCGATCGCCAGGTGCGCGAACTGTTTCCTTCTGCCTGTGATCTGCGCTTGGTGTGGAGCCACGTTGTCAAGCTGGCCCAGTCGCTCTACCGCGAGGCCCCCGGCATGGAGCCTTATCGGCCGGAGCAGCGCACGCCGGTGCTCAATTTCTTCCTCGCCGGCAGCTACACCCGCCAGGACTACATCGATTCGATGGAGGGGGCCACGATGAGCGGCCACCTTGCCGCCGCTGCGATCCTGCAGCGGCCGGTGGCCCTGGCCCAGAACGCGGCGGTCGCCTAGGAGAAGCGGACATGGGACGGTGGCTTGAGCACAGTGTGACCACGGAGATCGAAGCTCCCGTTGAGCGGGTGTGGGAGGTGTGGAGCGATCTGGAGGCCATGCCCCGCTGGATGCGCTGGATCGAGTCGGTGGTGACCCTGGATGATCCCGATCTCACCGACTGGACCCTGGCGGCCCAGGGTTTCCGTTTCCACTGGAAAGCCCGCATCACCAAGCGGGTGCCCTCCCAGCAGCTGCACTGGGAATCCGTGGGCGGCCTGCCCACCAAAGGGGGGGTGCGCTTTTATCCCCTGGGCGGCCAGCGCACGGCGGTGAAGCTCACCGTCAGCTACGAGCTCCCTGGCGTACTTGCACCCCTGATGGAACCCAGCATTATGGGAGGCATCGTGACGAGAGAGCTCCAGGCCAATCTGGATCGTTTCCGTGATCTGGTGCAGGCCGGCTGACGCCATGTCGAATCCTGTTCCGCTGACCCCCGAGCCCCGCCTGATTGCCCGGCTCCCGGTTTTCCCTGTTGCTTTTTTCTCGCTGCTGATGGCGGGCTGTGCTCAGGCGCCCCCCCCCGTTGATCCCAACGTCCTTCTGCCCCCGCCGGTCCGGAAGGCTCCTACTCCCGCCGCAGCCCCTGCCGCCACCAGCGATGGCAAGCCTGCCGTTGCAGCCAGCGCCAGCCTCGCCCCCCTTGCCACCCCCCAACAGGTCGTGGGAGCCGTGAACCTTGGCCGCCTGGATCCCTTCGGTGCCTTGATCAACCGCTTCCCCACGCTGCTTGGGCCCGACGGCAAGCCCCTGCCCGTGAATCTTGCTGGTGGTGGTTCAGGCGGCGCTGCTGCTCCGGGTGCGGCGGCCGGCGGAACGCGGCCTGGTGGCGCCCCAGCGACGGCGGGGGGCGGAAAGGGCACTCGCTCCAGTGCTCCCCTGCAGCTGCCCCCCGGCTTCAGCGTCAGCGGTGTGATCCGCAGCGGTGGCCTCAGTGAGGCGGTGGTGAGCTATGGAGCCCTGAGCGGCAGCCTGCGTCCGGGCGACCGCGGGGGCCGCACCACCGATCTGCTCCCCTCCGGCTGGAGTGTGGCGGCGATCGATGTCAACCGCGGCCTGATCACCCTGCAGAAGAACGGCCAGCGCGTCAGCGCGGAGCTCTGAGGGCCTCCACGCAGGCTGCCACCAGGCCCTCCAGGTCGTGGGGGTCGGCTTCGCGATCCACCCGGCCGAGCACGGCATGGCAGCGCTCGCTGGTGGCCGGGCCGATCGAGACCACCCGCACCGTCGCCAGGCGTTGCCGCCAGACATCCCCGAAGGCCCCCTCCAGCAGCTGGGCTGTGTGGTTCACGGTCTTGCCGCTGCTGAAGGTGATCGCATCCACGTCCCCCTGGTCCAGGGCCCGCACCGCGGCGCTGGGCAGGCCATCCGGGCAGCGGCTTTCGTAGGCCGGCACCTCCACCACCCGGGCGCCAGCCTCGGCGAAGGCCTCCGCCAGCACCGTGCGCCCGCCGCTTTGCACCCGCGGCAGCAGCAGCCGCTGGCCCCATCCTGAAACCGGGAAATGCTCCACCAGGCTCTCGGCGATGAAGTCGGGGGGCACGAAATCAGCGGTGGCTCCGAGGGCCTCCAGAGCCGCTGCGGTCTTGCGACCCACGGCGGCGATCTTCACCCCCGACGGCCGGTGGGCCAGGCTGCCACCCCGGCGGGCCAGCCGCTGCTGCACCGCCTCCACCCCGTTGCCGCTGGAGAACACCAGCCAGTGGAACTGGTCGAGCTCCGCCAGGGCGTCATCGAGCGGCCCCCAGTTATCCGGGGGACCGATCACCAGGGCTGGCAGATCCACCACCGCTGCTCCCGCCGCCTCGAACAGCTGGCGGGTGGCGCCCAGCTGCTGGTCAGCCCGCGTGACGGCGATGGTGCGGCCGCGCAGGGGGGAGGAGTCGGACATCGCGGGGGAGGCGGCGGTTAGGGATCCAGGCGTACCAGCTCGCCGGCGTGGCTGGCGAGGGCGGTGGCTTCTCCGGTGCGCCCCTGGTCGCGCAACAGGGCAATGGCCTGGCGGAAGCCCTGCCGGGCCCCGGGGATGTCGCCGGCCAACAGCAGGGCCACGGCCAGATTCTGATGGGCTTCCGGGTGGCAGGGGTCCCGCGCCAGGGCCTCGCGGTAGGCGGCGACGGCCTCGGCCAGGCGGCCCCGTTGGCGCTCGATCCTGCCGAGGGCCATCCACCCCTGCAGCAGCTCCGGTGCGGTCGCGGTGACCGCCTGGGCCAGTGCGGCTGCCTCGGCTAGCTCGCCCATCTCCTGCCGCAGGAGCGCCAGGTTGAGGCGGGCCGCTGCGGTGATGCGGGGATCGAGGGGCAGCTCCAGGGCCTCTTCGTAGCGGCAGGCCGCCTGGCCGGCATCGGTGGGGGTGAGCCCGATGGCCAGGGGCAGCAGCAGTTCGAATCGCTCGGCGTGGGCCCCGGGCGGGCAGGCCGCCAACCCGC
>CANEWU010000152.1 GCA_947442825.1 Synechococcaceae cyanobacterium
ACTGCCCGGGATGGTGCCGCGCACGCGCACCCGCTCCTTGGGCGAAACGACGCCATCGCGCACGAGGGCGTCGATGTCGGCATCAAAGCGGCGGGGGGCATCGGCCCGGCGGATCTCGGCGGGGGCGATCAGGGGATCGGTTTCGGGGGCGGCGGCCGGAGGCCGTTGCGCCGGCGGGGCTGCCGGGGCGGCAGCGGCGGGCAACGGCGGCGGGGCCGGGGGCGGCGCCGGGGGCGTCAGCGGGGCGGCGGGGGCCGGCAGCGGATCGGGGGAGGGGCTGGAGGCATCGCCACCGGCGTTCTGGGCGAGACCCAGCGGCACGGTGAGCAGCGGTGCCCCGGCGAGGCAGGCGGCGGCGATCAGGGCGTGCAGGGGCCGGGGAGCCATGGGGCGAAGCAAGGGACGGGCGACGGGACGGGCGGTCGCAGCGGCGCCCATTGTGACGCACATCGAGCCGCCTGTCGGTGTCGGAAGACCGGCCTCAGAAGTGCCGATGCAGGGTGAGGCGGCGTGAGCCGTGGCGGAGTTGCAGGCAGCCGTCGCCATCGAGCCCCTCCACCTGCCAGTCGAGGCCTTCGTGCTGCAGGGGCGGGAGCGGCAGCCCCAGGCGCTCCTCCGCGGCGCGGCGCACCAGCTCCCGCTGCGTTGCATGGGCGACGGCCCACTCCAGGGCGCGCAGCACCCGGGCCGCCAGGGCGGGCGCCGGCAGGGAAACGGCGGCGGCGGCAGGTAGCAGGCGGTGGCGACCGTTGAGGCCCACCCCCACCTGGGCCCAGCGCACCACCCCACCGCGCAGCCGCAGGCGGGGCAGCAGGCCGGCGATCTTGCGGCCGTCGAGGAGCAGGTCGTTGGGCCACTTGAGCTGCACCGGCAGGCCGAGAACCTCGAGCTCCAGGGCCAGGCCCACCGCCACCGCCAACCCCGGGGCCGCCGCGGCGGTCGGATCGGCGGGCCAGGGGAGGGCGGCGCTGATCCAGGCCCCGCCGGCAGGGGAGAGCCAGCTTCGCCCCCGCTGGCCGCGCCCGAAGCGCTGGCGCCGGGCCAGCACCGCCAGCGGCGCCGCCAGGGGGGGAGGGCTGCCCGGCGTTGCCCCATCGGCCAGGGGCGGCGGGACGGCGGCAAGCCAGCGCTCCAGCTCCAGCTCGCTGCTGGCGCACACCGGCAGGCCCCGCAGGCGCCAGGGGATCGGGGGCAGGGCTCCAGAGGCGGCCAGGGCGTGGGGGGCGGGCAGGGCTCGGCGCGCCGCCATCACCGCACCGATCACAGGGAGCGCAACCAGGCGCCGATGCGCTCTGCGCCCGCCTCCAGATCCGCCGCCGGATGCACCAGGGCCAACCGCTGCCAACCTTCGCCCCCAGGCCCGAAGCCATTGCCGGGGGTGAGACAGACCCCGCTCCCCTCCAGCAGGGCCGCGCAGAAATCCTCCGACCCCATGCCGCGGGCCCGGGCCACCGGCGGCACCTCCAGCCAGAGGTAAAGGGCCATCGAGGGCAGGCGCACCGGCCAGCCCTGGCGCTCCAGGGCGCTGGCCATGCGGTCGCGCCGCTCGCGGTACACCGCCCGCAGCCGCTCGGGCCAGTCGGGCGCCTGCTCGAGGGCGGCGATCGCGCCCGCCTGCAACGCCAGGGACTGGTTGAAATCCACAACCCCCTTGAGCTGGCGCAGCGCGGTGATCAGCCACTCGGCGCCGATGGCGAAGGCGAGGCGGTAGCCGCCGAGGCACCAGCTCTTGGAGAAGGAGAAGAACTCGATGCCGCACTCCCGCCAGGAGGGATGGCGCAGCAGGGCCGGAGCCTCCCCCTCCAGCGCCAGGTCGACGTAGGGGTTGTCGTGGGCGATGACCACGTCGTGGCGCAGGGCCCGCTCCACCGCCTGATCCAGCCAGGCCTGCTCGCCGGTGGTGGCGGTGGGGTTGTGGGGAAAGCCGAGCACCATCAGCTTCAGGGCATCCCAGGTGGCGTCATCGAGGCGCTCGAAGCGGGGACGCCAACCCTCGTGGGCATCGAGCGGCACCAGCACGGGCCGGGCGGAGGCCAGCCGCAGGCCACCCATGTGGGAGGGGTAATAGGGATCGAGCAGCAGGGCGGGATCGCCCGGATCGAGCACCGCCAGCGGCAGGTGGGCGGTGCCCTCCTGGGAGCCCACCAGCAGCAGCACCTCCGTTTCCGGATCCACGCGCACGCCGAAGCGCCGGCCGGCCCAGGCGGACACGGCCTCGCGGAAGGGCAGGGTGGCGCCGTGCAGGCAGTAGGAGGCGCTCTGCGGTAGGGGCAGGGCGGCGGCGATGGCCTCCAGGCTCACCGGCGGCGGGGCCAGATCGGTGGAGCCGAGGGAGAGATCGAGGAGCGGTGGGGCCGCCCCGGAGGGGTCGTCTTGCCGCTGGCGCCGGTAGGCGACCTTGCGGCGGTCGTTGCGGGCGAAGACGCCACTGCCCAGATGGGACAGCCGCTCAGAGATGGGCATCCAGGAAGGCCTGCAGCTGGGGTCGGGCCATGGCCCCCTCGTGGCGCACCACCTCTTCGCCGTTGCGGAACAGCAGCAGGGCGGGCAGCCCCTGGACGCGGTAGGCGTCACGGGTGGCGGGGTTGGGATCGGCCTCCAGCTTGCCCACCCGCAGGCGCTCGCCATAGGTGGTGGCGGCCCACTCCATCAAAGGCGCCATCAGGCGGCAGGGGCCGCACCAGGAGGCCCAGACATCGACGAGCACCAGGCCCCCATGGCCGAGCACCTCAGCGGCGAAGTTGGCATCGGTGAGGGTCAGCACGGGGGTGCCGGTGGAGCTGGAGGTCGCCATCGCCACGGTCGCCAGGGTCGGGAAGGCCGATTGTATGGATCAGGACCGCAGCCCCGGGGCTCCGCCGGGTAAGAGGGACCCGCTCAGAGCTTGTCGATCGACTGCTTGAGCTCCTCGAGCTCGGCATCCACCTCCGCCACCTTGACGGGCTCCAGCTGCGGTGCCGGACCGTTGTCCGCGGGCAGGGCGATGGGGTTGGGGCCGCCATCGAGACGCATCTTGAGGGCCGCGAGTTCGTCGTCGACATCGTTGCCGCCCTCGAGGGAGGCGAACTGGCTCTCGAGATCGGCGCCGGCCAGCTCGGCCATGGCCTGGCTGGAGGCCTCCATCGCCAGCACCTTCTCCTCCATCTGCTCGAAGGCGGCCATCGAGGAATTGGTGCCCAGATTGCTGACGGCGCTCTGGATCTGCTCCTGGGCCTGGGCGGCGCTGGCCCGGGCCTTGAGCATGTCTTTTTTGGTTTTGGCCTCGGCGATCTTGCCTTCGAGGGCCACCAGGCTCTTCTTGAGGGTGTCCACCTGGCCGGCCTGGCTGTTGAGCTGGTTGCGCAACGCCGTGGCGGTATCGGTGTAGGTCTTGCGGCGGGAGAGGGCCTCGCGGGCCAGGTCTTCCTCGCTTTTTTTGAGGGCGAGCTCGGCGCGCTCGTACCAGGTGCGGGATTGGGCCTCGGCCTGTTCGGCCTGGTTCTGGATGCGCTTCTGGCTGGCGATGGCGGTGGCCACGGCCTGGCGCAGCTTGACCAGGTCGGCCTGCATGTCGGCCACCGATTGGTCGAGGATCTTGGCCGGATCCTCCGCCTTGCTCACCAGGTCGTTGAGGTTGGCGCGCAGGAGGCGGCTGAGCCGATCGAAGAAGCCCATGAATAGGAAAAGGGGCAAGGCCGCACGCTAGCCGCGACCCTTCGGGTCGACCGGGGAATGGGCAGCGGATTGCCGCACCCCCCTAGCCTCAGGGGATGGCCGAGCCCCGCCGTCGCCGCTCCTCCCGGGATCCCAGCCGCGATCCCGGCCGCCCCCAGGCCCGCCGCATCGGCACGCTGTCGGTGCTGCTGCCCCCGCTACGGCCGCCCGCCAGCCCGGTGGGGCAGTGCCTGGCGGGGCTGGAGCGGCAGTGGGAGCGCGACGGCAGCCTGGCGGCGCTGTGGCAGGCCTGGCCCCGCATCGCCGGCCCCCAGCTGGCGCCCCACTGCCGGCCGCTGCAGCTGCAGGCGGGCCTGCTCACGGTGGGGGCGGCGCCGGGGCCGTGGCTGCAGGCCTTGCAATACAACCGCCACCAGCTGCTGGGGGCGTTGCGGGGGGCGGGCTTCACGGTGCGCGACCTGCGGGTGCGCCAGCACCACGCCATTGCGGCGGCGGAGCTGGCCAGCCAGGCGGAGGAGCAGGTGTGGGCCGCCCACCCCAGCCGCCGCGACGTGCACGGCATGGCCGACTGCCCCGCCTGCGGCCGGCCGGCGCCGATCGGCGAGATGGCGCGCTGGGGGCACTGCAGCTTCTGCCGGCGGGAGGTTCTGGCGGCGGCGGGGCCGGTGACGCAGGGGTAGGGCCTGCTCAGGCGGGGGGGATCAGGCCGGGTCGTTCAGCCCTGATCGAACAACGCCCGCCAGGCCCGTTCCTGGGCCACCGCCTCCGGGGTGCCCTCGGCGGGGAAGGAGGCCAGGAAGTCTTTATCGGCGGTGGGCACGTAGGGGCCCTGCTTGAGCTCGAACATCACCGTGTCGGGCTCCAGGGCCACCAGGGTGTGGATGGGCCCCTGCTCCAGCTCGATGCCGCGCAGGGGCCCGGCGGCATCCAGCCGCTCGCGGCGGAGCACCTGGCCGTGTTCATCGAGCACCAGCAGGCCGATCGCCCCCTGGAGCACCAGGAAGCATTCGAAGCCGGCGCCGGGGGTGTCGCGGCAGTGGCGGTGGGGGCGCACGTAGGTGCCGGGCTGGAGCACGTTGAGGAAGCGCTGCACCAGGTCGGGCTCGGCGTGCAGGTTGTGGTTGCGGCGCAGGCGGGGGCTCTGGCGGGCCTCGGCGGCGACGGCGTCGAAGAGGGCCTGGTCGATGCGCTGGAGCATGGCGGGCGGGAATGGGAACGGGAACGGAGAGGGAAAAGGAGGTCAGGCCAGGCCGGCGCAGCAGGCGGCGAAGGCGGCGGCGGGATCGGCGGCGGCGCTGATCGGCCGGCCGATCACCAGCTGGGAGGCGCCGGCGGCGAGGGCTTCGGCGGGGGCCATCACCCGGCGCTGGTCGTCGTCGGCGGCGCCGGCGGGGCGGATGCCGGGGGTGACCAGGGCGAAGGGCTCGGGGTGGGCGGCCCGCAGCGCCCCCACCTCCTGGGGCGAGCACACGGCGCCGCCCACCCCGGCGGCAGCGGCCAGGGCCGCCAGGCGGCTCACGTAGCCCGGCACCGGCTCGGCGATCGCCAGCTCAGAGGCGAAAACGGCCGGATCCCAGCTGGTGAGAACGGTCACCGCCAGCAGGGTGGGGGGCGCCAGATCGGCGGCGGCAGCCCCCGCGGCGGCCCCCTCCTGGGCGGCCCGCAGGCCGGCGGAACCGGCGGCGGCGTGCACGGTGATCAGCTCGGCGCCAAGGGAGGCGGCGCTGCGGCAGGCGCCGGCCATGGTGGCGGGGATGTCGTGGAACTTCAGGTCGAGGAACACCCGCAGCCCGCACTCGCGCAGCAACAGCACCACCTCGGGCCCGGCGGCGCTGAACAGCTCCAGCCCCACCTTCACCCAGCGCAGGCCCGGGATGGCGGTGGCGAGGGCCACGGCGGAGGCGGCATCGGGCCGATCAAGGGCCAGGATCACCCGCTCGGCGGCCGCCGCGCTCACGGGTTCGGGCGGGGCGGCGGGCGCGGGCATCGGGGTCGGAGGGGCTGACTGCCCAGGGTCCTCTTCCACCATGATCCTCCTAAGCGAGGAGAAGGAAGCCCGCTGGGTCCGCCGGAGCCACCGTCGGCTGAGCGCTACGGTCGCCTGATGGCCGAATCCATCACCCACGCCGGTGCCAGCTGGACGATCACCCGCCTGCCATCGGCGCGGGATGGCTCCCGGGCCGCGAATCGCATCCGCCCCTGGCTGAGCCGGGCGGAGGAGGAGGCGCAGCGGCAGGAGCGGGTGGAGCGGGCCCGGCGCGAGAAAGGCATCCCCTCGCCGGATGAATGGATGTGGTGAGGGGCCTCCCCCTCAGGCCGCCC
>CANEWU010000153.1 GCA_947442825.1 Synechococcaceae cyanobacterium
CGCCCCCCGGGCCTCCCCTGCCACCGGTGGTGGCGCACTACCTGGCCCAGCGTCCGGAGATCGACCAGCTGCTGGCCGATCTCGAGGGCTGTGCCGAACTGCTGGGCCGGGATCCCCAGCTCCCGGTGGCCGCGCCGCCTGAGCGGGGCCTGGTGCTGGCGGAGCGCCTGCTGCACGACTGGCTGGCCCTGCGCGCAGCGCACCACCAGGAGCTGGAGCGGCTGGCTCGGGAGCGGGAACTGCTGAAGGGCGAACTGGCCACCACCAGCGGCGTGCTGGCGGATGTGGCGGGGGTGCACCAGCAGACGGAGGCGGAGGGGGAGGTGCTGCGCCGCCAGCTGGAGCACCAGGCGAACCAGCTGGAGGGCCAGGCGCAACGGATGGAGGAGGAGCGCCAAGCCCTGCATGCGGAGCAGGCGTCCCTGAACGCGAAGCAGAAATCCCTGGAGGCGGAGTGGGCGCGGCAGCTGGAGGAATCGCGCCAGCGACTGGAAGAAACAGGCCAGCGGTTGGCGGAGGAGGAGGCCCGCCAGCGCGATGGCGAGGAGGAGCGGGAGCTGATCCTGCTGCAGCTCAAGCAGGTGCAGGACGAACTCACCCACACCTTCCAGGAACTCACCCAGGCGCGCAGCCAGGGCGAGGCGCGGGCGGAGCAGCTGGCGCGGCTGGAGGAGCGCCTGGCGGGGCTGGAGGAGGAGTGCCGCACCCTCTTCCTGCACAGCCGCCTGACCCCGCAGATCGATCGCACGAAGATCGCCACAATCCTGCAGCTGGTGCGTGAGAACCTCCGCGTCTGAGGCATCGGCGCAGGGAGCGGGAGAGGGTCCGCCGATGGCGGGCCTGCCCTGGCAGCGGCCCAACGCCACGGAGGCCACCGCCTGGGAGATCCTCCGCCGCCTGGGCCTGGCCGGCTCCGCCGCCCCCACCCCCGGCGCCGCCACCTACCTGCCCTTCCCCTGGGCCAGCTGGATCGACGCGGTGCACCGCGACCTGCGCCCCCCCACGGCGCCGCTGCGACGCTGGCCGGATCACACGCCGGTGGCCACGGTCTGCCAGCACATCTGGGCCCTCGAGCACACCGATGCCCTGCGGGCCGCCGGCATCACCGACCTGTTCTGGAGCCACGCCGTCCGCGGCGAAACCCACCGCGATGGCCTGCGCATCCACCCCTTCCCGCTGCTGCCGGTGCGCTGCCTGAGCCATCGGCCGGACGCCCCGCCAGCCGCCGCCGCCAGCCGGCCGCTGCTCTACGCCTTCCAGGGCTTCCAACCGCAGGAGGGAAGCGGCAGCGACGTGCGGAGCTGGCTGCTGGCCCTGCCCCCCCGGGCCGACGCCCGGTTGGAGGGGCGGGGCGAATGGCATTTCGAGCAGGAGGTCTACCGGGAGCAGGTGCACGGCCAACGGCCCGATGGGGCACATCACCGGCGCCTGGTCGACGACGCGGAGAGCTACGTGGCCACCTTGCGCGAGAGCTGCTTCGCCCTCTGCCCCGCAGGGACGGGGCCGAACTCGATCCGCCTGTGGGAGGCCCTGGGCTTCGGCGCCATCCCGGTGATCCTGGCCGACACCCTGGCCCTGCCCGGTCCGGCAACGCTGTGGGAGGAGGCGGCGCTGCTGGTTCCGGAGCGGGCGGAGGCGGTGGCGGCCCTGCCGGAGCGGCTGGAGCGGCTGCAGCAGGAGCCGGCGCGGCTGGCGGCGATGCAGGCGGCGGGCAGGATCCTGTGGGCGCGCTACGGGCCGCCCGCTCTCCAGGGGGAGGACTCAGCCCACGAAGGGGCCTCCTTCGTGGCGGATGTCTGCGACTTCCTGCGCGACCCGGATGGGGTGCTGCGGCAGCGGGCCCTGGAGCGGCTGGCGGCGAGTCCCGACGGGGAGGCCACGGCGCCCGCCACGGCGCACCCCCCGGCAGAGGAATGGCAGCTGGCGGACCCGGCGGAGCTGCCCCTGCGGCTGCGGCGCTGGCGGGCGCAGGCGCAGGAAGGGGCACGGCTGCTGCTCCGCCTCGACGACACCCGGCCCGCGGCCCTGCAGGAGCGGTTGTGGGGGCCGGCCCTGCGGCTGGGGGCCGCCCTGCTGGCGGAGCGGCCCACCTTGCGCTGGAGCGTGAGCGCCCGCACCCCGTCGCTGGAGCGCTAAACGCAGGAGAGATCGCGCAGCCGCTCGGCGCCGCCGCAGCGCCAGGCCGCCTGCACCAGCGGCCACAACCGCTCGCTGTCGAGGGCGGCCATGCAGGGGTGGCCGCTCACCACGCAGTCGTCGTTGGCGAAGGCCAGGGCGTGGCAGCCCTGGCAGTGCACCGGCGTGGTCGACACCCACACCCGGGGGCTGCGCGGCGCCCACAACCGGGCCGGGCTGGCCCCCACCCCCGTCCCATCGGCCGCGAAGATCGCCACGGTGGGACAACCGGCCGCCGCCGCCAGATGCATCGGCCCGGAATCAATCGCCAGCAACAGGCGGCTGGCGGCCATCGCCCCCACCAGCTCCGGCAGCCGCAGCCGCCCCCGCAGATCCCTCACCCCCAGGGCCAGCAACCCTTCCTCGATGGCGCGCCCCGGGCCGCCAATGCCGCGCGGCGGAGCGCCCACCAGGCCGAGAGAGGGGGGAGGCAGGTGGAGATCTGCGGCGAGCCGCTCGCACAGGGCGCGCCACTGCTCCAGGGGCCAGAGCTTGGCGGGTCGCTCCCCATCCACCGCCAGCAGCACCGGCGGCAGGTCGGGGGGCGGGGAAGCCGAGGGGAGGGGCGGGGGATCACCGCCATCGCTGCCCAGCCAGGCCACGCGGCAGAAGAGAGCGCCGATGGTGGATGCGCCGATCCAACCGGCATAGCGACGCTCCAGATCGGGCGCCGACCAGTCGGGATCGAGGGAAAGGCGCTGCAGGGGGTGGTCGCCGGCGGGCAGGTCGGCCTGGCCCACCACATAGCGCGGCGCCAGGGCCCGCACCCAGCTGCGGGTGTGGGGGCTGTGGCCGTCGGCGTTGATCACCAAGTGGGGGGAACCACGGCGGCGGCGCCAGCCCTCCAGCACGGCGCCGGCCGCCTCCCGGCGCTCCGCTAGGGGCAGGCTGCGGTCGATCCAGGGGTTGAGGCGCTCGAGCTCGCGGGTGCGGCGGCTGCCGACGTAGGTGATGTCGGCCTGGGGGTATTTGCGGCGCAGGCCGCGCAGCAGCGGCTGGAGCACCACGTAGTTGCCGAGCTTCGCCGCGCCGAGCACCACCACGGCCGGCCGATCCCCCAGGGGCTGATCGGCGAAGCGCTGCATGCCAGGGGCGCCGGGAGCCGGCAGGCTAGGCGGGGTTGGGCGCGATCCCATGGAAGCGCCGCCCGCTGCCGCCGCGATCCCCGCCCTGCACAGCCCCGCGACCAGCCCCCTGGACAGCCCTGCCACCAGCCCCTCCGGGAACCCGGCGACCGCCAGGCCCTGCGTTTCGGTGTTGATGCCCTGCCGCAACGCGGGCCGCTTTCTGGAGGAGGCGATCGAGAGCGTGTTGGCCGATCCGACGGTGCTGGAGCTGCTGATCGCCGATGGAGGCTCAGGCGACGGATCGCTGGAGCGGATCGAGCGACGCTGCAGGGGCGAGCGGCGGCTGCGGCTGGTGTCCCGCACCGACCACGGCCCGGCCGATGCGCTCAACCGGGCCTGGCCCCAGGCCCGCGGCACGGTGATCGGCTGGCTGAACGCCGACGACCGCTACACCCCGGGCGCCCCTGGCCGGGCGGTGGCGGCCCTGGCGGCCCAGCCCCAGTGGCTGATGGTCTACGGCGAGGGGGAGCACATCGATGCCATGGGGAGGCCGCTGGAGCGCTATCCCACGCGGGGGCCGCAGGTGGGGCTGGCCGGCTTCCGCGACTACTGCTTCATCTGCCAGCCCACCGTCTTCTGGCGCCGCACCCTGACGCTGCTGGTGGGCCCCTGGAACCCCTCGCTGCGCTGCGCCTTTGATTTCGAGTACTGGCTGCGGGCCTTCCAGGCGGTGCCCCACCGGATCGGCCATCTGCCGGAGCTACAGGCCCAGAGCCGCGTCCACGGGGCCACCCTGTCGGCCACCCAGGCGGGCGTGGCGGTGCTGGAGGCGACCCGGCTGCAGATCACCCACCTGCCAAACCCCTCCCCCCACATCCTGTTGGCCTACGCCCTGGAGGTGCTGGAAGGCACCACGCCCCCACCGGCGGGCAGCGCCCCGAAGGATCATCTGGCGGCGCTGCTGCAGGAGTTGCGGCCCCACCTGGGGGAGCCGCTGTGGCAGGCGGTGCTGGAGCAGCTGCCCGCGCTCGGCCCCCACCTGGCCGGCTAGCCTATTCCCCATGATCAAGAACGTCCTGACCGTGTTGTGGATGCTCAGCGGCCTGCTGATCATCGTCACGGTGCTGCTGCACAGCCCGAAGGGGGATGGCATGGGGGGCCTGGCCGCCAGCGGCGGCTCGATGTTCACAAGCGCCCGCTCCGCCGAGGCTGCCCTCAATCGCGTCACCTGGATTCTGGTGGCCCTGTTCATGGGGCTGGCCACGGTGCTCTCGGCCGGCTGGGTGGGCTGAGGCCGCTAACCCCATGTCCGATCCCCTTCCCCGCCGCGCCCTGCTCGACCGGCTGATTTCACTAGGCGCGGTGATCACCGCACCGCTGGCCGGCCTGGTGCCCTGGCTGCGGCCCGAGGCGGCGGAGGCGGCCGCCGCCGCCAGTGATCCGGCCTGGCGGCTGAGCGATGCCCAGTGGCGCGATCGCCTCAGCCCCGCCGCCTACAACGTGCTGCGGCGTGAGGGCACCGAGCGGCCGTTCAGCAGCCCGCTCAACGCCGAGAAGCGGGCGGGCACGTTCGAGTGCGCCGGCTGCCGCCTGCCGTTGTTCAGCTCCAAGGCGAAGTACGAGAGCGGCACGGGCTGGCCGAGCTTCTGGCAGCCGCTGCCCGAGGCGGTGGTCACCAAAAAGGATTTCAAGCTGATCGTGCCCCGCACCGAATACCACTGCCGGCGCTGCGGCGGCCACCAGGGCCACGTGTTCAACGACGGCCCGCGCCCCACCGGCATGCGGTACTGCAACAACGGCGTGGCGCTGCGGTTTGTACCCAGCCGATGAGGGGAGAGCGGCTCCAGCCATGAGCGCCGAAACGGCCCTGCTGCTGGCGCTGGGAGTTCCCCTGCTGCTCCTGGGGGGCCTCACCGTCTGGCTGAGCGGCGGGCGCCATCGGCTGCCCCAGGGGCTGGAGTGGCTGGTGGCGCGCAGCGGCACGATCTGGGTGAGCGGCGTGGTGCTGATTACCAGCGTGGTGGTGGTGCGGCTGGTGCTGGGCCAGGGGCGGTAGGCAAGGCCGGTCCGGTCAGAGGTCGTTGATCTGGAAGCCTGCCTTGCTGCTGCCGAAGCGGGAGTTGATGCGCAGAGATTCGCCTTCGGCCCCGGGGGTGCGCCCGAGCGCCTCCATCACCCGCAGAGATGACTACGGTAGCTCTGGCTACGCTCGAGCAGCATGATTGCAGCAGCAATCTATCAGCACTCCACGGTCGCCCCCTCAGACAATCTGTGCAGGAGAACACCAGCGAATCCAGCGGCAATAAACGCGCGATTCGCCCTCACCCCGTGAATTCCGTGTTGTAAGCCTCCTCGCCGTGGGTCGAGATGTCGAGGCCCAGGCGCTCGTCGCTGTCGCTCACCCGCAAGGGCTGCCAGACGCGGACCAGCGTCAGCACCACAAACGTGCCCACCGACACCCACAGCACCGTGAAAGCGGCCGCCTGGGCCTGGATGCTCAGCTGCTGCAGGCGGCCCACCACCAGGCCGTCGGCGCCGGCGGGGTTGAGGCTGCGCAGGCAGAACACGCCGGTGAGCAGGGTGCCCAGCAGGCCCGCCATGCCATGCACCGGCAGCACATCGAGGGTGTCGTCGAAGCGCAGGCGGGTCTTGAGTTGCAGGCAGACGAAGCAGAGGCCGGCGGCAGCGGCGCCGATCACCA
>CANEWU010000154.1 GCA_947442825.1 Synechococcaceae cyanobacterium
ATGGCGATGCCCGCACCCTGGCACGGCGGATCCAGGCGATGGAGGCCTGGCTGGCCGATCCGCAGCTGCTGGAGGCCGACGCCGATGCGGAATACGCGGCGGTGATCGACATCGATCTCGATGCGATCAGCGAGCCGATCCTGGCCTGCCCCAACGATCCCGACAACGTCAAAACCCTCAGCGACGTGGCGGGCGAGCGCATCGATGAGGTATTCATCGGCTCCTGCATGACCAACATCGGCCACTACCGCGCCGCCGCCAACGTGCTCGAAGGCCAGGGGCAAAATGCCGCCCACCTTTGGGTATGCCCGCCCACGCGCATGGATGAGGAGATGCTAAAGCAGGAGGGCTACTACGCGATCTTCGAGGCGGCGGGGTCGCGCATGGAGATGCCGGGCTGTTCGCTGTGCATGGGCAACCAGGCGCGGGTGGACGACAACACCACGGTGTTCTCCACCAGCACCCGCAACTTCAACAACCGCCTCGGCAACGGTGCCCAGGTGTATCTGGGCAGCGCCGAACTGGCGGCCGTCTGCGCCCAGCTGGGCCGCATTCCCAGCAAGGACGACTACCTGGCGATCGCCGCCGAGCGCATCGACCCCTTCGGCGACACGCTCTACCGCTATCTCAACTTCGACCAGATCGAAGGCTTTGGTGACAGCGGCCGCGTGGTGAGCGCCGAGGAGGAAGCAAAGGTGTTGGCGGGGGTGATGGCGGAAGCATGAGCGCTTCTCGTTGAGGATGCGCTCATGCTTCCGTCACAGGGCTGCCACGTCTCAACCCTCCTCCCAGCGGAATCCCTGGTCATCCCAGGCCTTTGGATCCTCGATCGGCTCCAGGTGGGTGAGCACATGGGTGCGGGTCAGAGCCGTGGCGATCTCCCGCTCCAGCTGGTCGCAGAGGTCATGGCCGGCCTGCACCGTCCAGCGGCCCGGCACCAGCACATGGAAGGCCACGAATCGGCGCGAACCGGCCACCCGGGTGCGCAGGGCGTGGAAGCGGATCTCCTCCGTTTCGTGGGAGGCAAGCAGGGCCTCAAGCCTCCCTTGCTCATCCTCTGGCAGCGATCGATCCAGCAGACCGGAGGCCGTTTCGTGGAGCAGCTTCCAACCGGTGACCACGATGTTCAGCGCCACAGCGATGGCGATCAAGGGGTCGAGGATCGTCAGCCCGGTGACCTTCACTAGGCCAATGCCCAGCACCACGCCGAACGAGGTCCAGACATCGGTAAGCAGATGGTGGGCGTCAGCCCGCAGGGTGATCGAGTGGAAGCGGCGGGAGGCCTTCAGCAGGATCCAGGCCACCAGGGCGTTGAGGGCCGTGGCCAGCAGGGAGAGGGCCAGACCGATCCCCAGTTGCTCCAGGGGCTGGGGCTGCTGCAGACGGCCGACGGCGGCAGAGATGATCGCCAGGGCTGCTAACACGATCAGCACGCTTTCCAGGCCGCTGGAGAAGTATTCGGCCTTGAAGTGGCCGTAGTGGTGGGTCCGGTCGGCCGGTTTGGCGGCAAGGGTGAGCGCCCAGAAGGCGCCAACCGCCGCCACGAGATTCACCCCGGACTCCATCGCATCGGAGAGCAGCCCCACCGAACCGGTGAGCTTCCAGGCCGCCGTCTTCAGCACGATCGTGGCCACTGCAGCCGCTACCGAGAGCAGCATGTAGGAGCGCGGGGAAGCAAAGACCATGGGGAACCGGGAGGGTGACGTGAACCCCGGAAACGAGGCCAGGACTCGATCATGAATCACACCAGGCACATAGCCGAGCCGATCATCCGCAAGCTCTCGCCGAAGGGCCGGACCATGAACCACAGGCGGGTGCGGCGGTCCCGCTGAATGGGCGCGACTGGAGGCCATTTGGTATCAACCGCAACGAAATACCACGGAAGCTGGACGGGACCGCCACGCCACCTACCGTCCGCCTGAGCTCTTTCTCCCCTTGCTCCCCATGACCCGACTCGCTCTGCTGAAGCGCGCCGGCCTGGCCCTGGCCACCGCCGGCGCCCTGACCTTGACCGCCTGCTCCCAGGCCCCTTCCGACACCGCCAACCAAGCCGGTGAAGCCCTGAAGGACGGTGCCGCCGCCACCGGCGAAGCGATCAAGGACGGCGCTGCCGCCACCGGTGACGCCGCCAAGCAGGCCGCCACCGCCACCGGCCAGGCCGCCCTGGCGCCGGCCGTGAACCCGGTGCTCGACCTGCTGAAGACCGCCGAAGGCGACATCAAGGCCGGCAATCTCGCCGGTGCCGTGACCGCGATGGGCGGCTTCGAGGGGCTGTGGCAGAAGGCCTCCCCGGTGATCCAACCGCTGGCCGGCGATAAGTGGGGCGCCGTCGACATGGCCGCCAAGGCCGTGATCAGCACCTTCGGCGCTGGCGCCAAGCCCGACGCCGCCGCCGCCGGTTCGGCGATCAGCGGCCTGCTCGGTCCCCTGAGCGCGCTGGCGGGCAAGTGAGCCCGGGAGGGGAGCCTGCGCGAGAGTGATTGCAGCGCCGGCTCCCCCCCCATGCCCACCCAAGAACTGGTCCAGCGGTACTACGGGCAGGAGCTGCAAAGCAGCGCCGACCTGAAGACCAGCGCCTGCTGTGACGCCGACGCGGTGCCCGGTTGGCTGAAGCCGCTGCTCGCGCGGGTGCACCCGGAGGTGAGCAGCCGCTACTACGGCTGCGGCCTGGTGTGCCCGCCGCTGCTGGAGGGCTGCCGAGTGCTCGATCTGGGCAGCGGCGCCGGCCGCGATGTGTACCTGCTCAGCCAGCTGGTGGGCCCAAGCGGCGCGGTGGTGGGTGTGGACATGACGGCGGAACAGCTGGCGGTGGCCCGCGAACACCAGGCGTTCCACGCCGAGGCCTTCGGATTTGCCAATACGAGCTTTCTGGAGGGCACGATCGAGCGGCTGGAGGATCTGCCGCTGGAGGCGGCCAGCTTCGATGTGGTGGTGAGCAACTGCGTGCTCAACCTGTCGGTGGATAAACCCGCGGTGTTGCAGGGAGTGCAGCGGCTGCTGAAGAACGGCGGCGAGTTTTATTTCTCGGATGTGTACGCGGATCGGCGGCTGCCGGAGGCGGTGCGCTGCGATCCGGTGCTCTACGGCGAATGCCTGGGCGGCGCTCTGTACTGGAACGATTTCCTGCGCCTGTCGCGGGCCGCTCGATTCGCCGACCCGCGCCTGGTGAGCGACCGTCCGCTGGCGATCACTGATCCTGCGCTGGCGCCGTTGCTGGGCGAGGCGCACTTCTTCTCCGCCACCTGGCGCCTGTTCCACATCCCGGAGCTGGAAGATGCGTGCGAAGACCATGGCCAGGCCGTGATCTACAAGGGCACGATCCCGCAAAATCCCCACCGCTTCGATCTAGACGCACACCATGCGATCGAGACCGGCAAGGTGTTTGCGGTATGCGGCAACAGCTCCCGCATGTTGCAGCAGAGCCGTTTCGCGCCGCACTTCACATTCCTGGGCGATTTTGAGCGCCACTACGGCCTGTTTGCCGGCTGCGGGAGCGAGATTCCGTTTGCGAGTGCGGCACGTGCGCCGGGGAGCGGAGATGGCAGCAGTGGGGGAAGCGGTGGTGGGGGCTGCTGCTAAAGGAGGAGCTGCTGCGTAGAGAGCGACTGATCCCGTGATGGTTCCCATGGCAGCACAAACCGCCAAGATCACACCACCGTGAGGCCACCATCCAAGCGGATCACCTGACCACAGATGAAATCGGAGGCATTGGAGGCAAGGAATAGCACCAGATCAGCAACTTCAACTGGCTCACCGAAGCGACGGGCGGGAATGCGTGCCTTCATCGGCTCGCCTTTGCTGGCCTCTCCCCACACCTGTTGCCCCATCTCAGTAAGGATCACGGTGGGAGCGACGGCATTGGCCTGGATGTTGTAGCGGCCCCATTCGGCAGCCATCGTTTGCGTCAGCAGATTCAGGCCACCTTTGGAGGCCGAATAGGCCGCATGGCCCTCAATGGCCAAAACCCCGGCCACGGAGGAGATGTTGATGATTTTTCCCTGTCTTTGCTGGATCATGGCGGGCACAAGTCGCTGCGCGAGCAGAAATGGGGCGCGCAGGTTCACCGCCTGGGTTTCCTCCCAATGCTCGAGGGTGGTGCTGAGCAAGTCTTCAATATGAACAATGCCCGCGTTATTCACCAGAACATCGACGGTACCGAACTGCTCCAGCGCCACATCGGCCAGTCGAAGCACCTCCTCGGGATTCCGCAGGTCAGCCAGCACGTCATGGCAGCTGCGGCCCAGTTGCCGGACAGTCTGTTGCGTGCGCTGGAGGCCAACAGGATCGCGGCCACTGATCACAAGATCAGCGCCTGCAGCAGCTAACACGGAGGCAATCTCAGCACCAAGGCCTCGCGAAGCGCCGGTAACCAGGGCACGTCTGTTGTGGAGACTGAAGCGAGCGGGAGAATCGGTCATCGGGATGATCTAGGTGATCGCTGAGTTCAGTATGGCAGTAGTGGAGTGACAATGTAGACGTGGGTTGGTGCCTACGGGAATGAGCGATTGGCGATACTTACCGTTCCACCAAGAGGCAAACCCGTGTTCAGGCTGAAGTGGTCTGGAATTCCCGGACAGCCCCCATCGTTAACCTCTGAGGTGGGGTACCGGCGCTGATCCGGGGCTCCCACCCATGAGGTAGCGCCGCCACCTCCGGCTGCTTCAGCGGAACGCCGTGATCATGCCGGTGCCCACTGCGAAGATGAGGCCCAGCACGACGATGGCCTTGCGGTCCACCCGCTGGATTTCCTCAAGTTCGGCGTCGCTAGCGTCGCGCCCCTTCTTGTAGGCCACGATGGCCCGGATCAGCACGACAAGAATGAGCGGATAGGCCAGCAGATAGATCTTGTCCATGAACACCAGATAGCCTAGATCGGGCAGGGTATCGGAATAGCCGCGCTGCAGGAAGATGGCTGAGAGCAAGGCGCCCATGGGCAGCGCCAGGCGAGCATCGATCGACTTGGGATTGATGAGCAGGGCCACCAAGGCGGCGCTCACGACGATCACCAAGGGCAGCAGCAGCTTCCAGATGAAGAAGCTGAGGGGACGCTGGATAAACAGCTGGAAGTTGGCCACCGAGTAGCTGGAGGGCTGCTCGGATTCACCGAAATTGGTGCCATAGTCGTGTTCCAGGATCTCGGCCTTCCAGCCCTGCAGCTTCCAGCCAGGAATCTCGAGCTTCTTGTCCACACCCGACGAAGCTTGATCGATCACGTAGCTCATCTGTTTCACACCATTGCTGGTGTCTTCAATGCGGATGCCGAGGCTATGGCGATCCAGCGGGTAGTCGGCCAGGCTGAAGGGCTGCACAAAGCGTCCTTCCACCCGATAGAGCTGATATTTGCTGCCATCGGGAAGGGTTTTGGGCTCTTCCAGGGTGGGTTCGAGCAGCTTGCCCCATTCCTCCACCATGTTGGTGAACTCCAGGGTTGCGGAGGGATCAACCTCGCCCTTCCAGCGCAGCCACACGTAGGTGTCGGCGTAGAAGGTATTGCTGGATTGATCAAGGTCGTAGATCGCCACAGGATAAAAACCCACGGCCACCTGCTGGGCGCCCGGTGGGGTCGATGGCAAGGGCACGTAGGTGCCATTCCGCGCCTGATTTAGGGGGGTTGTGGGCTGCGTCTGTGCTCCCGCGCCGAGGGCCAGCACGGCGACCAGAGCCATGCTCAGTGCCCACATCCAGATTGATCGTCGCTGCATGGCCTCGGTGATGGTGCATCCGTTTTCATCTACATAGCGACTCTGCCTCGAACCTGAAGGATTGGTTGTCGCCGAGTGTTGTAGAGCTCACTTGATTACCCAGCTCGCACCGCGCCGAGCGAGATAGAGCCATTGAGTGGTACAGAAATACCTGTCAAGCCATGGCCCGCGGCGCGATCCAGTTCCAGAAAGGCCTCTCCCTGCCTGAGTTCCACCGCCTCAACGGCAGCGAGGAGAA
>CANEWU010000155.1 GCA_947442825.1 Synechococcaceae cyanobacterium
GGTCGCCGTCGCCGTCGCAGGCGGCGCCGAAGGCGTAGTCGATTCCCTCCAGCAGCAGCTCGGCCAGCTCATGGGCATAGGTGAGGTTGGGGTCGGGGTGGCCGCCGCCGAAATCCTCCAGGGGGATGCCGTTGCGCACCGTGCCCGCCGGCGCCCCCAGCAGCTGCTCAAAGATGCGGCTGGCATACGGGCCGGTGACGGCGTGCATGGCGTCGAAGGCCAGGCGGAAGTTGCCGCGCAGCAGCTCGCTGAGGCGATCGAAATCGAACAGCTTCTGCATCAGCACCACGTAGTCATCCACCCCGTCGATCACCTGCACCTCCAGAAATCCCAGCTGGTGGGTGCCGGGGGTGTCGAGGCTGGGGGTCTCTGCGTCGAGGATGCGGTAGCCGTCGAGGGTCAAGGTGGCGGCGTGAATGGCGTCGGTGAGCGATTCGGGGGCCGGGCCGCCGTTGGAGCCGTTGATCTTCACGCCGAAGTCGCCCTCGGGGCCGCCCGGGTTGTGGCTGGCCGAAAGGATGATGCCGGCGGTGGCGTCGTGGCGGCGGATCTGGTTCGACGCGGCCGGGGTGGAGAGGATGCCGCCGGTGGTGGTGATCACCCGCGCCACGCCGTGGGCGGCCGCCATCCGCAGGATCACGCCGATCGCCTCGCGGTTGCCGAAGCGCCCGTCGCCGCCCACCACCAGCGTGCCGCCCGCGATCCCCGGCACCACCCGCAGGCTGGCCTCCAGGAAGCTTTCTAAATAGTGGGGGGTCTGGAACTGGCGGCTGCTCTTGCGCAGCCCCGAGGTGCCCGGCTTCTGGTCGGTGAAGGGAGCCGCCAGGGATACCCGACGCACCTCGCCGGAGAGGGGGTTGCCGGCGGAACTGCTTTGGCTCATCGGCGGGCCCGTCGCCGGGCTGCGGGGCGGGCCCAAGGTACTCCGGGCGTCGCTGGATTCTCCAGGCCCGCGGGCCTCGATAACCTGGCGGCCTGATCTGTTTCCGTTCCCTGCCCCGCTCCCTCGCCCGTTCCCTCGCCCGCCAGGTGCGGCTGTGGAGCGGCGGTGCCCTCGGTGGTGCCCTCGGTGGTGTCGCCCTGGCGGCCAGCCTTGCAGCGGCCACCGCCACGGCGGCGGCTCCCCCCACCTGCGCGGCCGTGCTGCCCTACACCGAGGCGGTGGCCCTCACCGACAAGGCCGCCCGGGCGGTTCTCGCCCGCGCCGGCCGCGAGAGCTGCCTGCGGGGCAAGCTCACCAACGCCCTGCTCGGCCTCTCCAGCAGCTGTGAGCACGAGGCCCGCCGCGACCCCTCCCTTTGCTCCCTGGCCGATCGGGCCGTGGTGGTCACCCCGATGTCGGTGGCGTTCATGGACGACACCTCCCGTGAGCTGTTGCGCCTGATCGGCGGGGCTCCCGTGGCTGCCGGGCCCTCCCGCGCCCGGCCGGAGCCCGAGCCGGTGCCTGGGGAAATGCCTTAGGCGCCAGGCCTCCCTTCAGGACCCCGAACCCGCGCCACCGCCGCCACCACCGCCGCCCGATCCGCCGGCACCCGATCCGCCGCCGAACCCAAAGCCGAAGCCACCGCCCCCGGCCGCCGGCTTGGCCTCCGCCGGCTTCGCCGCAGCCCGCGGCAGCGCTTTGCAGGCCGCGATCACCTCCCGCCCCGCCGCATCGATCGGCTCGCGCCTGGCGAAGCTGTTGCTCGGCGCCACCACCGCCTTCTGGCGGATGTTCCAGAGCACGTCCTTGCAGCGGCCGGGCAGGCGCGGATGGTCGAGCAGGCCGTCGGCATCGCGGCGGGCCGTCTCGCAGGGCTTGGCGATGTTGTCGCGGCCGCAGTCGAGGGTGGCGAGCTGCAGGGCCCGCAGGGTGGCGGTGTTGGGGTAAGGGGGATCGGCGGGAGCGGCCCGCAATGGCGGCGCCCCAGCCCCCTGCAGCAGCGCCAGCCCCGCGGCCACCAGCAGCAACTGGCGCAGGGGCCCGGGGGCGGCGATCGCGGCCATGGAGAGGGGGAAAGAGCGTTCCATCATCACCGCTCCAACCCCAGGGGGGCGAGTCCGTCGCGCAGCACCCGCTGGCTGGCCTGCCAGCGCCGCGCCAGCAACGGGCCGCTCAGTGGCGCACTCGCGGCCACCATCCCCCGCAGCCAGCGGTTGCGCAACAGCTCCGCCCGGGCCGCCTCCTCCGCCTGCAGCGCCTGCACCGCCTCAATCTCCGGCCGCCGCGCCGCCTCGATCCGCGGCAGAACCGCATCGAGGGCCTGTCTCTGCGCTTCCGCCGCGCTTGGCGCCTCGCCCGCCGCCTCTGCCCCCGCCAGGGCCGGTGCCAGCAGGGCCGCCGCCACCACCGCGTCGCGCAAGGCCATGTTGAGCCCCTGGGCCCGCAGCGGACTCATCGGATGCGCCGCATCCCCGAGCAGCAGCAGGCCCGGCCGCTGCCAGCGGCCCGCCAGTCCCACGCGCCCCGGCAACCGCCGTGGGCCGCGCACCGCCTGGGGCGGCAGGGCCCGCAGCAGCGCCGCCAGATCCGCCGGGGCCGCCGCCGCCCACTGCTCCAGCCAATCCGCCGTCCCGCGCGCGCCCGTTTCCGCCCCCACCGACCAGCCCAGCTGCACCCCCGCATCGGCCCGGCAGAACAGGGCGCCGCTGCCGCTCTCCCCCACCAGCGTCACGAAGCGATCCCCCAGCCACGCCTCGATCGCCCCGCTCGCCGCCCCCCGCAGCCGAAACCACAGCACTTCCAGCGGCGTCTTCCCGCCCCCATAGGGCAGCCCGGAGAGGGCCCGCAACCGCGACCCCTGGCCATCGCAGGCCACCACCAGCGGCGCCGTCAGCTGCCGCCCATCCGCCAGCCCCACCCCCGTCACCCGACCGTTCGCCTCCAGCAGCGCCACCACCGTTTGCCCGCAGATCCGCCGCACCCCCGGCTGCTGCTCCAACCGCCCGTGCCAGTGGCGCAGCAGGGCCCCCTGTTCGATCAAGGTGCAGGGCACCGGGCTGCCCATCGGTTCGCGCACCGTGAACAGCGGCCGGCTGTTCACCACAAAACTCCAGCCCCCCAGCGGCCGCCGCGGCACCGATGCGGGCCAGGGGTCGAGCCCCAGCGCCGCCAGGGCCTCCAGGCCGCTGGGCATCAACCCCTGGCCGCGGAAGGCCCGCTCGAACGATGGGCTCGCCTCCACCAGGGTGAGCGGAATGCCCTGGCGGGAGAGTTGCCAGGCCAGGGTCACCCCGGCCGGCCCGCCGCCCACGATCACTACCGCAGGCGGTACCTCCCCCGCGGCCGGATCAGGGGCGGGATCAGGTGAAGGAGTTGTAATTGCGGTCGCTCTCCGGCGCGGCGGTGGCCTCGAGCCCAAGCAGCTTGTGCTTCTTGGCCAGCAGGTAATCCACCAGTTCCTGCTGCACCGTGAGCAGCTCGCTGGTGCAGCCCCGGAAGGCGGCCCGGTGGCGGATTTCGTCGTGCCGGGTGTGCAGATCGCGCAGCATCAGATTGATGGCGTCGAGCTGCGGTGACTGGGAGCGGGTGCTGGGGGCCGGATCCATGGCTTCGCGGCGCTCTCCGTTGGCATCTTTTCGACTTTACCTCTCTTCTCAGCACCCTTCTGCTCCGCACCGTTCTTCTCCGCAACCCTCTCCCGCCGCACCCATCCGCAGCGCCGGCTGATCCGTTGCCGCCGGCGCTCCAGCCGCTCCGTCATCCCCAGCTCGGCCCCGCGCCAGAGCCGGTCCATCTCCGCCTCGAAGTGGCGCGCCAGCAGCGGTGAATCGATCCGCAGCAGCGTTTCGTCGTTCTGGTGCGCCGCCGAGGGGCTCCAGTTGAAGCTGCCGCTGATCAGCCGCCGCCCATCGAGCACCGCGAACTTGTGGTGCAGCTTGTCGCCGCCGGCCAGCTGGGGCGTGCCCACCCCCTCGAGGGCTTCCCCCCAGGGGCGGTTGCCCGCCTCGATCTTGCAGTGGTGGTCGGGCAGCTCCAGCGCCATCAGATCGAGCACCTCACTGAAGGAGCGGTGGGCGAAGCCCGGATCCGCCACCAGTCGGATGCGCACGCCCTGGCGGCGCAGCTGCCCCAGGGTCTCCGTCAGGTTCTGGCCGGAGAACACGAACAGGCTGAGGTCGAGCCGTTGCCGCACCCCCGCCAGCTGGCTCTCCAGCCAGGCCAGGCCGTGCTGGGGATCGCGGCGCCGGTGGGGGCTGAACAGCACCTCCACCGTGGTGTCGCCGATCTGCACCCTCTGCGGCGGGCCGCTCTCCTTGGCCAGCCCGAAACGGCTGTCGGGGGCGCCGCCGGGGCCATCGCCCCACATCCGCTCGAATTCCCGCTCAAACAACGCCGCCAGCGCGGGGCTCTCCAGCCGCAGCAGGTGGTTCACATTGCCGCGGCTGCGCGGGTCATCGGCATCGCCGTGGATGCAGGAGGGGCTGAAGTTCGCCGATCCGGTTACCACCACCCGCCGGTCGGCCACCAGAAACTTGTGGTGCATCAGGCCGCTGCCGCGGCTGCCGTCGGCCGTGTCGTCGAGCAGGGGCACGTCACCGTCCTGCAGGATCGCCACCGCATCGCCCCAGCCGAGGGCCCGCAGCTGCTCCACCCGCCGGCGCTGATGGGGGGGAAGCGTGGCCGGCGTCAGCTGGCTCCAGGGGGTGGCGTAGGTGTTCTCCAGCACCACCCGCACCCGCAGGCCGCGGCGCTGGGCCGCCACCAGGGCCTCGGCCACCCGCGGCAGGGAGAGCTCCTGCACGGCCACCACCAGCTCCTGACGCGCCGCGGCGATGCTCTCCAACAGCAGGGCCTCCAGGTCGTCCCCCTGGCGCCATTTGCCGCTGATCGGGCTGCGGTATCGGCTCTCGCCGCGGTGGTTGAAGGCCACGCGGATGCCCGGCGGCAGGGGGAGCTGGCGGGCGGCGGGTCCCTGGAGGGCCGCCGGAGCGCTGGTGCAGCCCGTGAGGGCCGCGGCGAGCAGCAGCGGCAGGGCCGCCACCGCCGTTGCTGGCCGTGGGCCTAGGCGGGGGAGACGGCGGGGGCGGGGGCGAAGTGGCGCGGAGCGGAGCGGGCGGCGGCGCATGGGGGAGGCCGCAATGGGCCGAGAACCCCTTCAGGATTCCCCGGCCCCGACCTGGACCGATGGTTTCGCCGCCGGCGGCGCGGGCCGATCGACCGCCTCGCGGCCCAATTCCCGCTCCAGCATGCGGATGCGACTCTCCCGCAGGCAGTACTTGCAGCCGCCCGTGGTCTGCAGATGCTTCTCGGGCGTGATGCTGATCTCCTTCACCGGATGCAGCCGGCAGCGAAGGCGGATCGGCGTTTTGAAGCTCTTGTAGACGATCGCCTCATAGAGGTAGCGATCGCCGAAGCGGGCCATGGCCCGGGCCAGGAACACCTCCTTGCTGATCGGGCTGCCCATGGGGCGCGGGGGTGCGGGCGAGGATCCGCGCCGAAAAAACGGCGAGCGGCGGGAACTCGGTGGAGGGTATGGCGAATCGCCCGAACAGGAATCCGTGGCGGCAGCACTTGCAATCAATTGCCACGCTTGACCCGGCCACACTTGACCCTGCCGCGCCCTCGGCGGCTCATTCGTGGGCGGGCATCTCCGAGGTGCGCAACATCGCCACAAACCACAGCGAGCCGATCAGCACGGCCGCCAGCAGGCCAGCGCTCAGGCTCACCCGCATCATCAGAACCGGGACCACAATCGGGAAGGCGATCGAGCCGAGCAGCGGTGTGATCGCCACGATCAGCCGCTGCGGGCCGCGGCCGTCGCCGCTGGGGGGGGTGGAGGTGTCGCCCATCAGAACCACTCAGCGATCGCCTGGCTGGCGGGGTTGCTGTTGTCTTCCGGGGTGCTGCGGCGGAATTCGAGGGTGATGTTGCGGTGCTGTTCGCCGTCGGCGGCGATGGCTTCGATCGGATACA
>CANEWU010000156.1 GCA_947442825.1 Synechococcaceae cyanobacterium
CAGGCAAGGTAGTGCGTGGGGAATGGATCGGCGGGCGCCGTTGGGTTCAGAAGGCTTCCGAAGCAGGCGGATGCAGCGGGCACAGCCCAGAGACCGGGCGAGGAGCTCAGCGGCAGTTCCTGGCGCTGGGCAAGCGCGATGCGCTGGACCAGGCCCAGTGGCGCCGCCGCGGCCAACGCCCTGGGCCTCACCACCCAGATGCCGGTTTAGCAGACCTATCTGTCCCGTAGCCGGAGCCAGAAGCGCTATGTCTTCGGCAAGCAGCAGGTCACCATCCGCACGGCAGCTGCCTGGAACTTCCTGCTGGCCGATCGCCCTGCCGGCCAGGCGATCCGCGCCCTGACCTGGCTCGGCCCTGATCAGGCCTCAGCAGTTCTGCCGAAGCTCCGAACCGTGCTGCCTCCTGAAGAGTGGGAAGCCTTGCTCTCCGTCAGGGCTGAGCTGCCCTTGTGGTTGGCGGAGCTCCTCAGTGAACAAGAGCAGGGATCGCTGGAAGTTCGTGGCTGATTCCTGGTTCGCTCTTTCCGCAGAGGATCAGAAGGAAGCCCTGGCGGTCGCTGCTGCCGAATCAGGCTGGCCGGCGAACCTACTGAAAAGGACATCTGGGTGGTCTGGGCGCTGCAGACCCTGGGGACAGAGCAGCAGTTGCTGGAGACCCTCACCTTCAAAGGGGGCACCTCACTCTCCAAGGCCTATGGGCTGATCGATCGCTTCTCGGAAGACGTCGATCTGACATTCAACATCCAGCAGCTCTGGCCTGAGGTTGACCTGTCTCCTGCAGTGAATCCCAGCCAGGCGGACAAGCGCCGTAAGGCCGCAGACAGGAAGCTCAGGAAGACTTCTGGCGTGCCACGGATGTCGATGGGCAGCCGATCAACTACGGTCAGGTGATCAACGGCCAGCTGCAACTGGTGCCGACCGTTGCCGCCCGAGCGGTGAGATTCCGAGCTTCCCGGATTTGATGAAGCGGATCGCGCTGCTGGAGCTGCTGTGCAATCCCATTGCCCGCTCCCTCAGCTGAGCCGCCAGGCCGACACGCATTCGGGCCAAGGGGGGACCTCGGATTTTGCGCTACTGGGCCTGATCGCGGCTCTGCGGG
Organism: Synechococcaceae cyanobacterium; assembly: GCA_947442825.1. GTDB lineage: Bacteria > Cyanobacteriota > Cyanobacteriia > PCC-6307 > Cyanobiaceae > Cyanobium. Next base: position 1,100 of record CANEWU010000156.1, read on the forward strand.
CAACCTGAGCAAAAGAAAAGACCCCTTGCGGCGCAAGGAGCCTGACAGAATGGAGCCAAGCGGACTCGAACCGCTGACCCCCTGCATGCCATGCAGGTGCTCTACCAGCTGAGCTATGGCCCCGTGGGATGCGCGGACGCCGGGACGCTGGTGGGTCCGGTTCGGCCCAGGGGCCGTGTCTTGCGCTTGTTGAGCTTACACCGTGGGCCGCCCGTGACCCGCACCCCTCACACCTGCCGCCAGACCGCCACCAGCCGCCCCTGCACGCTCACCTGCTCGGCTGGCAGCACGATCGGGGCGTAGGCCGGGTTGGCGGCCTCCAGGTGCACCTCGTCGCCGTGGCGGTGGAAGTGCTTGAGGGTGGTGCCACTGCCGGGCACCAGGGCGCTGACGATCGTGCCGTTGCGAAGGCGGGCCGGATCGTTCACGGGTTCCATCAGCACCATGTCGCCCTCGGCGATGTGGGCGTTGACCATCGAATCGCCGTGCACCGTGAGGGCGAACAGGCCCCGGCGGTCGAGCACCGGCGCCAGCTCGAGCTTCTCCTGCACGTCGTCGAAGGGTTCGATCAGGCCGCCGGCGGCCACCGCCCCCAGCACCGGGATGCCCACACCGCCCCCACCACCGAGCAGCTGCAGGGTGCGGGCCTGCCCCTCCTGCCAGGTGATCCAACCTTTCTGCTGCAGGTGGCGCAGGCGGCTCTGGATGGGCGCAGGCGAACGCAAGCCCATCGCCTCCATCATCTGCCGGATTGAGGGGCTGTGGCGATGGCTGCCGATGAAGTCGGAGAGCCAGTCGTACAGCTCCTGCTGGGCGGGGGTGAGGTCCTGGGGGGCGGGCATGGGCAGCGGCTGCGACAACCGACAGATTCCTGGTACAGATGTACCGCCTCGCGGCGCATCTGTCCAGGGTCTGGCTACAGGGCCCCGAGCAGCGACACCAGCAGCGCCTGCTGGACGTGCAACCGGTTCTCCGCCTGATCGAAGACACGGCTGGCCGCCCCCTCGATCACGCCGGCGCTGATCTCCTCACCGCGGTGGGCGGGCAGGCAGTGGAGCACAATCGCCCGGCCATCGGCCTCCGAGAGCAGGGCCTCATCCAGGCACCAGCCGCGGAAGGCCTGCTCCCGCTCCCGTTGCTCCGCCTCCTGCCCCATCGACGCCCAGACGTCGGTGTAGAGGGCATGGGCGCCGCGCACCGCCGCCAGCGGCTCGTGCACCACTTCGATCGTGCAGCGGTCGGCGGCGAGGTGCTGGGCCTGCGCCACCACCGCCGGATCGGGCGCGAAGCCCGGTGGCGTGCCCACCCGCACGTTCACCCCGAGCAGGGCGCCGCAGAGAAGCAGGGAGTGGGCCACGTTGTTGCCATCGCCCACGTAGGCGAGGGTGAGGCCCTCCACCGCCCCGAAGGCCTCCCGCAGCGTGAGGTAATCGGCCAGGGCCTGGCAGGGGTGCTCTCGGTCGGTGAGGGCATTGACCACCGGAATCGAGGCCCAGTGGGCGTAGTCCTCCAGCTCCGACTGGGCGTAGGTGCGCACCGCCAGGGCGTCCACGTAGCGGCTGAGCACGCGGGCGGTGTCGGCAAGGGGTTCGCCGCGCCCCAGCTGGGTGACGGCGGGGTCGAGATCGATCGTGTGCCCACCGAGGCGGGCCATGGCCATCGTGAAGCTCACCCGGGTGCGGGTGGAGGCCTTGGTGAAGATCAGCCCCAAGCTGCGGCCGCTGAGATCACAGCGGCGCCTGCCGGCCTTGAGGTCGGCCGCCAGGTCAAGCAGCGCCCCGGTTTCGGCGACGTCGAGATCGGCGGAGGTGAGGTAATCGCGCCCCTTCAGAGCCGCCAGGGGGTGGGCGTCGCTGCCGGGAGCCATCGCGCCATCTCAAAGAACCCTTATGCGGGATCGGGGGGGTCGCCGTCAAGGGGTTTGCGGCCGCCGCAGTCCTCCCAGTCGTGCAGCAGGGCCAGCAACTCAATGTGGAGCTGGTGCAGATCCGTGATCTTCTGCTCGATTTCACCAGCCTTGTCGCGGATCATCGCCTGCAAGGAGAGGCAGGTGCACAGGCCCGAACGGCGGGATTCGAGGATGCGTCCCACATCCTGCAGGGGGATCTCCATCGCCTTGAGGGTGCGGATCAGCCCGAGCTCCACCAGCACCTCCTCGCCGAAGAGGCGATAGCCCCCCTCGCTGCGACCACTGGGATGGATCAGCCCCTGATCGCTGTAAAAGCGGATGGTCTTGATGGAGAGGCCGGCGCGACGGGCCACCTCACCGATCTTCAGGGCTGCCATCGGGGGCTTGACTCTCCACCTACGGGAGAACTCACGCTAGAGGGACTTGCGCATGTTTCCGGTGGCTCGACCTGCACGGGTTCCCCTCTGCCTGGCCCCCCTGGTGATGACCGCCCTGGCGCTGACGGGGCTTCTGGCGCCCGGGTCCAAGGCCCAGGGCGCCCCCCCGCCCCACGATCACCACCACCACCACGCGCCGGCCTCGCCAGATGGGCCCGGTCCCGCGCCGGCCGCAACGATGGGCCACCAGCACGGCGCCAGCCTCGGACCAGCCGGCACCACCTACGACCTGCGCTGGCTCGACGCGATGGTGCAGCACCACACCGGAGCGCTGCGCATGGGCGAATTCGTGTTCGACATCGGCCAGGGCGGGGTGGGGGCCCTGGCCAAGGCAATCTGGGCCGACCAGGCCCAGGAGATCAAGGCGATGGGCCAGTGGCGCAAGGCCTGGTATCCGGAGGCGCCGCTCTATCCGGTGGCCTGGAAGTCTGGTGGTGATCCCAATGCCTTGGCCGATCTGGTGCGCATGACGCCGGAGCAGATCGAGGCGATGCGCATGGTGGGGGCAGCCCCCAGCCGCGAGAGTCGCGTGCGCTGGTTTCTGGAGGGGATGATCGCCCACCACGGCGGCGCCCTGGAGATGGCCCACGACGCCCTTCAGAAGAGCAGCAACACCACGATCCGCCGGCAGGCGCGGCAGATCATCGTGGCCCAACGTCGGGAAATCCTGGCGCTGCGGCGCATGCTGCAGCGCGACGATTCGGGCCGCTGAATCTGCAGCCTTGGTACTCGCTGCTGCTGGGCGCGCTCAGCCTCGAGTGATCATCACCGCCCCCATCAGGGCCATGAACAGGTTCTCGGCAAAGCTCACCGCGCCGAGCGGTGTGCGGGAGTTGCCGCCCAGGCAGGCGCAGTTGAGCGCGAGGCGATCGACAAACACCGCCTTCCCCACCGACACCATGCCCATCCCGCCGAGCAGGGTGGCCAGGGCCCCCACCATCCGCGCGGCGAGGGCGGGCTCGGGTTGCGCCAACACGCCCAGCCCCACCAGCAGCTCAAGGCCGGGGTAGAGGGGGGCCCAGGGGCTCCAGCGCTGGCTGAGCAGGTCGTACTTGCGGAAACTGGCGACGAAGGAGGGCACATCCATGAGCTTGAGCATGGCGAGCAGGGCGAGGCTCACCCCCATGAAGCCGCCCGCGCCAAGCTCCAGAACCAGCGCCAGCAGACCCGCGGTGGCAAACACCGCCAGCAGTGGCACGTAGGAGACCTTCTCGGATTCCGGACGCACCCCGAGCCGCGCGGCCAGATCGCCGTAGCCCCCGATTCGCTCCGCACCGGCGAAGATCTGGGGCGTGGTGGCGACGCCATGGGACGTCTTGAAGGCATCCACCTCCTGCTGGCTGGTGAGGCGATGGTCTTCAAAGGGGATGCCCCGCTCTTGCAGGAGCCGCGCGGCCCGCAGCCCCCATGGACAGGGGTGATCCGGCAGATCCATGCGGACCAGGCGAACGGCCGCCAGGGCGGGGGCGAGGGGCAGGGGAAGAGAAGGGGAGAGGGAGGTCATGGCCAATCGGAACGGATCCCTCCAGCGTGGCGGCTCCAGTAACTGGAGAGTCAAGCGGGGTGTCCCCCCCTGTTCGCAGCCGAGCGTGAAAGAAATGCCGGGGTAACCGCACGCGAGCGCAGACAAATCAGCCCAAAAACGAATGGTTGCCGTGGTGCCCCATGGCGCCGCAGCTTCAGCCGAATGCTCTTCAGAGCCGCCAGCTGCGTTTTCCGGGGTTGACAACATCAACCACGACGCACTCACCCAAAACCCTGACAAGTCAGACTTTCGTCCATCGATTGCCGCCAATGCTGAGGAAGCCCGCAACCATGGCCCGCACCAACCCTGCGACCCGGCAGGGCAGCTTTCCCCTGGGCCGCTGCCTCGGGATTGCCCTGGGGCTGCTGGCCGGGTGGGCCCCAGCAATCCAGGCCCAGCCGTCGACCAGCACCACGGTGACCACGCAGCCGTTGGGAGAGCTGGAGCTGGTCAATGGCTATCCCACCGCCGCCAGCGCCAAGAAGCTCTACGACGAACTCGACCGGCAGCGGGCCACCCAGGCCTACCTCTGGGCCCTGCCAGCGGTGGGCTTCAAGGCGCTCTACGACGCCCAGGCGAAAACCATGGGAGTGCGCAACGGCGATGTGCTGCTGTATCGCACCCTCCAGGACAAGGCGGGGATGCTCACCCCCAACATCACCACCCTCTACGCCTTCAGCTTCTGGGATCTGGCGGCCCAGGGGCCCTTGGTGGTGGAGGTGCCGGCCGGGCTCACCGCCGGCGGCGTGCTCGACATTTGGCAGCAGCCGATCACCGACCTGGGCCAGACCGGGCCCGACAAGGGCGCCGGCGGCAAGTACCTGATCCTTCCCCCCGGTGGGCCGGA
>CANEWU010000157.1 GCA_947442825.1 Synechococcaceae cyanobacterium
CAGGGCAATGGCCTGGCGGAAGCCCTGCCGGGCCCCGGGGATGTCGCCGGCCAACAGCAGGGCCACGGCCAGATTCTGATGGGCTTCCGGGTGGCAGGGGTCCCGCGCCAGGGCCTCGCGGTAGGCGGCAATGGCCTCGGCCAGGCGGCCCCGTTGGCGCTCGATCCTGCCGAGGGCCATCCACCCCTGCAGCAGCTCCGGCGCGGTCTCGTTGACGGCCTGGGCCAGTGCGGCTGCCTCGGCTAGCTCGCCCATCTCCTGCCGCAGGAGCGCCAGGTTGAGGCGGGCCGCTGCGGTGATGCGGGGATCGAGGGGTAGCTGCAGGGCCTCTTCGTAGCGGCAGGCCGCCTCGTTGGCATCGGTGGGGGTGAGCCCGATGGCCAGGGGCAGCAGCAGTTCGAATCGCTCGGCGTGGGCCCCGGGCGGGCAGGCCGCCAACCCGCGGCGCAACAGCGCCAGGGCCCGCTGCCGCTGACCTGCCTGCAGCTCCAGCCCGGCCAGCTTGGCGATCGTGTAGGGGTCGTTCGGCCGGTGGCGCAGCTCGCTCTCCATGGCGGCCCGCAGCTGGCGGGCCTTGCGGCCATCCGCCAGGGCCTCGGCCCGATAGCCGTCGTGCAGCAGGGCTGGCTCCGGGCAATGGCGAACCCGCCAGTGGGGTTCGCGGGCCTGTAGGGCCAGCACGCTGTCGTCGATCAGGGAGTGGTACGGGCGGCTCCAGTGCAGGGAGGGGTGGCGCCGGAACAGTCGGCTGACCGTGGAGTACGGCGCCTGGGCCGCCCCAAGTTCCCGCCGCAGCAGGGTGATCACCAGCGCGTCGCGCTCTTCCATCAGCCGCTGCAGCGGTGCGCGCGCCTCGGCCCGCAGCCGTTCGTCGGCGTCGAGCACCAGCACCCAGTCGCCCTGGACCAGGTCCAAGGCTCGGTTGCGGGCTGGGGCGAAGTCCCCCGGCCAGGCGATCTCATGCACCGTCGCCCCCAGCGAACGGGCCACCGCCACGGTGTCGTCCTGGGAGCCGGTGTCCAGCACCACCATCTCATCGACGAAGCCGGCCACGGATGTCAGGCACTGCGGCAGCCGTTCGGCCTCATCGCGCACGATCATCGAGAGGCTCAGCATCGACTTTCCCTCAATCCGTGAAGTCGCCAGCGCCGTTTGCCGTGCGGGCTCTGTCGCGGCCGAATCCAAGGCTCTCCAGCAGTTGCCGCTGGGCCTGGGGCATCTGGCCGGGGCTGTAGGCGGCCGGGATCGCGTCCCCGAGCAGCGGCCGTAGCGACTCCCATAGATAGGGGCTCCCCAGCACCGCCAGCCCCGCCAGCCGGTGGGCCTCCTGCAGCTGGTACAGCACCTGCGGCCAGGGCTCGGGGCTGCCGGCGCTGGCCCGGAACGGGTTGCCTCGCACGAACAGCTGCAGGAGCACCGGGCCCTCCCCCAGGCGCTCCAGGGCCAGCGGCTGCTCCGGATCCCCACTCCAGGGGGAGGGGCTGCGCCCCTCCAGCAAGCGGGTGCGCAGGCCTGCTGCTTCCGGCAGCACCAGCGCGGGGGCCAGGGGGCTCAGGATCGGGTTGCCCAGGCCGGAGTCCACCCGCACCAGATTCACGCCGCCCCCGCCGCCCTCGCGGCCTTCACCCTTGCCGCCAGCGGCGGCCCAGGCGGGCCCCTGCCGCTGGAGGCTGCCGGCCAGGAGCCGCACAGCTAGTTCCTGGTCCTCGGCCACGGGGCCATTGCTCAGCCCGCCCAGGGGGGCCGTGGGGTCAGCGTCCGGCGGGTCGGAGGGGAGGCTCTCCAGCGCCCTGCAGCGACGGGTCAGGCTCTCCGCCAACCGTCCTTCGCTCAGCCGGCCGCTGCGCACCGCCGCCACAATCGCGTCGAGGGCGTCGTCGGCGTCGGCCGGCATCAGCACCAGGTCGGCGCCGGCCTCCAGGGCCAGCACCGCAGCCTCGCCGCTGCCCCAGCGCCCGGCGATCGCCTCCATCACCAGGGCGTCGGTGACGATCAGCCCTTCGAAGCCCAGGTCCCGCCGCAGCAGCCCGTTGAGAACGGCCGGGGAGAGGGTGGCCGGCCGCTGGGGGTCGAGGGCCGGCAGCAGCAGGTGGGCGGTCATCACCGAGGCGACGCCGGCGGCGATGGCGCGGCGGAAGGGCGGCAGCTCGATCGCCTCTAACCGCTCCCGGTCGTGCGGCAGCAGCGGCAATTCCAGGTGGGAATCGCTTGCCGTGTCGCCATGGCCGGGGAAGTGCTTGGCGCAGCAGAGAACACCCTCCCCCTGGGCACCCAGGCAGAAGGCTTCGGCCAGATCGGCGACGCCCTGAGGCTCCTCCCCCCAGGCGCGCACATTGATCACCGGGTTGGCCGGGTTGTTGTTGACGTCGCAGACCGGACCGAGCACCCAGTTGAGCCCGAGCTGCCGCGCTTCCCGCCCCGTGCATTGGCCGTAGCGCCGGGCCAGGGCGATCGCCCCGGGGCGATCGCGGGGGTGCAAACGGCCCACCGCCAGCGGCGGCGCCAGCCAACTGGCCCCCTCGAAGCGCTGGCCCACCCCCTCCTCCACATCCGCGCACAGCAGGAGGGGAGCCCCGGCCCAGGCGAGCAGCTGGCGTGTGCGCAGCCGTACCTCTGCGGCGCTGCCCCCCAGCAGGATCACCCCCCCCACCCCCTCGGCCAGCAGGCGTCGCAGATCGTCGTTGGCCAGCTCCCAGCGGGGATAGCGGCGCTGGTCGTCCGCCAGGTGGCCACTGGCGCGCACCACGAGCAGCGCGGCCAGGCGGCGTCGCAGGCTGTCGGTGGGGCTGGTCATCGACGTGGGGTCAGGCCGGATCGCGGCGGCTCGCATCGTTGTCGTCGTCGTCGTCGTCGTCGGCCGTGTCGGCCTCCATGGCGTCAACGTTGGCGCCGGGCGCCGGCTCTCCGCGCTCCTGACGCTTCTCCTCCAGGCGATGGAGCAGCTCCAGCACCGAGGTGCCCCGCTCCAGGCCCCGGTCGAGCTGGAAGGCCACCTCCGGGGTGCGACGCAGCCGCAGACGGCGCCCGAGCTCGCCCTTCACGTAGGGCGCCGCCGCCTTGAGCCCCTCGAGAACCTGGTTGCGGTCGTCTTCGCTGCCCAGCACGCTCACGAAGATGCGGCAGTGCTGCAGATCTCCCGCCACCTCAGCGTGGGTGACGCTCACCAGGCCGCTGTGGATCCGTTCATCCTTGATGCCGCTTCGCAGCAGCTCGCTCACCTCACGGCGAATCAGGGCGGCAATCCGTTCCACCCGTCGGCCCTGGGCCATGGCGATCCCGCAGCGGCTCAACTCACCATCGCACGCAGCACAAGGCTGAGGCTGAGCATGCCGCTGATCAATGCGCCCAGCAGGGCCACGGCGGTGACTGGATTGCTGCGCCGCTGGGCCAGGGGTTCCACCACCGAGTTGATCACCCCGAGGCTGAAGGCGATGAGGTAGCGCGGATAGCGGGTGACGTTGACCAGAAAATCCTTCATCGGCCCGGGCACCGCCCTCCGGCGGCATCACTGTGGAACTGCGGGCTACTCTGCCGCGGGCGGGGCCGCAACGACCGATCGCTTCCCGTTCCGCCCCGATTCGCCCCGACGCCGCCCGACGCGCTGTGGAACTGCATCAGTTCAGACATTCCGCCTTCTGCGAGAAAGTGCGCCTGATCCTGGCGCTCAAGGGCCTTGCCCACACGGTTGTGGAGGTCAGCCCGGGCCTCGGCCAGCTGGAGCTCTTTCGCCTCTCCGGCCAGCGCCAGGTGCCGGTGCTGATCGATGGAGGCGAGGTGATTGCCGATTCCACCGCCATCGCCCTCTATCTCGAGGAGCGCCATCCCGAGCCCGCCCTGCTGCCCAGCGAGCCCCAATCCCGCGCCCGGGTGCTGCTCCTGGAGGATTGGGCCGACACTGCCCTGGCCTCTGGCTGCCGCCAGGCTCTGGTGCAGGCGGCCGCCGCCGATCCGGTGCTGCGCGGCGCCCTGCTGCCCGACACCACCCCCGCCAGCCTGCGCCAACTGGTAACGGCTCTCCCCGGGGCCATGCTCAGCCCCGTCACTGAGGCGGTGGGTGAGGTGCTGGCCCCCTGCGAGGCACGCCAGCTTCGCCGCAACCTGGAGCAGCTCGGCGCCCTGGCGGAGGGCGGGGGCTATCTGGAGGGCGATCGGCTCAGCCTTGCCGATCTGGCGGTGGCGGCCCAGCTCACGCTGCTGCGCTTTCCCGAATCCGCCGGGGCCCCCCTCGCCGGCCGGGGTGTGGCAGGTCTGGCGGACAATCCGATGTTTGCGTCTCTGTTCAGCTGGCGGGATCGGATCCTGGCGGAAGCGGGTCGAGCCTGAGCCGCCAATGGCTGGTGCCGCTGGGCGCCGCCACCAGCCCCTGGGCCGGCGAGGGGTAGCGGGCCTGCCACTGCTCCGCTTCGATCCAGCCGCGGTCCCCTCCCCCATGACGCTCATAGAGGCTGAGGGTCTCGATGCGGCTCACCCGGGGATCCCCGGGGCCATGCAGCACCTGGAGGGTGAGCTCGTCGCTCAAAAACTGGGAGGGGTTTGCCGCGGGCTGTTCGCTGCGCCGGCCGACCACCGTGGATTCCAGCGTCTGATCTCCCACCAGCCGCGCCAGCTGCCGGTTGGGGTTGGCGGGATCGTCGCGCACCTCCCGCAGGGCATCCCCCAGCAGGGCCCGACCCACGGCACGGGCGTTGGCGGCCCGCTCGCCCACCACGGCACCGTTGGGTCGGGGGCGGAAACGCACCGTCCAGTTCACGGCGCTCTGGGGCGAGGATTGCGCATCCCAGCTGCTCACCTGCCAGTCGCCAGCGAACCAGGCCGGGTATTCCAGGTCGCCGCGGCCGGGGCGCGGCAGGGGGGCGGGCAGCCGCCACTGCGGCCAACTGGCGCGCCGCTGCTCCAGGGTGCCCTTCCCGTCGGCGAAGGCCGGCGATGGCCCAATGACCACCACTCCCGCCACCACTCCCGCCACCACTACCCCCACCAGCCAGGCCACCAGCCCCGCCGCCAGGATGGCGCCAAGCCGTGTTCTCCCCATGTCAGATCCGCTCCTGAGGGAACTTGATCATTACGTGGTGTTGGAGCCCGGCGGTGGCGAGACGATCCTCACGGCCGCCGAAACCCTGGAATGGCTGAGCGAGAGGCTGGCGGCGATGTCCGAGCCGCCAGCCGATCTGGCCGATCTGGCGGGCGACGGTCCCCGCGCCCAGCGACTTCTGGAGACGGCCTGCGAGCTTGAGACTGCGCCCGGCCTCACGATCCGCTGGTTCGCGGTGCGTCTGGATCCCCCGGCTCGATCGGTCGGACCGGGGTGTTGAACTCCCGTCGCAGAGCGCCCTCCTCGTCCACCAGCGCGGCGGGTCGGGCTGGGGGGGCCTGGGGGTCCCGCAGGATGGTGGGCAGCCCCTCCAAAACCTGGGCGGCCACATCGGCGGGCGATCCCCCCCCCTGCGCCACCGTCAGGTCGGCCTGCGCGTAGAGGGGGCGGCGGCTGGCGAGCAGGGCGGCCAGGCGGTTGGCCGGGTCGGCATCGGCCAGGAGGGGCCGGGGGGTGGGATCGGCCCGCAACCGCTGCAGCAACAACTCCTCGGGCGCATCGAGCCAGATCACCACACCCTGGCGCAGGTGCCCCCAGTTCTCGGGCCGTGCCACTATGCCGCCG
>CANEWU010000158.1 GCA_947442825.1 Synechococcaceae cyanobacterium
ATGCAGCCATGCAGAAGGCCCTCCGTCCCGGTCGGCCCCAGGGCTTCGCCCGCCGCGCCAGCCTGGGCCGTCCGGTCCGGCTGCTGCGCACCCCCAGCGAAGGCCAGCTGCGTGAAGTGGTGGAAGCCAGCTACCGCCAGCTGCTCAATCGCGTGCCCCTGGCGGCCGAGCGGCTTGGGGATGCCGAATCCCAACTCCGCGACGGCCAGATTTCCGTGGCCGAATTCGTCGGCCAGATCGCCGGCAGCGATCTTTTCCAACAACGTCTCACCCGGATGGCGCCCCTGCGGGCCGCATCCGCCGCCTATCTCGCCCTGCTCGGCCGGGCGGCCCAACCGGCGGAGGTGAGCCGTTTCCTCGGCCTGCGGGGTAGCGCCGGCCAGCAGGCGGCGCTCGAGCAACTGCTCAACAGCCTCGAATACGCCGAGTCCTTCGGGCAGGACACGGTCCCCTACCTGCGGGGCCTGGCCAGCGCCGATGGCATTCCCTTGGCCACGGTCAACCGCACCGCTGCCCTCTACGCCGGCAACGCCGGCCTGACCCCTCCCCCCCGGGACGCCATCTGACCACCTGAGCCACCTTCTCCAGCCCTCCCAATCCCCCCGGATCCAATCCGGGGGGTTTTGCACAGGAGCGCAGGCAGAGATCCGACATCAAACGCAACAGCAATTGCGCGCGCCGTAGCCGCACTCTCTGCCCAACACCTAAGGTGCTGATGATGAACAATTGCTGCGCATTGTCGCTATCAACAACTCGCGGCAAAGCCCTTGCCAGAACTGGGTTCTGCCGCCAAGGCAAGCCATGAAGAACTGTTACCGCAGCCCGAGAGCTCGCGGGGCGCTGGCGCAGAATGAATCGGCGATCGGCACTGCCGATACCCACCCCACTCACCCACCGGATACCGGTCACCGGAAACGGCGACCGCTTGTTTCGAGGCAGAACTGCATGAGCATCGTCTCCAACTCGATCATCAACGCGGACGCCGAAGCCCGCTACCTCAGCCCTGGCGAACTCGACCAGATCAAGTCGTTCGTAGGCAGCGGTCAGCGTCGCCTGCGCATCGCCCAGGTCCTGGCCGAAAGCCGCGAGCGCATCGTCAAGCAGGCCGGAGGCGCCCTCTTCCAGAAGCGTCCCGACGTCATCTCCCCCGGCGGCAACGCCTATGGAGAGGAGATGACAGCCAGCTGCCTGCGCGACATGGATTACTACCTGCGCCTGGTCACCTACGGAGTAGTCGCCGGCGACGTCACCCCGATCGAGGAGATCGGCATCATCGGCGCCCGCGAGATGTACCGCGCCTTGGGCACGCCCCTGGAAGCGATGGCGGAAGCCGTGCGCGAGATGAAATCGGTGGCCACCAGCATCCTCACCGGATCTGATGCCGAAGAAGCCGGTTTCTACTTCGATTACGTCGTCGGCGCCCTCTCCTGAGGCCCTGCTCCCCCTCCTCCTCGCTCCCGAATCTCAGGATCCATGCAAGACGCCATCACCAACGTCATCAACCAGGCCGACGTCCAGGGCCTCTACCTCGACGGTTCTGCCATGGGCCGTCTCGAGCAGTACTTCACCAGCGGTGAGCTGCGTGTGCGTGCCGCTGCCACGATCAGCGCCAACGCCTCGGCCATCATCAAGGAAGCCGTTGCCAAGTCGCTGCTCTATTCGGACATCACCCGTCCGGGCGGCAACATGTACACCACCCGTCGCTATGCCGCCTGCATCCGCGACCTCGACTATTACCTGCGCTACGCCACCTACGCCATGCTGGCGGGTGACACCTCGATCCTCGACGAGCGTGTACTGAACGGCCTCAAGGAGACCTACAACTCCCTGGGCGTGCCCATCGGTGCCACGGTGCAGTCGATCCAGGCGATGAAGGAGTCCACTGCCGCTCTCGTCGGCCCCGATGCCGGTCGCGAGATGGCCGTCTACTTCGACTACATCTGCTCCGGCCTGGGTAACTGATTCCCGCCCGATTCCATCGACCGAGGATCTACCCCATGCGTCTCTTTAAGATCACAGCCTGCATTCCCTCGCCGGAGAAAGTCCGTACCCAGAGGGAGCTTCAAAACACCTACTTTACAAAGTGGGTTCCCTACGAAAGCTGGTTTGCTGAGCAGCAGCGAATCATGAAGCAGGGGGGCAAGATCCTCAAGGTTGAATTGGTCACCGGCCGCCGCCAGCAAAGCTGCGGCAACTGACCCTGTCTCCCGAACAGCCCGGCCCTCGAGCCGGGCTTTTTTTGTGGTGTTCGCCAGCCGTTTTCGGCACCCCTTTTGAGCGGCCGGTGCTGCGGCCGGCGTTTTTTTTGGCTTCGCGGGGTCGACAAACCCGCAGGTGTCACGGCTCAATGGACCATCCGTGCATCGCAGCGGCGCCTTGTCTCCCCACCGATCCAGCTCCCGTTCCGGCGGATCCAACGCCGCTGCCGACGCGGCCACCGGGGCGACGATTCCCCAGGGCGGACTGCTGCCCCTTCCCTGGGACCTCTGGCCCGCCGAAGGGCGCCTGCTCGTGGGCCTCACGGCGCTCTGGAGCCTGATCGGACTGCTGGTGCTCACCTCCGCCAGCTGGTGGGTGGCGGAACGGGAGATGGGCGATGCGGCGTACTACCTCAAGCGCCAGGCGATCTGGATGCTGGCCAGCTGGGGGCTCTTCTGGCTGGCGATCCGCACCACCATGCGCCGCTGGCTGCACATCGCTGCCCCGGCCCTGCTGATCGGGGGCGTGCTCGTGGCCGCCACCCTCGTCGTTGGCAGCACCGTGAACGGAGCCAGCCGCTGGCTTGTGCTGGGGCCGGTCCAGATCCAGCCCACCGAGCTCGTCAAGCCTTTCGTGGTGCTGCAGGGCGCCGTGCTCTTCTCCCACTGGAAACGCATCGGCAACGACCAGAAGCTGCTCTGGCTCTCCATCTTCGGCGCCCTGATCCTGCTGATCCTCAAGCAGCCCAACCTCAGCACCGCCGCCCTCACCGGCCTGCTGCTCTGGCTGATGGCCCTGGCCGGCGGCCTACCCCTCCCCCTGCTGGTGGGGGGCGCCGGGGGTGGGGGCCTCCTCGGCGTCGCCAGCATTCTGATCAACGAATACCAGCGGGTGCGCGTCACCTCCTTCCTCAACCCCTGGAAGGACGCCCAGGGCGATGGCTACCAGTTGGTGCAGAGCCTGCTTGCCATCGGTTCCGGCGGCCCCCTGGGGGAGGGCTTCGGGCTCTCGACCCAGAAACTCCAGTACCTGCCGATCCAGAGCACCGATTTCATCTTTGCCGTCTTCGCGGAGGAGTTCGGCTACGTGGGCTCGCTGATGTTGCTGCTCTTCCTGATGGTGTTCGGCTTTGTGGGTCTGCGGGTGGCCCTCTCCTGCCGCAGCAACCAGCACAAGCTCGTGGCGATCGGCGCCACCTCCCTGCTGGTGGGCCAGTCGATCCTCAACATCGCTGTGGCCAGCGGCTCGATGCCCACCACCGGCCTGCCCCTGCCGATGATCAGTTACGGCGGCAACTCCCTGCTCGGCAGCCTGTTCGCCGCCGGTCTGCTGGTGCGCTGCTCCCTGGAGTCCACGGGTCTGGAAACCGTCCGGAGCCGGCGCCGCCGCCCCACGGCTGCCCCGATAGGCTGACCCTCCGGCCGATTCCGAAGCGGCGATGACCAGCCTTGCGCTGCAGCTGGCCGATTGGGCCCGCAGCAGTGAACAGCTCCTGCAGACCTCCCTGGCCCATCCCGGTCCCCTGACCCTGGCCCTCGTCTTCGGCGGCGGGCTGCTCACCAGCCTCGGTCCCTGTTCCCTCTCCCTGCTGCCGGTGACCCTGGCCTATCTGGCCGGCTTCAGTGCCCAGGAAAACCCCGCTGCCGCCGGTGCCCTTCCCTGGCGCCGCAGCCTGGCCTTCACCGCCGGCATCGTCGCCTCCCTGGTGCTCCTTGGCCTGGCCAGCGGCTGGTTGGGGCGGCTCTACGGCCGGGTGCCCGGGGTGGTCCCGCTGCTGGTGGCGGTGGTGGCGGTGGTGATGGGCCTCAACCTGTTGGGCCTGCTCCGCTTTCCCCTGCCCGCCGGCCCTGACCCTGAGCGGTGGCGCCAGCGGGTGCCCGCCCCCCTGGCGCCGTTGGCGGCCGGCCTGGCCTTCGGGCTCGCCGCCACCCCCTGCACCACGCCGGTGCTTGCGGTGTTGCTGGCCTGGATGGCCCAGAACGGCCGCCCCCTGGTGGGCATGCTGCTGCTCACCGCCTTCGGCGCCGGCCAGGTGGTGCCCCTGCTGCTGGCGGGCACCGCCGCCGCCGCCCTGCCCTCCCTGCTGCAGCTGCGGCGGGTGGGCCAGTGGGTGCCACCGATGAGTGGCGTGGTGCTGCTCACCACCGGCGCCCTCACCCTGCTGGCCCGACTGCCATGAGCTCCACCGCTGGTCTGCCGCCGCGGCCGCTGCAACGGCTGTTCGCCTTGATCTCCGACCTGCGCCTGGCGATCGTGCTGCTGCTGGCGATCGCCCTGACCAGCGGCATCGGCACGGCCATCCCCCAGAAGGAGGTCGTCGCCTTCTACCACCAGCGCTACGACGCCACCCCCTGGCTGGGCTTGCTGCACGGCGACGAACTGCTGGCCCTACAGCTCGATCACGTGTACTCCAGCACCTGGTTTCTGGCGCTGCTCGCCTGGCTTGGGCTCTCCCTGCTGCTCTGCAGCTGGCGCCGCCAGTGGCCGGCCCTGCAGGCCTCCCTGCGCTGGATCGACTACCGCTCCGCCCGCCAGCTCAGCAAGCTCAGCGTGGCCGAAACCCGCAGCGTCGCCGATGCAGAGGCCGCCCTGGGCGCCCTGGCGGAGCGGCTGCGGGGCGGCGGTTGGCAGGTGCGCCCCCAGCCGGGCCGCCTCGCCGCCCGCAGAGGTCTGGCGGGCCGCTTCGGCCCCCTGCTGGTCCACGCCGGCCTGGTGGTGCTGATGGTGGGGGCGGCCTGGGGAGCGCTGGCGGGCCAGCGGCTCGAGCAATTTCTCGCCCCCGGCCGCGAACTCGAACTCCTCGATCCCCGCGGCCGCTCCCAGCTGACTCTCGTGCTGGATCGCTTCGTGATCCAGCGTGATCCGGCGGGCCGGCCGGAGCAGTTCACCTCCAGCCTCACCCTGCGACCCCCCGCCGCCACGCTCCCCGAGGAGAAGGCGGAGATCAGCGTCAACCATCCACTGCGCACCCGCGGCATCACCCTCTACCAGGCTGACTGGGCCTTGGCGGCGATCGAGGTGCAGCTGGGCCGCAGCCCGGTGCTGCCCCTTCCCCTGCAGGCCTTCCCCCAGCTCGGGGAGCAGGTATGGGGCCTGGTGCTGCCCACCCGCCCCGACGGCAGCGAACCCGTGCTGCTCAGCCTCACCAGCGAGCAGGGGCCTGTGGAGGTTTACGGCGCCGACGGCACCCTCCTGGGCCGGATCGTGCCCGGGGGCGAGCCGGTCGACGTCCAGGGGCTGCCCGTGCGCGTGGTGTCGGTGCTGCCCGCCAGCGGCATCCTGCTCAAACGGGATCCCGGCGTGCCGCTGGTCTACACAGGCTTTGCCATCGCGCTACTCGGCGGGGGGTTGAGCCTGAGCGCCACCCGCCAGCTGTGGGCCGTGGCCGAGGCGACCGACGGGCGCCTGCATGTGGCCGGTCTC
>CANEWU010000159.1 GCA_947442825.1 Synechococcaceae cyanobacterium
CTGGCGCCGCTCATCGAGGCCGTAGGTGCGGCTGAGGGGTTCGCGGATCAGTTGGCGCGAGAGCAGGCCGCGCAGTAGCGGCGCCAGCGAATCCCCCTCCAACTCCAGCAGCCTGTCAGCCGGCAGAGGGGGCTGGAGAGGCACATCGGCCAGGGGCGCTCGGGTGGGCAGGGGCAGAAGCACCCCGTCCACCGAGGCCGCCTCACCCTGCCAGCGCAAGCCGAGCGGATCGAGCTCCAACCGCAGGCATCCCTCCTGGAACTCCTGCAGCAGGGGTGCCAGGGGTCCGACCATCACCGCCAAGGCGCCTGGATCCCAGAAAACCGCCTGGTCGCGGCGCAACAGCTCGGCGCAGCGGCCCTGGAGTCCGCGGCTACGGCGCTGCTGGGGCAGTAGGCGATCCTGCAGCAACCGCAGGGAGAGGGCGTCGGGGGCCAGCACCACCACATCGTCAAGACGAAGGGCGTTCAGGGGAAGGCTGGCAGGCGGACCGCTGAGTACACCGGTGGCGGGCAGGGCCAGGTAGGGGGGGACGTCGGAATGCACCCCCCAGAACTGCCACCAGGTGCGGTTTTGCGCCCGCCAGAGCGAGTTGGCCAGCCCTGCGCCCAGGCGTTCCTGCCAAAGGGCGGGAACCGGGCGATCGGGGGAGGGGGGGAAACTCTGCACCAGGGAAGCGGCACTGAGCAGTTTCTCCAGGCCATGGGCCTGGGGCCGCGGCAGGCGCAGCAGGCCCACCAGGGGGAGGCCGAGCAACAAAAGAATCGTGGCCGCCGTGAGGGGCAGCGGCGGCCGGGGCATCCGCAAGCGGGGCAGGGGAATCCGCAAGCGGGGCAGGGGGATCCGACTCATGCGGCGTTCCTCTCGGGCTGACCGTAAAGGGTGGTGCGCTGGCGCACCGGACGACCCTGGGAATGGGCCGCCGCCATCAGGGCGCCGGGGGTCTGGGCCGTGCCGCCCCGGGCGCCGGCCATGGTGGTGATGTGCTCCTCCATCAAGGTGCCGCCCAGGTCGTCGCAGCCCCAGCACAGGGCCTCGGCCGCCACCGGCAGGGTGAGCTTCACCCAGCTGCTCTGGTGGTGGCGGATCGCCGAACCCAGCACAAGCCGCGCCTGGGCGGTGAGAGAAAGCATCGCAGCGGCATCGGGCTGGTCGCGGCCAACCCGGGCCCGCAGGGGGGCCGGCGCGGCCGCTCCCACGAAGGGCAGAAGCACGAATTCCGAAAACCCCATCAGGCCCTCGGCCTGGGCACGCCGCTGCAGGGCCAGCAGGGTGAGCAGGTGGGCGGCCCGGTCGGCCGGACCCTCCAGATGGCCCGCCATCAAGGTGGAGGTGCTGGCCAGTCCGTGGCTGTGCACCTGGCGGATCACGGCCACCCAGGCCCGGGCGGAGAGCTTCTCCGGGCAGAGCACCCGACGCACCCGCTCGCTGAGCACCTCCGCCGCGGTGCCCGGCACCGAGCCGAGCCCGGCGGCCCGCAGGCGCTCCAGCACCTGATCCAGAGAAACACCATCGCTCTCGGCGAACCAGAGCAGCTCCTGGGGCGAGAAGGCGTGCAGATGGAGGCCGGGGGCTGCCTCCGCCAAGGCTTGCAGCAACCGCTCCGCAAAGGCCAGTGTGCTGCCGTCCAGCTGAGCTTCCGGGTCGAGGGCCGCCTGCAGACAGAGCTCGGTGGCCCCAAGCTGGTGGGCCTCGGCGGCGCGGCGTTGCAGTTCCTCCAGCGGCAGCCGATAGGCGCCCTCCTGGCCGGGATCGCGGCGGAAGGCGCAGAAGCCGCAGTGGAGGCGGCAGTGGTTGCTGGTGTTGAGGTTGCGGTTCATCACAAAGCTCACCGTCTCCCCCACCAGGGCAGCGCGCAGGGCGTCGGCGGCTCGGCGGAGGACCTCGCTGGCCCCGTGCGGCTGGTTGCCTGATTCCTCTCCCCGCTCCAACAGGGCCCTGGCGGGACCGGCAAACGCCGACAGGGGGGCCGCCGCTGCGTGCAGCTCCCCCAGATGGGCGATCAATTCGTCCAGCGCAACGGTGCGCCAGGGCGACGCAGCGGCAGCCGAGGGCGGAGGCACCAACAGATCAGCGGCTTCTCGCCAGCTGGACTCCCGCAGGGCCTGGGAGCGGGAGATCAGCGACCGCGCCCCTCCTGGGCCCGCCGCCGCCGTTTGTCGCGCCATTCCACGGTGGAGAGATAGAGGACGCCGAAGCTCACGAACACCAGCAGGGAGGCGGCGATGACCGCCAGAACCATGTTGGTGGAGAGGGCGAACTCAGTAGCCGAGGGTGTTGTCTCCATTGCGGCCCCAGACAACCATGGCGATCGAGAAGCTGAACATGGCGGCGAGGGCGGCCCAGCCGAAGGTGATCAGCATGGTGAGGGGTCGAAGAGCAACGGCAACGATGATACCTAGGCTTCTTCCCCCATCCGCGGCAGCGTCATGGTCGTCACAACCCCGGCGGCGGTGCAGGAGCGCCAGCAGCTGCGCCAGCCCTATCCGAACTACCGCGTCATTGTTCTCGACGATGACGTCAACACCTTCCAGCACGTGGTGGAGGCCCTGGTGCGCCACATCCCCGGCATGAAACCGGACCGGGCCTGGGAGCTGGCCCATCGGATCGATGGCGAGGGCTCAGCGGTGGTGTGGAGCGGGCCCCAGGAGCAGGCCGAGCTTTACCACCAGGTGTTGGGCGCCGAGGGGCTGACGATGGCGCCCCTTGAGCGGGCCTGACGCCAACCGATGGGACGCGTCGTGATCACCCACAGCACCTACCTGGAGGGGCTGATCCCCCTGCTGCGGCAGCTGGCGAAGGCCGACGGGATCGACACGGTCACCCCGGCGGTGATCAGCCGTGTGCGGGGCCGAAGCCCCTCGCTGCGCCTGCGGGTGTCGGCGCCGATCCGGGGGGGCTACAAGCTGGTGGCGCGCCGAGGTGGCTCGGCGCAAGAGGTGTTCGTGCTGACGACCTGGAGCCGTGAGGCGCTGCAGGAGCACCTGGATCAATTGGCAGCTTGAGGTTCCCTCAGCGGCCCCAGGGGTCTCCGGGGCATTGAGCGGGAACCGAGCAGGAAAAGGGGTGGACCACCGTGCCGTCTTACCCCAGTGTTCGACCTGGAAGAACCAGAAGGGGGGTCAGAGGCGGGGCGCCGTTTCCAGCTCGAAGGCCGGCTTACGTTGCCGTCGCTGAAGACCCCCCATGTCGAAAGGGAGTCAGATCAGAAAACTGTGAAAGGCAGTCACCAACACAGCAGTCCACCGCCAGTGTAACGGCTGCGGGCGGGTCAGAGGCCTTCCGGCAGGGGCCAGATCGCGCGAACTTCCGCCAGCCTGCGGCGGCGCTGCTCCTCCCGCTCCGCCACGCTGCTCCCCGCCAGGGGAAGGGTGAGATGGCCGAGCTTGCGGCCCAGGCCGCCCCCACGCTTTCCGTACCAATGCAGCCGGGCCCCCTCCAGCTGCTCGAGGGCCTGGCGCTCTGCCGCATGCTCGCCATCGCCATCGCCATCGCGCAGGCCGAGCAGGTTGACCATCAACGCCCCCTCCAGCAGGGGCTCGATCAGCCCCAGCGGCAGGCCGGCCACCGCCCGCAGCTGTTGTTCGAACTGACTGTGGCGGAACGCCTCGATCGTCAGGTGGCCGGAGTTGTGGGTGCGCGGGGCCAGCTCGTTCACCTGCAGTCCCCGGGGTCCCCAGAAAAACTCCACGGTGAGCACGCCCACGTAGTCGAGGGCGGTGAGCAGGGAGGCAGCCACGTTGCGGCCGAAGGCGCGCACGGCATGGTCAACCGGGGCCGGGTAGAGCACCCAGTCGCAGACGTGCTGGTGTTGGTGGGTTTCCACAAGGGGAAAGCAGACCACATTTCCCAGGCGATCGCGGCAGGCGGTGAGGGCCAGCTCCCGCTCAAAGGGCACCAGCTCCTCCAGGATCCAGCCCGCCGGATCCACCGAAGTCAGCAGCTGGCGCAGCTCCTCGAGATCGGCGACGGTGCGGGTGCCCCGGCCGTCGTAGCCCCCCTGGCTGGCCTTCGCCATCAGGGGGAACTGGAAACCCTCCGGCAGGTGGAGCTCGGGGAAGGGGGTGGCATCGCCGGGCGTCGTGGAGGGGGCGAAGGCGGCGGGGCCCGCAGGGGCGGCGGACGGTGGTGGGGCGCCGGCCGCTGGAGACCCAGAGAACCCGTCTACGGGGGAGGTGGAAGCGGAGGGGGTGGAGAAATCGGGTGCGGGCGACAGCACCGACTCCAGCGGACACCACTGGGGCGCCGGCAGGTGCAGATCGTGCAGAAGCTGGCGTTGGGCTCGCTTGCTGACCAGCGGCGCCAGGGCCTCCAGGGAGGGAAGGAAGGCCACGCCCGCCTCCGCCAGGGGCACCAGGGGAGCCAGCGGCAGCCATTCGTTCTCGAAGCTGATCGCCCCGCAGCGGCGCGCCAGATCGGCGGTGGCCGCCCCATCCTCCAGAGGGGCAATCACGGCGCTGGTGGCACTGCGCACCGCTGGATCATCACCGTCGGGCGTTTGCACATGCAGCTCCAGGCCGAGGGCCACGGCAGCCTCCGCAAGCATCCACGCCAGCTGACCGCCGCCGACGATGCCGACGCTGGCGAGGGGCTGGGGGGCGGAAGGATCCGTCTCCAAGACGGGGGCGGGCACTCGGCCCTCCAGATTCGCACCCCGCCAACGATGGGGCCGATCAGAGCAGGCCGCGCTCGCCGGCAAACAACCAGCGCAGCAGGCTGAGCACCAGCACGATCAGGAACAGGGCCAGGCCGACGGTGCAGGCGTAGCTTATCTCCAGCTCCGAAAACGCCTGGTCATACACGTAATACACAATCGTGCGGGTGGCATCCGCTGGTCCGCCCTGGGTCATCAGATACACCTCCTCGAACACCTTGGTGGCGCCGATGGCCGAGATCACCGCCACCAGACTCACGTAGGGGCGCATCAGGGGCAGGGTGATGTCGAGGTGACGGCGCCAGCCGTCGCTGCCATCGAGGGCGGCGGCCTCGTAGAGCTCCGCCGGGATTCCCTGCAGCCCCGCCAGGAAGATCACCATGAAATAGCCCAGGCCCTTCCAGAGGGTGACGAGCATCACCGAGGGCAGGGCCAGGCGCGGATCGGTGAGGAAGCCGATCGGCGTGAAGCGATCCCCAAGCCAGGCCACCAGCCAGCCATTGATCAGGCCGTTCTCGGCGTAGAGCCAGCGGAAGGCGATCGCCGCCACCACCAGCGACACCAGATAGGGGGTGTAGAAGGCGCCGCGGAACCAGTGGATCGCCGGCAGGCGACGGTTCACCAGCACCGCCAGGGCCAGCGAGCCGGCCACGATCGGCGGCACGATGCCGATTAAGTAGAGGGCGGTGGTGCCCGCCACCCGGAAGAACATCGGGTCGGCGGCCAGGCGCCGGAAGTTTGCCAGCCCCACGAACTGGATCGGCTCCCCCACATCCAGGCCGGTGCGGCTGAAGCTCATCAGCAACGCCATCGCGGCCGGCACCAGCACCGAGAGGGCGAGCAGGAGCAGGGCGGGGGAGAGGAAGGCCCAGGCGGTGCGGGAGGAGCCGCCGAGCGGTGCGGCCGGGGCGGGGCCGTGGGGGGATGGTGGC
>CANEWU010000160.1 GCA_947442825.1 Synechococcaceae cyanobacterium
GGCGTTCCAGCAGCGCTTCCCCCTCCCCCACCGACACCACGGTGCCCTTCGGCAGGCTGCGGCCCAGCTGCTCATAAAAGACGCTCACGGCGCCGCCACCCACCACCGCCCGGGCGGAGGGCACATGGCGGCGGGCCCAGCGCAGGCCACGGCGCACCAGGGCGAGGTTGCGGCGCAGCTCGCCGTAGTAAGCCCCCATCAGGCGCAGGCCACCGAGGGCCCCACGCAGGCGGCGCAGCGGGTTGCGCGCATAGAACACCTCGAAGGAGTTCTGCAGCGGATTGCCGCCCCGGCCGTCCACCGGCGCGTAGATCTGGATATCGCGCCAGGAGAACACCAACAGGGTGGGACGGAAGGAGGCCACCATCTCCGCCAGGACCCGCTGCACATCGAGCAGGGGCACCGCCGCCAGATCGAGGATGCGCTGCGGCAGGCCGGGGA
Source organism: Synechococcaceae cyanobacterium (assembly GCA_947442825.1). Lineage (GTDB taxonomy): Bacteria > Cyanobacteriota > Cyanobacteriia > PCC-6307 > Cyanobiaceae > Cyanobium. Next base: position 442 of record CANEWU010000160.1, read on the forward strand.
AGGCTTTGTGTAGGTGGTCGGCCAGATACACCGGACCGATCGGAAAGATCGGGTTGCAGGGCAGGCGCACCAGCAGCACCCGCGCATCCGATGCGGCGTCCATGGCAGGGGTGGGGTGGGTCAGGGGAGGGGCCGACTCCAGCGGGCGCCGACCCTAACAATGCTGTGGGGAGAGAAGGGAGAGGCGGGCGCGGGCCATGGCCTGGCGCAACGGCCCATTCACGAGCCCGATCCAGCCGTCGTGCACGCAGAGGCGCGGTTCGAGGCACCAGCCGGCGGCCGCCAGACGGCTGGCCAGGGCCGTGGGGGTGGGCTGGGGGTAGGCGGGGTTGATCACATCACGGCTGTCGATGCCACCCAGGTCGTCGATGCCGGCCTCGAGGGCCTCGATCAGACGGGACGCGGGCCAGAGGTTGGGGGGCAGCTGCAGGTGCACCTCGGCGGGCAGCAGGGCGCGGGCCTCGGCGATCAGCGCCAGCAGGTCGTCGCAGGCGACGTCGGAGAGGGGGAGGCCCTCGGCGCCATCGGGGCGCCAGGGCTGGAGGATCACCTCCTGGAGATGGCCCCAGCGGCGTTGCACGGCGGCCAGGTGCTCCAGGGAGCGGCGGCGGTCGCCCGCGCTCTCGCCGACGCCGAGCAGCAGGCCGGTGGTGAAGGGGATGCCGAGGCGGCCGGCCTGCTCGAGCTGGGCGAGGCGCACCGGCAGCCGTTTGCTCGGGGCGTGGCGGTGCAGGGCATCCCAGGCGGGGCCGATCCCCTCGAGCATCAGGCCGAGGGAGGGGTTGAGGCGAGCGAGGGCGGCCATCTCGCGCCGGGAGAGGGGGCCGGCGTTGGTGTGGGGCAGGCGGCCGGCGGCCAGGGCGCGGCGGGAGAGGGAGAGGAGGCGGGCAAACCAGGCGGAACGCCAGGGGGAATGGGGCGCCACCTCCCCGCTGAGCAGGAGCACCTCGGCGGCACGGGGGGCGGCGGCCAGCCGGCGGTCGGCCTCGGCGTCGCCGAGGGCATCGGCGAGGGGGGCGCGGGGGTCGGGGGGGCGACGGAACGAGCAGTAGCCGCAGGCGTTGAAGCAGGCGCGGCTGGGCACAAGGGTGAGGCTGGGCGACCAGGTGACGCGGCGAGGGGAGACGGTGCCCATGCCCCTGAACGCCCCCCATCTGCCGCCCACTCTGTCGGGTCAGCGGTGTCGCAGGCGAATCTCCTCACATCCCTGGGCATGGGTTCTCAAACAGGCTGCCGATCTCTTGAAGGAAGCAAAAGCCAGGGCGCCGTGCTTCGCGCAGCCATTTCCGGAAGCCGTGACCATCGGGGACAGCGCCGAAGCCTGATACATCTCCACCCCAAGGCACACCCTCCCGACGCGTGAAGGCAACTCGCTGCGGCACAAAAGAACAAACCCTGAACGACCGCCAAGACCACGCCCAAGCCAGGAGAAACCAAGGAGAAAGCGGCGAGAAGCCAGACAGGGCAATAGACATAACGGCATGCCTGATGAGCAATAAGGCACCATCAAGAAGTCAAGTCCTCAACTTTGCAGCTTGCGCAACGGTGGAAAGAAACGGCAAAACCATTGACAGGCGAGCAACTTAAGGACGAGGATCAGCGCACGCTCACTCCTCAGATTCTCCCCTAAATGTCGTCTGCCTCTCTTCTTTTCGGCGCTCCCACCTCCCTTTCCGCCAGCGCAGGGGGTAGTGCTCCCGATCCGCTGACAGGTGTGGCAACCCCTGCGGCCACAGGCACCGCCGCACTGCCCACCAGCACCGCCCCTGCCTCCGCCCCCAGCTCCGCGCCAGCAGCTGCGGCCAGCCCCAGTGCGGCTCCGATCACCGGCACAACACCGCTGGCGATGGCAGCCACTGCAGCCGCTGCCGCGCCCGCCCAGGCCGTCGTCATCGCGGCGGCCACGCCCGCGCCCCTGCCGGCCGCCGAAGTCGCCCTGGCAGCCATGCCGGTAGTGGGCGCCCCGCTGAAGCCCGCCACCAAGGCAAGCGGCACCCCCAAACCGGTGAGCTACGCCAGCTTCGCCTCGCAGTTCAAGATCGGGCTGGCCGATATCAACCACCTGCTGAAGCTGGCCAACCCGGAGAAGTACGGCAAATTCTTCGCCACAGACGTTTTTGGCAAGTCGTACGAAATCTCTGGTGCCCGGCCGATCAACAGCTTCGGCAACAACCTCTCCAACGCCGGGGCCGACGGCAAATACGGAACAGCCGATGACATCAAGCCCAGCGATACCACCTACAAGACAAACAGCCAGGGTCTCGGAGCCGAATTCTGGGGCACGCCCGATATCCCCTTCACACGCCTCACCAAGCCTGAATGGGGCAGCGTCAATGGGGTGGAAGACATGGGCCGCCCCCGCGGCTACAACGGCGGGATCGACATCAACGCCAACAAGAAGCTCGTTGAACCCCTGAATCAGACCCTGGCCAATGCGCGATTGGTCAGCAATGCCCTGGGCGCCCAAGCGGCCCCGATGCCGAACAGCGGCGGCTGGAACGAAGGCAACATGAGCTTCGGCCAGTACTTCGACCATGGTCTCAGCTTCCTGGAGCGCAGCGGAGCCGGCCAGTCGATCGCTTCGGCCACCGCCAGCCAGGACCCGCTGACCAAGCCATCCGGTGGCGCCGTGGGCGTGGTGGGTGATCGGGGGGCCCAGTTCGTGATGGATCCGGTGAGCCGCACCCTGGTGCAGGTGGGCTCCTTCAACGCCGGCCGCCACGGCGCCGCGGGTCTCTACAGCTTCACCATCACCAATGGCGTGGCCACGCCGGTGAAGAGCGCCGCCGCGATCCTCGGCCGGCCGCTGGTGGACACCGATGTGCTCTCGCGCAACAAAACCGAGGCCTTCATCCAGAACAGCCAGGCCTACGGCTCCCACAACGCCCACGCCTACCTGCTGCGCGAGAGCGCCCGCTTCGATGCCGCTGGCGTCTACACCGATCAGGCCGGGTTGGTGTACAAAATCGGCGGCACGGTCAACGGTCGCAAGGTCACGGGTGTGGCCAACGGCCTGGTGCGGCTGGTGGACAGCACAGCCCCGGGCGGCTTCCAGCTGGTGAAGACCGCCAAGCTTCTCTCCTCACGCCTGCTCAGCGGTGACGGCCTGCCCCAGATGCCCACCTACGCCGAGATCCTGTTGAACAACGGGGTGAATCCCACCCTGATCAACGCCATCCTCACCGCCAACAGCGGCAGTGGCGTGGGCAATGGCGTGGCGATCGGCAGCTCAGCCTGGGTGGCACTCACCAAAGATCTCCGCTTCGTCAATGCGGGCAATGTGCAGGATTTCGATCCCACAAGCCCCACCTACAAAAAGCTCAGCGGCGCCCCATTGATCGGGGACACCGCCAAGGCGATCAACGCCACCGCCGGCTCGATCAAAAACCTGACCGATCCCAACTTCGGCACCCTGGCGGCGATCGATCAAAACCTCGATGGCATCTCGGATGTCCTGCGGGGGCAGACCCCAGCCGCCCTGGCGCCGTACTTTCCCGGCCGGCCGATCAGTGCTCCGCTGCTGGCGGCCCAACCGCTGATCAAAGCGGAAGATTGGGGCGCCGGCCTGCTGCTCTTCCACGCGGTGGCCGGTGATTGGCGGGCGAACGAAAACATCGGCCTCTCCACCTTCCACACCCTGTGGACCCGGGAACACAACTTCCAGGTGGACAACCTCAGGGCAAGCGCGGCCAACTTCGGCGTCAGCGGCATCAGTGAGGCCGACCTGCACAGCATGGCCCGCATCATCGTGGAGGCGGAATACCAGAAGATGATCTACGAGGAATTTGCCCCCAGCCTCGCTGGCGACAAGGTTCTCGATCTGGGCGCTGGCAAGCATGGCTTTGACGCCTACAACCCGAATGTGGATGCTTCCATCTCGCTGGAGTTTGCGGTGGCGTCCTACCGGGTGGGCCACAGCCAGATCAGCCAGGATCTGATCACGGGCGTGGATCTCTTCAACGGCTTCCTCAACCCCGCTCTCTTCTACGGCTATGGCACCAGCGCCATTCAGGCGGGGCTCCTGCAGCAGGCCCACGAAGTGATCGACACCCTGATGACCGATGCGGTGCGCAACAACCTGGTAACCCGCAACCTGGATCTGTTCACCGCCAACGTGCTACGCGGCCGGGAGGTGGGCCTGCCGGGCTTCAACCAGATGCGCCGCGAGCTCTTCACCAATGGCCCCCTGCTCAAGGCCAACGGCACCGACACCACCGCCCGCTTCCAGGGCAATCCGCTGTTTAAGCCCTATGGCAGCTGGGAGGAATTCGGCAGCAACATGCGCGATTGGAAGCCGGCCACCGATGGGGCGGGAACTGCCCGCGCCTTCAACCAGGCCGATTCCAGCAGCTGGGGCACCAGCGAGCTGCTGACCAAGTTCCGCTCGGTCTACGCCAAGCTCGAAGACGTGGATGCCTGGGTAGGCATGCTCGCCGAAAAGCCCACCGGCGATACCGGCCAGATGGGCCCCCTGATGGCCTACGTGTTCCTCGAGCAGCTGGATCGGGAACAGGAGGGGGATCGCTTCTATTACATCCCTCGCCTCAAGGGCGACGGAAGCGATCTCTGGGGGCAACTCGACAGCCTGCGCGACATCATGGTGCGCACCTCCACGGCCGGGTTCCTCGCCCCCAACGGCAACGCCTTCCAGGTGCAGGCCAGCAACGACATCCTCTCCACCAAGCCGGCCTTCATCGCCTCCTCCCAGGCGGTGGGCGACCAGTTCCGTACGGGCGTCACGTCGCTGTTCGCGGGCGCAGACCCCTGGGCCAACCTGGTAGCCGCGACCCTTTGATGGCAGGCCAGACCCCAAAGCGCTGAGGCGGGGATCCGCCCCAGCACCGAGGCCCCTGGCGACCGGCTCCGACCGGTCCGTCGGGGGCCTCGGCTTTTCTTCATGAATCCCCCTCACAGAACGCGCAACATCCCGTTACAGTGATACAAGGCGGGATTCCGCCCTTCTCTTCCGCTCCAGCCTCCGGGCTGCGGCACACCCTCTCGAACTCATGACCGCCACAATCCAACAGCGCTCCAGCGCTTCGGCGTGGAACCAGTTCTGCGAGTGGATCACCTCCACCAACAACCGCCTCTACGTGGGCTGGTTCGGCGTGCTGATGATCCCC
>CANEWU010000161.1 GCA_947442825.1 Synechococcaceae cyanobacterium
GGTGCTGCCCTGGTTGGATCTGCGCTCCGCAGGGGGGGCAGGGGAGCCCTGGCGGGCCCTGGGCGCTTGCGTGGCCGCCCTGCATCGCCGCAGCCTGGAGGGTCCGCTGGTGGCGGGCGATCGGGGCGGGTCGGCCTTCGGCTGGTGGCGCGACAACCACATCGGCTCGACACCCCAAGCCAATGGCTGGCTGGAGGACTGGGGCCGGCTCTTCGCGGAGCGTCGCCTCGCCCCCCAAATCGATCGTTTTTTGCGCCGAGCGGGTTCGCTGCCAGGGGCCGCAGCCCTGCTGGGGCGGGTGCCGCAGTGGTTGGGTTCGCACCGGCCGGAGCCATGCCTGGTGCATGGGGACCTGTGGAGCGGTAACGCCGGACTTCTAGGTGACGGCCGGGGAGCGCTCTTCGACCCCGCGGTACACCGTGCTGATCGAGAGGTGGATCTGGCGATGGCCCGAATGTTCGGTGGGTTCCCGACCGCCTTCTTCGAAGGGTATGGAGCGACGTGGCCTTTGCCGGCGGGCCACGAGGACCGCCGAAATCTGTACAACCTCTATCACCTGCTCAACCACGCCAATTTGTTTGGCGGCACCTACGTCGAGCAGAGCCAGCGCGCGATTGCGAGGTTGCTTGGGCAGGACAGAGCTGGTGGCTGAGCGGGACTCAGCCCAGATACTCCCGCTTCACGCTCTGCAGACGATCGATCACCACGTTGCGTTTTTCGCTGGTGGTGAGGTTGTCCCAGCTCCACTTGCCCACCACGACCAAGCCGAGAAGCTCGAGGAGGCCGGGGACGATCGGAAGGAGGTTGATGGTGTCGAGCACTCCTTTGATCAGGATCTGGGCGACGATCACAGCCACGAAGATGCCGGTGATCTTGCCGATTTTGCCCATTTCGGACCAATCAAGCTTATCGAGGGTTTCATTCAGCTTGCCCACCACCTCCTGGTAGCGCCCGCTGAAGTCAAAACCGTGGTCGGAGCCCTCGGCGGTAGCGGCCGCAGGAGTGGAGAGGTCGGTGTCCTGGCTTGTCTCCGGGGGGGCGCTAGGGGTTTCGCTCATGGGAGTGGACGAGCCGTGAATGGACGGGCCTAAGTTACCCCTCGTGCTCCCGTTCACGCCACCCGGGCTTGAGATCCATCGGCAGGCCCTGACGGTTCTGCGCCGGGTTCTTGCCGCAGCTGAGCCCCAGGAGGGATGCGCCCTGCTCCTGGGGCGTCGCCGGAGGGCCCCAGGGGAGGCTGGGGGCTCCGGGGGGCGCCTCTGGCGTGTGGAGCGGATCTGGCCCGCCCTCAACACCTGGGAGCCCAGCGGGGAGCGCCGGCACCGCTTCCGGCTCGATCCCCGCGAGCAGCTGCTGGCACAGCGCTGGGCCCGGGAGCGGGGCCTGGAGGTGCTGGGCGCGGCCCACAGCCACCCCGACGGTGGTCCGGTTCCCTCCGCCACCGACCTGACCCTCACCGCCGGGCCCACCCTGATGGTGATTCTGGCCCCCCCTTCCGGGGGCGGCGCCCTGGTGGAGGGGGACCTGGGCTGTTGGTGGCTGGATGGGGGCTTCGACGATCCGGGGCAGGATCCACAACCACCGCACCCCCTGGTGTGGAGAATGGTGGATTGAAAATGTGAACCGGGACCGATGCTTCCTCCCGATACCACCGGCGTGCAGCTCACCCCCGACGAGGTGGCGAGGTTCTCGCGGCACCTGATCCTGCCGGAGGTGGGCATGGAGGGGCAGAAGCGCCTCAAGGCCGCCTCGGTGCTCTGCGTAGGCACCGGCGGCCTTGGCTCGCCGTTGCTCCTCTACCTCGCCGCCGCCGGCGTCGGCCGCCTCGGCATCGTCGACTTCGACGTGGTGGACCACAGCAACCTCCAGCGCCAGGTGATCCACGGCACCAGCTGGGTGGGCAAACCGAAGATCGAATCGGCCAAGCACCGCATCCATGAGATCAACCCCCACTGTCAGGTGGATCTCTACGAGACAGCCCTCACCAGCGAGAACGCGCTGGAGATCATCGGCGGCTACGACCTGGTGTGCGACGGCACCGACAACTTCCCCACGCGTTATCTGGTCAACGACGCCTGCGTGCTGCTGGGCAAGCCGAATGTCTACGGCTCGATCTTCCGCTTTGAGGGCCAGGCCACGGTGTTCAACCTCGATGCCGAGAGCCCTAACTACCGCGACCTCTTCCCCGAGCCGCCGCCGCCGGGCATGGTGCCCTCCTGTGCGGAGGGGGGCGTGGTGGGGGTGCTGCCTGGGATCATCGGCGTGATCCAGGCCACTGAGGCGGTGAAGATCATCACCGGAATCGGCACCACGTTGAGCGGCCGGTTGTTGTTGTTTGATGCCCTGAAGATGAGCTTCCGCGAGCTCAAGCTGCGCCCCAACCCGGAGCGCCCGGTGATCGATCGCTTGATCGACTACCAGGAGTTCTGCGGTGTAGGTGGCACAGCCCCCGGCCAGGAGGAGGCGGGCAGCGTGCCCACCATCACCGTCGCTGAGCTGAAAACCCTGATCGACGGCCAGCCGGAGGATCTGCTGCTCCTCGATGTGCGCAACCCCAACGAAGCGGAGATCGCTGTGATCCCCGGCTCGGTGCTGGTGCCCCTCGACCGGATCGAGAGCGGCGAAGCGATTGAGGATGTGCGTCGGATGGCCGTCGGGAAGAAGCTCTACGTGCACTGCAAGCTGGGCGGCCGCTCGGCCAAGGCCCTGATCGCCCTGGGCCGGCACGGCATCGAGGGGGTGAATGTGGCCGGCGGCATCAATGCCTGGAGCGAGGAGATCGACCCCTCGGTGCCCCGTTACTGAACCTCCCGCTCCTGCCCCCTCGGTGGGTGCCCTTCAGTTGCTCTCCGTGGCCGTCTGTTGAGGGGCTGGCGAGGCGCCGGGCTCGCTTGGGATCACCAGGCGCAGCAGCACCGGCGCCAGGAAGGTGGTGCCGATCACCATCACCAGGATTCCCGCTTCCAGGGCCTCGCTGAGAATGCCTGCTTGGCTGCCGAGGCCGAGGAAAATCAGACCCACCTCACCACGGGGCATCATGCCGAGCCCCACCACCAGCCGGTTGGTGGGTTCCTGGCTCAGGTAGCTCCAGCCGGCCACCACCTTGCTCACGATCGCCACCACCAGCAGGAAGGCGGCCACGATCAACCCTTCATGGTTGGCCGGATTGAAGGGGTTGAGCACCGACAGCTCCATGCCCGTGCCGATCAACACGAAGAACACCGTGGCGAACAGGGCCACCAGCGGCTTGACCGCGGCCTCGATGTCGTCGGTGTGTTTGGAGGAACTGAGGATGAGGCCTGCTGCAAAGGCTCCCAGGGCCGCCTCCAGACCGATCGCCTGGGCGGCGAAGCAGCACACGGTGAGCACGAGGAAGCTGGCCACCGCCACATTCCCCGAAGCCTTCAGGCGGTCGACCACCCAGTCGAAGGCCGGCGCAGCCTTGCGGCTGAGTACCAGGGCCACCGCCACGAAGACCACTGCCGCTAGCCCCAGTCGGAGCAGCGGCCCCAGGCTCAAGGAGCCGCCGCCGCCGATCGCCACGACCACCGCCAGGATGACGATGCCGAGGATGTCGTCGAGCACGGCGGCACCGATCACGATCTGACCCTCCCGGCGCCTCAGCCAGTTCAGGTCGCCAAACACGCTGGCGGTGATGCCGATGGAGGTGGCGGTCATGGCGGCACCGGCGAACACCGAGGGGATCAGGGGCAGATGGAACAGGAAGTGGAGGCCCGCCGTGCCGAGCACAAAGGGGAGCACCACGCCGGCCAGGGCCACCGAGATCGCCTGCGCCCCCACAGCCAGCAGTTCATCGAGATCGCTCTCCAGGCCGGTGAGGAAGAGCAGGGCAAACAGGCCGAGCTGTGAGACCGACTGCAGGCTGGGGAACGTTTCGTCGTAGACGTGTCGCACCGCTTCCGGCGTGATCTCGGCCAAGGAGCCCACCAGGCCGGTCACGGCAGCACTGAGCTCCGCTCCGCTCTGGGGCGGAATGATCAGGTGTAGGCCCGATACGCCGATCAGCACGCCCGCCACCAGCTCGCCAAGGATGGTGGGGAGCTGGAGGCGCACCAGCAGCTCGGCGATGACGCGCGCGACCAGGAAGATCACCACGAAGCGGCCGACCTCCAGCAGCGTTTCAGCGACCTCCAGCTGGTGTGGGCTGATCTCCAGCATCATCGGGAGCAGGGAGGGCATCGCGGGCTGCCTAAGTCTGCTGATTCTTAGGCAGGCAGGGGGAGAATGGGAACAGTCGCCTGGCGTTGTGTGCCCTGCGTGCCAACGACTGCCTATGGGCTGTTGATGGTTGAGTTATGTAGCCATTTCGCGCTTTGTTACCTCCTCGTCAAGCTTCTTGGTCAATGCAGATTGTTTCTTGGCAGTTTCATTGGATGGTTTCATTTGCCGGGCTTCTCTTGGTGTTGAAGTTGGGCTTTCTAGCGCCCTCTGGCGGGCATCGGCTTGCCGCCGCAGAGCGGTGGGGCTCAAGGCTTGCCGCCGATCAGGCGAGCTGATCGTTTTGATTGAATCTGCTGAGTTGGCCTGATGCGTCAGCTGCGCCCACTCCTCAGTTTCCGTCTTTAGCGTCAGCCGACCTTTCCCACCCTTCCCGCCGATGTCTGCGCCACAGAAGCGCCCCCTGGGCCGCTGCGACGCACTCAGCCTGCACATGCGCGCCGTTGGGCGCATCCCCCTTCTATCGGCATCCGAGGAGATTGCCCTGGCGCGCCAGGTGCAGAAAGGGCGGCAATTGCTGGAGGTGCAAGAAGAAATGATGGTCCGCGCCGGAGGTAAGGACCCCTCTGAGCATGCATGGGCTCTGGAAGCTGGCTTGGGCGTGCGTGAGTTGCAGAGTTGTCTGCGTCGGTCGGAGCGTGCCCGCAGTCGCATGGTGGCAGCCAATCTGCGCCTGGTGGTGAGCCTGGTGCGCCGCTATCAGCCTCGGGCTTGTGACTTGGAGGATTTGATCCAGGAGGGGAGCATTGGCTTGATCAAGGCGGTTGAGCGCTTCGACCCCAGCCGTGGCTATCGCTTTTCCACCTATGCCACCTGGTGGATCCGTGACGGCATCGGCAGCGCCCTGGTGAATCGCGGGCGCACGATCCGCTTGCCCTCCACGATGGTGGACCAGCTGCAGAGGTTGCGGAAGTGCCAGCACGGCCTGGCCCAGCAACTGGGCCGCGATCCCAGTTTGGCCGAACTGGCCGATGCCACAGGGCTGACGGCCCTGGACATTCGCGAGGTGTTGTTTCGCGCCCAGGAGCCGCTCAGCCTCGATGCCCAGCAGGGGGCAAGCAGCGACCTGCGGCTGGTGGAAAGCCTGGCCTGCGCTAGCACCAACCCCCAGGAAGAGGTCGCTACGGCCCTGCTGCGCTTCCGCTACGGCCTCACGGCGGACCAACCGCTCACTCTCAGCGCCAC
>CANEWU010000162.1 GCA_947442825.1 Synechococcaceae cyanobacterium
CCTTGGCCCACCTCCTGCTTGATCACCTCGGTGCCGCCGAGGGCGTAGAGGGCGTTGATTTTGAGCGGTCCGAAGCGCTCCGATTCGATGTAGGTGTCCCGCGGAATCTGGGTGATGCGGGTGACATCGCCATCCACCCGCAGCACCGCAATCACATCGGTGTTGCCGCCACCCACGTCGGTGCCAAGCAGCAGCACGTTCTCGTTGCCGAGATCAGCCCAGGCGGCGAAGGGATTGGCGATGGCCCCTGGGGCGGCCAGCAGGGATCCCCGCAGCTGCTCGGCCAAGGGCCCCGACAACAGCACCCCCCCGGCCAGCCCAATCCCCATGGCTAGCAGCACCGGTGCCCTGGAGGGCCGCCGGGCGGGGGGCCGGACCGGCGTGCGGGCGACGGACCTGGCGGTGTGTCGATTCATGCCGGAAACGCTACGGCATCCTTTAGAGGCGCAAGGCCTCATCAGGCCGCAGCCCCGCCTGCACCCGCCACAGCGCTGCATAGGCCCCGTTGCGGGCCAACAGCTCGCCATGGGCGCCGCTCTCGACGATCCGGCCCCGCTCGAGCACCACGATGCGATCGGCATGGCGCACCGTGCTCAGTCGGTGTGCGATGACCACGGTGGTGCGGTGGGCGGTGAAGCGATCGAGGGAGCGCTGGATCGCCGCCTCGGTTTCATTGTCCACCGCTGCGGTGGCCTCATCGAGGATCAGAACGGGTGGATCGCGCAGGATCGCCCGGGCTAGGGCGATGCGCTGGCGCTGGCCGCCGGAGAGCCTTTGGCCCCGTTCGCCGACCAGGGTGTCGTAGCCCTCGGGAAGCTCCTCGATGAAGGAGGCAGCCTCCGCCAGCACCGCAGCCCGCTCGATCGCGGCCCGGTCTCCGTCGCTGCGGCCGAGGGCGATGTTGGCGGCCACGGTGCCATCGAACAGGAAGACCTCCTGGCTCACGAGCGCGATGGCCCGGCGCAGATCGGCGAGGCGCAGGGTCTCGATCGGCTGGCGGTCGAGGAGGATGCGGCCCTGAAGGGGCTCTTGGAGGCGCAGCAGCAGTTTGGCGAGCGTGCTCTTGCCCGCCCCGGTCGCCCCGACGATCCCCAAGGTGCTGCCGGCGGGCACGGTCAGTTCGAAGTCGACGAGCAGCGGCGCCCGGTTGGGGTAGGCGAAGTCCACCGCCTCGAAGCGGATCTCCCCGCGGACCGATCCAATCGGCAGGGGGATCATGCCGCCGGGCCTGGCCAGCGGAGTGTCGAGCAGATCCAGCACCCGGCGGGCGGAGGCGAGGGCCCGCTGCCCGTCATCGAGGGTTTGGCCCAGGCCGGTGAGTGGCCAGAGAAGCCGCTGGGTGATGAACACCAGGAAGCTGTAGGTGCCGATCGCCAGAGCACCGCGCCAGGCCTGCAGCCCCCCGATCACCAAGATGGCGAGGAAGGCGAAGAGGATGGCGAAACGAATCAGCGGCACAAAGGCCGAGGAGAGGCGGATCGCCTGGCCATTGCTGCTTCGGTAGGCATCGCTGCGCTGGCGCAGGGCCTGGAGCGACCATGCTTCAGCTCCGTAGGTCTGGAGGGTGAGCATGCCCGCCAGGTCGTGGGAGAGCTGGGCGGCGATCGCCCCAGCCCGCTCCCGCACCTCCGCGTAGCGGGGCTCAAGCCGTCTCTGGAACCTCAGTGATCCCCAGAGGATCACCGGGATGGGCAGGAAGGCTGGCCCGGCAATCTGAGGGGAGAGCCAGAGCATGGCCCCCCCCACCGCCACCACGGTGGTGATCAGTTGAAGGATCTCGTTGGCGCCACTGTCGAGAAAGCGCTCGAGCTGGTTGATGTCGTCGTTGACGATGGCCAGCAGACGGCCTCCGCTTGTGGCCTCGAACCAGGCCATGTCGAGCTGCAGGAGGTGCTGCCAGGCCTCGAGGCGCAACTCATGCTGCATGCGTTGGGCCAGGGTGCGCCAAAGAATCCGCTGGCAGTACTCGAACAGCGATTCGGCGCTCCAGAGAGCAAACGAGAGCAGGGCGAGGGCGCCGAGCTGGGAGGGCACCGACGCAAGGCCAAGTGTCGCCAGCCAAGAATTGCCCTGGCGGCTGACCACATCCACCGCCAGACCGATGAGCACCGGCGGGGCAAGGTCGAAGAGCTTATTGAGGACGGAGGCAAGGGAGGCCAGCAGCACAGTGCGGCGATGGGGGCGGAGCTGATGGCGCAACCGCGCGCCCCATTCGCCGCCCCCTGCCGCTGTGCCAGCGGCACTCACCAGCGCTTGCCGTCGTCGGAGCCGTAGCCACCGCCGCCGCCACCACCACCGCCGTAGCCGCCGCCGCCGCCACCACGGTTGCCGCCGCGGTTGCCGCCGCCACCGCCACCACCGCCACCGCCTTCGCGCGGGGTGGCCTTATTGACGCGGATCATCCGGCCCATCCACTCGACGTTCTGCAGGTCGTCGATGGCCTTCTGCTCCGCCTCGTCATCGATCAGATCGACGAAGGCAAAACCACGCTTGCGGCCCGTTTCCCGGTCGAGGGGCAGGCTGCACTGCTTCACCTCGCCGTACTGGCCGAAGAGGTCCACGAGGTCTTCCCGTTCGGCTTGGAACGAGAGGTTGCCGATGTAAATGGTCATTCACGCAATTGGCTGGGACGGATTCGTGGGAGGCCGGGAGTCCCGGGAAAGTCCAGTGAACGGTGAAGACCGGAGATCGAAGCCTGAAGGGGGTCGAACCTGGGAGGTATCCGCCGGCTGGTCGAGCCTTGGGAGAGCCTGGGCGTCTTGGAATCGCGCTGACTCTACCTTGCGGGTTCCAGGAACATGGAGAAGCTTGAAGCAGAACGGAAACGAAACGGAAGAACCGCCCGCGCCATCGGAGAGTGCCCCATTGTCAGCAAACCCTGATCCCCGCGATCCCGACGATGACGGCCCCTGCCCCCTGGAGCCTCGCCTGGCGCGAGAACGGTGAACTGGCCTCGCAGGATCTTTTTGACCTGCTGCAGGCCCTGGTAGTCACCGAAACGATGGACGCCCAGCCGGCCTTGGTGGCCGCCGTGGAGCGCCTGTCGGTGAGGCAACTTTCTGTGCTCGGCACCGGAGGGGTGACGAGCCTGTGCGCCTGATGGGCGGTTGTGCACCAGCTCTCAGATGGGATAGCGGAGGGCTGTGGCACTGCGGCAGCTAGTGCGGGCTTCTTCGATGCTCTGGCCGCTGCTGATCTGGCCGACCACGCACGAGCAGGCGTAGTTGGCCATGCCGGCAGGAGGGCGTTTGCCGGCCTGGGCCATCTCGTTTTCGAAGGCGCTCAGGCAGACGGCCATCACGATCTCCCCCACTCCGCCTGCCCGTGCCCCAGGACCGCCTAGGGCGGCAATGGAGGCAAGGGCAAAGCTGGCGGCTGCCAGCAGGCGGGCAAATCGCGGGGGGGGCATTGTCAGGTGGGGACTCGGGAAATCTGAAGCTCCTTATTCATCACCCGAAGCCGGCTCAAATCCGAGAACACATCCTGGGGCATACCCTTGGGCAGATCGACCAGGCTGTGCGAGTCGAAGATCTGGATGCGTCCGATCGAGCGGCCGTCGAGGCCCGCCTCATTGGCGATGGCGCCCACGATGTTGCCGGGTCGGACCCGATCGCGCCAGCCCACCTCAACGCGGAAGCGCTCCATGTGCGCCTCGGGGGGTTCGTCGCCGCGGCCCTGGGGGCGTCCCTCCGGGCGGCCGTCTGGACGCCCATCCGTTCGCCCATCGGTGCGGCGCGGCCGTTCGCGCCGTTCGCTCACCAACCCCAGGGATTCCTCTCCATGCCGCAGCAGCGGTCGGCCCCCCAGGCTGAGTTGCAGGGCAGCCAGGGCCAGGCGTTCTGGTGGGCAGTTGAGTTCCCCGGCCACCCGTTGCACGAGTTCGGCCAACAAAGCCCGCTCCTCCTCCTCGCCGGGCGGCGTGGTGACGGCGTCGGTGAGGCGCTGGCGCAGCCTGTCGAGGCGACTCTGGTTGATGGTGGCGTTGGCGGGCACCTCCATCTCTTCGATCGGCTGGCCCGCGGCTCGCTCCAGGCCCGCCAGCAGACGTCGCTCCCGCGGCGTGATGAACAGGATGGCGTCGCCGCGGCGACCGGCCCGGCCGGTGCGGCCGATGCGGTGCACATAGGCCTCGCCATCGAAGGGCACGTCGTAGTTCACCACCAGGCCGATGCGGTCGACATCGAGGCCGCGGGCGGCCACATCCGTCGCCACCAGCACGTCGACGCGGCCATCGCGAAGCCGTTCGATCGTGCGCTCCCTCTGGGCTTGGGGCACCTCGCCGTTCAGCACGGCCACTTCATGGCCGAGGGTCTCGAGGGCTTCCGCCACGTCAAGGGTGACGGCGCGGGTGCGGGCGAAGACAATGACCCCTTCGCCGCCTTCGGCTTCCAAAACCCGCTCCAGGGCTTCGAGCTTGCGAGGGGCCGGCACGGTCAGGAACCGCTGACGGATCCGGCGGCCCTCGGCGCCCTTGGTGCGGATCGTCACCTCTGCAGGGTCGGTGAGGTAGCGGCGCGTCAGACGGCGGATCTCTGAGGGCATCGTGGCGGAGAACAGCACCACCTGGCGCGTTGGCGGCAGCTGCTCCAGCACCCACTCCACATCTTCAAGGAAGCCCATGCGCAGCATCTCATCGGCTTCGTCGAGCACGAGGGTGCGCAGACCGGAGACATCGAGGGTGCCCTGGCGCATGTGGTCCATCACCCGGCCCGGGGTGCCCACGACGATCGGCACGCCCCGGCGCAGCTGCTGAATCTGTTCGCGGAAGTCGGCGCCGCCGTAGACCGCCAGCACCCGCACGTCGCCCATGGCGGCCGCGAAGCTGCGGATGGCCTCACATACCTGGAGGGCCAGCTCACGGGTGGGGGTGAGGATCAGCACCTGGGGGGTGCGGGCCGTTGGATCCAGCCGATGCAGCAGGGGCAGGCCGAAGGCGGCCGTCTTGCCGGTGCCGGTCTGGGCCTGGCCGAGCAGGTCGCGGCCGAGCAGCAGATCGGGGATGGTGGCCTTCTGGATCGGGGTGGGATCCCGGAAGCCGATGCGGATCAGACCCTCGAGCAGGTCGGGCCGCAGGCCGAAATCGGCGAAACCATTGGGCGCAACATCGCTGACCAGGGGCTCGCTCGCCTTGATCTCGCTGACTGTGGCTTCGGCGGGGCTGGGGGCACCGGCGGTGCTCAGGGCATCGACGGGGCTGGTGGCATCAACGGTGCTCAGGGCATCGGCGGTGCTCAGGGCATCGGCGGTGCTGGCGACCGCCTCGGTCACGTCAGCTGGACTGGTAGGCGCTGGGCTGGACTCGGCTTCGGCAGGAAGCAGAACGTCTGCGGGCGCAGTGAACAGGGGCTCGGCAACAGCAGAAGCGGCACCCTCGCTGCCATGCGCGGACGCGACAAAATTGAGGGCACCCTCA
>CANEWU010000163.1 GCA_947442825.1 Synechococcaceae cyanobacterium
GAGAGGAGTTTCCCACCACGGAGCACCTGGCCTTCTACCGTGAGCTCTACGTAGCCGACGCCACGTTTCGGGAACTTCACCGTATTGCTGCCGGGGTCGACCGGATTCGGGCGCAGGTTGACGTTGTCAGGGTCGTAGTCAGGGCCCGTGCTGCGATCGGCGTTTTTGAGTTCGTAGCGCACAAGCCGAAAGCGGCGGGCGTAACGATCAGAGCCGCTGCGACCGGTTAGAGGAATGTAATCACCGTTTTCGCCTTGGCCGATGCTGGTGGCCAGCGCAGTAGGTCGGATTCTTTCTTCTGTTTTGACTTCCGTGTTTGCGCAGGGGTTAACCAGTGCGGACGAATTATTGGTGATGGGCTGGTTCCAGGGTTCGAGGGCAGGGTTTGCCGACACGCCGATCATCTGGCCTCTGACCAGGATCCTTCGGTTGGCCGGCCGGTTTAGCTCATCGATCACCACCGCCAGGCCGGATTCGGCGGCGATGCGGGCTTCCCGGTTTTCATCCTGCAGGGCGGCCCCCAGGCGGCTGGAATTGCTGCGGTTGGCAAGGGCCACCCAGCCCACCAGCACGGTGGCGGCCACGAACAGGGACAGGGCCATCGCGAAGCCCCCTTCTCGGGTGTGACGGCCGCGGGGTTGGCGGGCCAGCAGCTGTAACCAAAGACGCGAGTTCATCGTTCTCCCCGTCTTGAAATGTTGTCTGTCTAACAAGGTTAGCGGCCCTGGCTGCCTTCAGGCACGGCGGCGGCGGCTTCGGATTCCCCTCCGTTTCCCCTGGGTTTCCCTGCCGCGCCCGGCCAAAAAAAAGCGGCTCCGGAGTGCGGAGCCGCTGCAGGGCAGCCAATGGGGGGCTCAGCTGAAGGCGCAGGTCAGGGTGCCGCTGGTGCTGACGGTGACCGTCGACGTGGCGCTGGTGCTGGTGGAGGTGCTGGAAAGGCAGCGAACACCGGAGGCCCGGGCGGCACCCCAGCTGGCTACCACGGTGCCACCAGAATCCTGTCCTGTGCATTGAGTGACGGAGACGCCGCCATCGGTCCCGCCGGCGGGCGGTTTCGGCGTGACGCCG
Organism: Synechococcaceae cyanobacterium; assembly: GCA_947442825.1. Taxonomy (GTDB): domain Bacteria; phylum Cyanobacteriota; class Cyanobacteriia; order PCC-6307; family Cyanobiaceae; genus Cyanobium. The sequence continues at coordinate 1,069 of CANEWU010000163.1, forward strand.
ATGCCGGTGACGGTGAAGACGGCGCACTCCTTGGCGAAGCCGATGGACTCGCCGACGCGGGCGCCGATCAGGGCGGCGCTGCGGGCTTGCAGGAAGTTGGGAAGGGCAACGGCGGCGAGGATGCCGACGATGGCCACAACGATCATCAGCTCCACCAGCGTGAAGCCGCGGGAGGAGGGATCGAGGGACTCACGGCGCTTCAGCAGGCTGCTGACCAGCCGGTTGCGGAAGGCGATGCCCGAGGCGCCAGGGCGACGGGCTTGGATGGAGCGGGTTTGGAGTGTGTTTTGCATGGTTGTGCTTGGCACTGCTTAAGTTTTAGCACCTCGTCGGGTGCTTAGGGGAGATTTCCATGAAAAAAACCTTAAAACCCTCTGATCGCCCCCGCCGTGGACGGTCGCCGGCCTCCCTGCGTGATCTCCTGCAGGGCGGAACCGTGCTCGCGGTGCTGGCCGGCTACGCCCTGCTGGTGGCCGCCAACCTCTCGCTGGCCCAGCTCGAGCGCCGCCAGGCCCACCAGCACCTGATGCGGGAGCTCTCCACCGAAGTGGTGCTGCGGGCCCGCTCGGCGGCCCAGTTCCCCGCCGTCGCCAAGGGGTTATTGATGCCCGGCCTGCTCCTGGAGCTCGCCCCTCCCGCCCCGCCGCGGCCGCCCCGCCTGATCAGCCAGGGCGATCGCCTGGTGCTCGAGAGCGCCACGCCCCTGGCCTTCGCCGATGGCAGCCGCCGCTCCCTCCAGCTTCACCAGGATGTGACTGCCGCCATCCGCCAGCAGGAGATCACCCTCCAGCTCCTCGCCGCCGCCGCCGCCGTGGCCGCCCTGTTCACAGCCCTGCTGCTGCGGCCGGTGACGCAGCGGGGGCTGGTGCGTCCGCTGGAGGCCCTCAGCCGCGAACTCTCCTCCTATCCCCTGCCGCCCGCCCAGCTGGTGCCGCTCGATGTGGCCGCCCAGCCCCAGGAGCTCCAGCCGATCGCCGCCTCCTTCAACGCCATGCTCGAGCGCCTGGCGACCTCCTGGGAGCGGCAGCGCTCCTTCGTGGACGGGGTGGCCCACGAACTGCGCACGCCGATCACCCTGATCTCCGGCCATGCCCAGAGCCTGCAGCGCTCCCCCGCCGCCGCTGCCCTCGGGCCCTCCCTGGTGCTGATCAGTGCCGAAGCCCGCCGCATGGGCGCCCTGGTGAGTGATCTGCTCGATCTGGCCCGCCAGGATGCCGGCCGCCTGGAGTTGCGCCGCCAGCCCATCGACCTGGAGGATCTGCTGCTGGAATCCTTCGAGCGCCTGGCCCCCGGTTCCCAGGGGCGCCTGCGCCTCGAACCCCCCGCCCACGAGGGATCCTTCCCCTTGGCCGCCGGCGATCCGGGCCGGCTGGAGCAGTGCCTGGCGGCCCTGGTGGACAACGCCCTGCGCTACGCCCCGGAGGGGCCGATTGTCCTGGCGGCCGAGGCGCTGGAGGGGGAGCTGCTGCTCCATGTGCGTGACAGCGGCCCCGGCGTGGCGGTGGAGGAGCGCGAGGCGATCTTCGAGCGCTTCGTGCGCGGCAAGGCGGCGGTGGATATCCGCGGCAGCGGCATCGGGCTGTCGGTGGCCCAGCTGCTGATGCAGGCGATGGGGGGGCGGCTGACCGTCGTTGATGGGCCCCGCGGGGGGGCCGATTTCCGCCTGCACCTGCGGCCCTGGAGCGAAGCGAATCGCCCCCCTAGCGAACCGGGCCCTCCTTGAGCATGAAGCCCACACCCCGCACCGTCTGGATCAGGGTGGCCTTGCCGGGCGGTTCGAGCTTCTTGCGCAGATACCGCACGTAGACGTCGAGCAGGTTGTCGTCGCCCACCCAGTTCTCGCCCCACAGGGCATCGAGGATGCTCCGCCGCTCCTGCACCTGGCTCGGATGGCGGATCAGGTGCAGCAGCAGATCAAACTCGCGGGCGGTGAGGTGGATCGCCTGCTCGCCCCGCATCACTTCGCGGCTGGAGGGGTTCACCGCCAGATCGGACACCCGCAGCCAGCCATCCTCGGGTTCGTCGAGGCCGGTGCGCCGCAGTCGCGCCCGCACCCGTGCCAGGAGTTCCTCGATGGAGAAGGGTTTGGTGAGGTAGTCGTCGGCGCCGGAATCGAGCGCCTCCACCCGCTCCCGCACCTCGTCGCGGGCGGTGAGCATCAGCACCGGCGTGGAGATGCCGCCCTGGCGCATGCGGCGGCACACCTCCACACCGCTGAAGTCAGGCAGGGTCCAGTCGAGAAGGATCAGATCCCAGGGCTGGGAGCGGATCTGCCCCAGGGCCTGCTGGCCGGTGGCGGCTTCGTCGCAGCTGTAGCCCTCCACCCGCAGCTCCGTGGAGAGGAAGTTGCGCAGTTCCGGGTCGTCGTCGACGATCAGCAGGCGAGGGGAGGTCATCGCGCGGGGGGTGAGCGTCACCAAGGCGGGAAGCCCGGCTGGAGAGGGACCCAGGATCAAGCTAGAGCTTCTTGTGGGAATCGGCCCTTTGCTTCAAGAAGCAGCCTTCTGCGCCAGCCGGCGGGCTGGAGTTGAATGGGCGCCGCCGATCCCCCTGCCGTGCTTTCCCTCCGGTCGCCCCGCAGCCTCTCCGGCCGGATGGCGCTCTGGGGGCTGGCCATCGTGCTCGCCTATGCCCTGGTGGCCCTGCTCACCCCGGCGCTGCAGCACGCCGGAGTGCTCGGTGATCCCAATGCCGGGCTCGATAACCCCATCTACGCCCCGCCCTCCTGGGCCCACTGGTGCGGCACCGATCGGCTCGGCCGCGACGTGTGCGTGCGCACCCTGGCGGGCAGCGGTGTGGCGCTGCAGGTGGTGTTGATCGCCCTGCTGCTCGCCCTGCTGCTCGGGGTGCCGCTGGGGATGGTGAGCGGCTACCTCGGCGGCGCCGTGGACCGGGCGCTCGTGCTGGTGATGGACACCCTTTACACCCTGCCGGTGTTGTTGCTCTCGGTGGTGCTCGCCTTCCTGCTCGGCCGGGGGCTGCCCAATGCCGCCGCCGCCCTCTGCGTGGTCTACGTCCCCCAGTACTTCCGCGTGGTGCGCAACCAGACCGCGCAGGTGAAGGCCGAGCTGTTCGTGGAGGCGGCCCGTTCCCTGGGCGCCGGACCCCTCTGGATCCTGCGCCGCTATCTGCTGCGCAATGTGATCACCTCTGTGCCCGTGCTGCTCACCCTCAACGCCGCCGATGCGGTGCTGGTGCTCGGGGGGCTGGGTTTCCTCGGCCTCGGCCTGCCCGAAACGATTCCGGAGTGGGGGGGCGACCTGCAGCAGGCCCTCACCGCCGTCCCCACCGGCGTCTGGTGGACCGCCCTCTACCCGGGCCTGGCGATGTTTGTGCTGGTGCTGGGCCTCTCCTTCCTCGGCGAGGGGTTGGAGGCGTGGCTCTCCGGCCCGCAGGAGCGCGCGGGCTGAGCCCCGCCTCAGCAGCGCAGGCGCCGGTCGCGGGGGAGGGGCCCCACGATCGCCCCCTCCCCGTCGAGATCGGGGTAGGGGCGTCCTTCGGTGCGGCACCAGGCCGCCACCTCCGGGTAGGCCCATTCGAACAGGCGTTCGCGGTAGCGCTCGGCGGTCAGCCCCTCCCCCCGCTGCGGGGCGAGGCCCGCCGCCTCCCGCTGGCGCAGGGCCTCGAACAGCAAGGTGGCCGTGGCCACCGACACGTTGAGCGACTGCACCATCCCCCCCATCGGAATGAAGATCGCCTGGTGCACCAGCGCTGCCGTGCTGGCGCTCAGCCCCCACTTCTCGGCGCCGAGCACGAAGGCGGTGGGGCCGGTGAAGTCGCAGAGGCGATAGTCGACCGCCGTGACGCCGAGGTGGGTGCCGTAAAGCCGGAATCCTCGCTCCCGCAGGCTGGCCAGGGCCTCCTCCGATCGCTCATGGCGGAGCAGGGGCACCCACTTCTGGCTGCCCTGGGCGGTGCTGTTGAAGGTGGGTAGGCGGTTCGGGAGGAAGACCGCGTGCGCTTCCATCACCCCCACGGCGTCGCAGCTGCGCAGGATCGCCGAGAGGTTGTGGGGTTTGTCCACGTACTCCAGGAACACCGTCAGATCGTCCATGCGGCGGTCGAGAACGGCGCGCAGACGCTCAAAACGGCGAGGCAGCAGGGGCATGGGCGGACCAAATGGCCATCCTCTCCCCGCATTCTCTCCCCGTAGGCGTCGGGAGGGCCTGCGGCTTGGCGAGGATGGGCGGGATGGTCAACACGGCGGACCCGATGGGGATCGGCGCTCAGGGGCGGGAGCCGGGCTTTGATCAGCGCGTCTGGGCGATGGTGGCCCGCATCCCCCCCGGGCAGCTGGCCACCTATGGGCAGATCGCGGAGCTGATCGGCGCC
>CANEWU010000164.1 GCA_947442825.1 Synechococcaceae cyanobacterium
CCGGCCACCTGCCAACGACCCTGGGATCCGATGGACCCGGAAGTTACGAGCCCTGATTCAGCCCCATGGCCACCAGCCGCTCTTGCCGGCCGATGCGTTGTGGCTGCCATCGCAGAGGGGATGGCGGCGAGAACGACCGCAACGACACAGCAACACCGTGGAGGCCTCCTGCAGCCGCAACTCATAGGACACCCGCCCGCTGCCGAGGTGGGCGCCGTCGCAGAACCAGCCGTGCTGGCTACGGCCGCAACCGCAGAGATGGTGCACGCCGGCTGGCAGATCGAGAGGCTCAGGGCCTGGGGTGGGGGTGGGGGCTGCGGGCTCAGCCATAAGGAATCCGCCATCCGGTTGCCCCCATTCTGGTGCGCCAGTTCAGGCGGCCTGATACACCGCCAGTGCTGCCTGCAGCCGCTCCCGATGTTCCTGGCGCAGCTCCAACGGGGATTCGATGCGAATGCCGGCGCCAAAGGCGAACAGCCAGGTGCGCAGGTCCACATCCGCCGCCACGGTCCAGCTGGGGAGGTCCAGCTCCACCGGATAGGGATGGCTGTCGGCGGGCAGGCCGGGCTCCAGCACGTGCGGCGCCCTCGGGTGGTGCCACCAGGTGTCTCCAGGCAGGGGCCGCGAGAGGCGGGTGTGCTCGATCGGGTAGCGCTGCAACCCCTCGCGGATGAAGGCAAAGCACCAGCCCTGGCTGCAGAAGCGCAAGGTGCGCAGCTCCCGCTCCCGGCTGCGGCCGCGGGGATGGCACAGCCGCTGCTGGGCCGCCAGGTCGTCGCCGAAGTAGATGCCGCCGCTGTGGTGCAACAGGGTCTGCAGGCGATGGAGCGCGTGTTGGTGGCTCTCCCCTGGGCGACGGGTGCCCCGTTCACTGCGGCGCAGGGCGAGGCGATCCAGCCGCTCGCAGCGGATCAGCCCCTCCGGCAGGCCGGGGCAGTCCTCCTCAAACACCAGATACCAGGCGATGGTGTGGAAGAGCAGCTGCAGCGGCCACACGCGCAAGGAGCCCAAGGGGCTGCCGGGGAAGGAGGCCACCGAGGCGTAGCGCTCCAACTCGATCCGCCTGCGCTCCACGATCGCCGTTTCCAGCGCCTCCGCCTGGCGCTCGGCGGCCAACGAATCGGGCCGCACCAGGGCGCTGCTCACGATCGAGCGGTTGGCGAACGCCCGCACCGGAGGGATGCCGTCCACCGCAATTCCTCCCCAGGTGAGGCGCTGCTCCAGCTCCCGCAACAGGTCCTGGGCGGTGGGATCGGCCAGGCGGCCGGCCGCCTGGCTCACCACCCCATGGATCTCCCGCAGCCGGTAGGCCGAGAGCAGGGCCGTGCCGATGGCGTAGCCATGGCGCACGTTGTCGCGGGGGGGCCGGAAGCCGTAGGGGGTGAGCAGCTTCTCGAGGTCCTTGCGCAGGGTGGCGGCTTCTGAGGGCAGGTAGGCACCGGGGATGGCCTCGGTGCGCTCGATCAGGTGCTCCGGCAGGGGCACCCCTTCGGCCTGATCAAAGGGGTGGTGCAGCAGATGGCGCAGCAGGGTGAACACCCGCACGAACACCGGCCCATCGCCCGTGGGCGGAAAGCCTCCGTTCACCCCACACCGCCAGGGGCCGTCTGCGGGGGGCTCCGGGTGGGGTGGCGCCAGATGGATCGGCGCCAGCGAGGGCTCGGCCTGACAGAAGCCGTTGGCCTCCAGCCAGGACAGATCCCAGCGGATCGCCGCAGCATCGCCGTAACACTCACCGTGCAACCGGCGCAGGTAGGCCGCCGCCTGATCCGCCAGGTCCCCCTCGGGCAACGGCGAGACGATCGCCTCCAGCTCGGCGCGGGTGGCGGGATCGTCGGCGGACAGTTCGGGATAGGTGGTGAGCAGCCGCAGCAGGTGCAGCAGCCGCTCGAGATCCAAGAGGCGCGAGTACCCATGGAGCTGGAAGCGCTTCTCGCGGTTGCGGGCGGAGCGGATGCGGTGATCCAGGCGGGCCAGCTCATCCCGCAACAGGGCCTCCAGTTCCCGGCCGTGGGTGGGCACCACCGCCACCACCGCCGCCAACCCCTCGGCCCGCGAGGGGCCGAAGACCGGGTCGGCCAGGGCTGCCGCCATCTCGCGGATCACCGGCTCGGGCACCGGTCGCTGGCGGGTCTGGTTCCAGTGCAGACAGGTGGACAGCGGCGTGTAGAGCCACCAGCCGATCCATTCCACCCGCGCCGGCAACACCAGGGCCTGGGTGATCGCCAGGCGCCAGGGGCGGCGGGCGTGGGTGGAATCGACGATCACCGGAATGCCGGCGGCCACGGAATCGCGGATGCGCTGATGGAGCAGGGCCTCGATCTCACGCCAGGGCCCCTGCACCGCCGGATCGCCGAACAGCTCGGCGCGCAGCCCATCGGTGGAGAGCACCAGGGCACCGGTAAGGCCCGCCAACACCGCGGCCAGGGTGGTCTTGCCGCTGGCGGGCGGGCCGATCAACAGGTGGCAGCGCAGGGGCGCCACCCGGGGGCTGACTGGGGGGCTGACTGGGGGGCTGGCCGGTGAGCGAGTCATGGCCGCAGCGTGGCAATTCGCTCGTACCACCGCAAGGGGCTACAAGCGAAAGAGCACACATGCACGCTTGCTATGACTGGGATCTTAAAATCCCTCTTGCTGTTTCGCAGGAAAAACCAAAGCAAGGTCGCCGCTGCTGCTGAGGCTGCTCCCAGCGCCGCAACCACCCCATGACTCCCCCGCGCATCGCCGCCCCGGTCCCGGTCCCGGTCCAAGCTCCCCACTACCGCCTGCCGGAGCTGTTGCAGGACATCCGCCTGCTCGACCTGCTGGAGCTCTGTGGCACCGCCGTGCAAACCAGCCCACTGCTGCAGCTCAGCCAGCCGACGATCAGCCGCCGCTACCGGATCCTCGCGGAGGATTTCGGTCTGGTGCGCGATCGCCGCCAGCTCTGGGGCTGCGGCTACGGAACGTCGGCCACGATGCGCCTGCTGCGGCTGGGGTGCCGGGCCCACCGCCTGGCCGCTGGCGTGGCCCGCCTCGGCTGCGACCTGCTCCATCACCCCCTGCTGGCGACCTGCCCCTGGCTGCTGCCCACCCCCCAGCGCTATCGGGCGGCGGCGAACTGGCTGGAGCTGGTGCGCCAGGGAGTGCTCGATGGGGCCCTGCTGTCGGGCCTGGAGCTGGAGGAGGCGAAAGGAATGAACCGCCAGGAGCTGGAGCTGCTGCCGCTGGGGGCGCTGCCCCTGGCCCTGGCGCTCTGCCCCGAGGCGCCGGCGGAACAGGCAGCCGAGGTGCTGGTACCAGGTCGGGGCATGGCGCCTGGCTTGCGCCGTCTCCTGCGGGAGCTGGGAATGACGCTGCGCAGTGGGGGCAACAGCCTGCAGACCCCAGACGACTGGATCGGCCGCATCCATGGCAGCTCCCTGGCTCTGGTGGTGGCGGATCGGGAGGCCGAGACCTGGGCCGCCCTGCGCCGCTGGCCCCTGCCCTCGCGGCCCCACAGTCCGGTGTGGCTGGCGCTGCCGGCCGACTGGCAGGAGCACCCGCTGTTGCGCCATACCGCCCAGGAGCTGGGGCGGATGCTGGCTGACGGCTCCCGCAAGGGTGCCCCGAGCCTGTGCAGGGAGCTGTAGCGGGGCCTGGCGCTTCGGCACCGTCTCGGCGCCCTGAGGGGCATCTGCGCAGATCGTTTGCCCTGCAACGGTTTTGGGATTTCCCCGAATCCCTTCGGATCCTCAAAAAACGGAGAGGGTGGGATTCGAACCCACGGAAGGTTGCCCTTCAAACGATTTCGAGTCGTTCGCTTTCGACCACTCAGCCACCTCTCCCTGGCCCAGTAGGCCTTGGTCACTGTACGGATCCGGGGGGCCTCAACCCGCCACCAGCGAGCCGCTGGTGCCGCTGGCACGCCAGCCGCGGGGCAGGGGCGGGCGGGGCGGCGGCGCCGGGCCGCTGAGCCACACCTGCGCTGCCCCGCTGGGCCGGCCCCCCAGGGACCGCGTCAGGACACGCCGCTCACCAGAGCGGGGGGTGAACCCCAGCCAGAGGCCCTCGAGCGCCCCCGGGGGTCGGTCGCGCCAGGCGAGCAGGGCCTGGCGATCTGGCAGCAGAGCCCAGCGATGGGGACCGAAGCGAAGCGTCAGGGCATGGCTGTCCATCGTCAGGGCGGTAACCGCCAAGCCAGGGCTGGCGAGGCTCTGGCCCGCCGCCAGCGGCGTGGACTCCTCTCCGTAGGCAACAACCAAGCCCGCCTGCCGCCGCCAGCAGGCCGGATCGGCGGGAGCCACGGGATCGAGCAGCAGGGCCCAATCAAAGCGGGGGATGCCCAGCCCAACCGCCAGCCGAGCGATCTGGTGGCAGCTGAAGGGATCGGCCCGGGTGGCCACCAGCGCCGCCCGTCCGGCGTGGCGGGCGATCAGCCAGTCGCGCCCCGTGCCCTGATGCACCAGCAGCAGCCGATCGGCCCGCAGCGCCCCCAGCTGCAACACCGCCACGAGCACCAGCAACCCCACGCCCAGCCGCCGCCAGCCCCCCCCGACCCGCGGCACCACCAGGGCGAGCAGGGCCAGCGACAGCAGCACCACCAGCAGGGGCTGGGGACGGCCGATCTGCCACTGGGCCAGCGGCAGGGCGGCGAACCCGCGGGCAATCGCCACCAACGCGCCGGTGAGCCACTGCAGGGGGACCAGCAGGGGCCCCGCCAGGGGCGGCACCACCAGCGCCGGCAGGGTGAGTCCCATGGCGCCGAGGGTGAGGGGGGTGAGCAGCGGAGCCGCGGCCACATTCGCGGGCACCGCGTACATGGGCAGCACGCCGAAATGGGCCAGCTGCAGCGGCAGGGTCCAGAGGGTGGCGGCCAGCGGCACCGCCAGGGCCGGCGCACTCCAACCGGGGCGCAGGAGTGCCGGCAGCCGCGGCCGCAACCAGTCCTCGATGGGCTGGGCGGAGACCAACAGCCCGGCGGTGGCCGCCACGCTCAGCTGGAAGCCCACATCCAGGGCCCAACCGGGCCTCACCGCCACCATCAGCACACTGCCCACCGCGAGCACCGCCAGCGGTCGGGCGCGCCGGCCAGCCTCAAGGGCCAGCCAGCCCACGCCGCCCATCAGCACCGCCCGCACCACCGACGGCTGGGGACCCGCCAACAGGAGAAACAGCAGCATCGCCCCTCCCCCCGCCGCCAATCGCGCCCCGCTCCCGAGCCGCCCCACCAGCGGGCGCACCGCGCCGAGCAGCACGGTGAGGTGGAAGCCGGAGGCCGCCAGGGCGTGGGAGAGGCCGGAGGCGCGGAACGCTTCGCGCAACTCCAACGGCAGGGGCACCACGGCGCTGCCGAGAACCAGGGCGGCCAGGATTCCCCCCCGCTCCTCCCCGGCC
>CANEWU010000165.1 GCA_947442825.1 Synechococcaceae cyanobacterium
CACCACCCAGCGGATCGTGGAGGTGCTGCTGCCCAACGGCTCCACCCTGGCGGGGGCCAGCCCGCGGGATCTGCGGTTTCGCCAGCGCTACAACGCCACCTTGATGGCGGTGCGGCGTGGCAACCAGGTGCTGCGCGAGCGCCTGGGCCGGCTGGTGCTGCAGGCGGGGGATGTGCTGCTGCTACAGGCGCCGGTGGATGCGATCCGGGGCATGCAGGCCAACAACGATCTGGTGTTGCTCGATGAGCTGGAGAAGGATCTGCCCACCACCAACCGCAAATGGGTGGCGGTGACCGTGGCGGCGCTGGTGATCCTGCTGCCGCTGTTCAAGGTGATGCCGCTGCTGGCGGCGGTGCTGCTGGCGGTGGCGGCGATGGTGGCCACCGGCTGCCTGCGCCCCGGTGAGCTCCAGCGCGCCGTTCGCTGGGACGTGATCCTGCTGCTGGGCTCCCTCGCCTGCTTCTCGGTGGCGATGCAGAAGACGGGGCTGGCGGAGGCCCTCGCCGGCGGGCTGCTGGAGTCGTTGCGGGGCTGGCCCGCTTACGCGGTGCTGCTGGCGGTGTTCGTGCTGGCGCAGCTGTTCACCGAGGCCCTCAGCAATGGCACCACGGTGGTGCTGCTGATGCCGATCGCCACGGAGCTGGCCAAGGGCCTGAACCTGCCGCCGATGGCCTTCATCTACGCGATCCTCTTCGCCGCCAGCCAGAGCTTCCTCACCCCGATCGGCTATCAGACCAACCTGATGGTGTTAGGCCCCGGCCGCTACCGCTTCCTCGACATGACCCGCTACGGGGCACCGCTGACCCTGGGGCTGGCGGTGGTGGTGCCCTGGCTGATCTGCCGGCGTTTCGGGCTCTGAGGTGGGGTAGCCCCGCGCAAGCCCCCCCCGGCCACCGCTGCCCTCAGGAAGCCGCCCCGCCCACACCGCCGGCGGCGAAGCGGCGCCGATGCCGCAGCGAATCCCAGAAGGAGAGCAGCAGCAGGGCCACGCCGATCAGGCCGGTGAGCCATTCCGGCACCTCCAGGGCGAAGCGATGCAGCACCACACCGGCGAGCATCAGCAACCCCAGGGCCCCGATGGCGTAGTGGGCGCCATGCTCCAGAAACACCAGGTGGTCGAGGGCCTTCTCGCGGCTCAGCATCAGCGTGAGCGAGCGGATGAACAGGGCACCCAGGCCCAGGCCGGTCATGATCAGCGCCAGGTTGGAGGTGATGGCAAAGGCGCCGATCGTGCCATCGAGGCTGAAGGAGGCATCGAGCAGCTCCAGGTAGAGCAGGCTGGCCAGTCCGCCACCGGCCGCCAGGCGGGCCCCGGCCTGCTCCTCATCGCCAAAGGCCTCGGCCAGGGAGGTGCTCAGCAGCTGCAGCACCAGGCCGATCACGCCGGCGATCATCACGTCGGCCCGCTGGGGGCCCGGCAGGGCCAGATCGATGGCGAGCAGCAACAGCAGGGCCAGGGCCACCTCGAGGGCCTCGATCCGGCCCGCGGCACTCAGGCGCCGCTCCAGCGGCTTGACCCAGTGCAGGGTCTTGGCCTCATCAAAGAAGTAGCGCAGGAACACCATCAGCAGAAACATGCCGCCGAAGGCGAGGATGCGCGGCTCCGCCAGCTCCAGCAGCTCGCGGTAATGCGCGGGGTGGTTCAGGGCGGCATCGAGGGCCTCCCCCAGCCCCACCCCACCGGCGAGCGACACCATCAGCAACGGCCCGACAAAGCGCACTCCGAACACAGGGATCACCAGACCCCAGGAGAGGAAGAAGCGCTGCTGGCCGGGGGTGAGGCGATCGAGCACGCGGGCGTTGACCACGGCGTTGTCGAAGGAGAGGGAGATCTCCAGCACCAGCAGCACCAGCGTTATCCAGGCGGCCTGGGGGCCACGCCAGCCGAACACCAGGGCGAGGCCCACGGCGCAGCACGCCAGGGGAAAGAGCAGGTAGCGCAGGTAGCGCCGGGGCAGGGGGGGCAGCATCGGCGGTGGGGGAAGGTCCCCTGATCCTCGCCGGTGGGGGGCAGGCCTCAGGCAGCGGGAGCGGTGGCGGCGGCGGTGGCGACCGCGACGGCGGCGCGTTGGCGGAAGCGGGCCATGGCCCAGAACGCCGGCAGGGCATAGAGGCTGCTGTAGAGGGCGGGCCCCCAGAGCCAGCCCCGCTGCTCCAGCATCCAGCTGCACAAAAGCGGCGCGGTGCCGCCGCAGAGGGCCATCGCCAGGCTGTAGGCCATGGAAAAGACGGTGCAGCGGCGCTCCGGCGGCACGCTGGCGAGCACCATTCCCCCCTGGCCGCCCATCGTGGCGAACACCGGTAGGGCCGCCAGGAACTGGCCAGCCGCCAGTCCACGGGCGCCGCCCATCTGGGCCAGGGTCACGGCCAGGGGGGTCACCACCAAAAGCGCCCAGTGGCCGATGGCCACGGCCCGCAGTGCGCCGATCCGATCGCAGAGCCAGCCGCCGAACACCACCGCCCCTACGCCGAGGCCCTGGCTGGCGGTGGAGATGGCGTTCACCAGGGCCGGTTCCCCAGCCCCGGCGGGGCCATGGCCGAGGGGGGGATGGCTGTGGAACTCCACCATGTAGATGAAGAGCACGTAGAAGACCACGCTGACGAAGGCCACCAGCGCACCGATCTCCAGCATCAGCCCCCCCTGGCCGGCGAAGGGGGCTGAGGGGTCGGAGGGCGGCGCCGGATCGACAGGGAGGGTTTCGGGCATGCCGCGCCGCAGGGCCAAGCCGATCACCGCCACCAGGGCGCCGGCGGCGAAGGGCAGCCGCCAGCCCCAACGGATCAGATCCGCTTCCCCCAGCCACGCCGCCAGCAGGGCCACGCTCAGGGAGCCCAGCAGGAAGCCCACCTGGCCGCCGGCCACCGCCACGGCGGCGAGCAAACCCTGGCGCCCCGGCGGGGCCGCCTCTGCGGCATAGGTGATCGAGCCGGTGTACTCGGCGCCGAGGGAGAGACCCTGCAGCAACCGCAGCGCCACCAGCAGCGCGGTGGCGCCCACGCCCCAGCGGGCGGCGGTGGGCAGCACGGCGATGCCGGCACTGGCTACGCCCATCAGGGTGATGCTGAAGCTGAGCATGGTGCGGCGGCCGAGGCGGTCGCCCACCGGGCCGAGCAGGAGGCTGCCCACGGGCCGCATCACGTAGCCGGCGGCGAAGACGGAGAAGGAGGCGATCAGGGGCCAGGCGCCGCCTACGTGGGGGAAGAAGGCATGGCCAAGGGGCCCGGCCAGATAGCCGAACACCGCGAAGTCGTACCACTCCAAGGCGCTGCCGATGAGGGCAGCGAGGCCAGCGGTGCGGCTCTGGCCGGGGGTCAGGGCCGTGGCGGCTCCTCCTCGATCGCCTGCGGCTCCAGCCGCTCCAGCAACCGGGGCACCAGCAGCACCAGGGCCACCAGCACCAGGGCCCCCAGGCCGAATTCCACCACCCCCTTCACCATCCGCTCGAAGGGGATCCAGCGACCCCCGAGCCAGGCCAGGCTCACCATCGTGATGGCCCAGAGGCAGGCGCCGGCGGCATTACAGACCAGAAAGCGGCGGTAGGGCATGCCCACGGCCCCGGCCATCGGCCCGGCGATCACGCGCAGCACAGCCACGAAGCGGCCGAGCAGCACAGAGGTGCCGGCATGGCGCAGGAAGCGATCCCGCAGCCGCTCCATCTGTTCCGGCGACTGGCGCAGCAGGCCGCCAACCCGCAGCAGCAGGGGCCAGCCGGCCCGGCGGCCCACCCAGTAGCCGATGTTGTCGCCGAGGATGGCGCCGGAGGCGGCGGCTCCGATCACCCCCAGCACCTGCATCTGGCCGCTGCCGGCCGCGTAGCCCCCCAGCAGGGTCAAGGTCTCGCCGGGCAGGGGCAGGCCAGCGTTCTCGAGGAGCATCCCCACGAAGATCACCCCGTAGCCCCAGCGGTGGAGCCAGGCGGCCAGGGTGTCGGCATCGGGAGCGGCGTCGAGGAACGCCAGCGACAGATCCATCGGAGGGGAGAACCCTGGCAGGCAAAGACGACTCCGACGCTACCGGTTCAGGATCCGGGGAGGGTGAGCTGGCGACGCTGCTGGCGCCACTGCAGCACCGACCAAATCAGGAAAGCGAGCAGCAGGGGCACACCGACGACCAACACAACCAGGCGGTACTCGTCCACCACATTGGGGGCCTGATTGAGAAGAAGCTGCTCGCCGAGATAGAGACCGTAGAGAGCCAGGAGGATGCCGCCCTCCAGGCGGCTGATGACGCCATCGGTCCAGAAGATCGGCAGGCAGGCCAGGGTGGTGAGCACCATGATCGGGAAGTCGCGGGCGATCATTAACGGATCCACCTCGAGACCCTGGCCGGAGAGGGTGGCGCAGAGGCCAAGGATCACCAGCTGGTTGAGCAGGTTGCTGCCCACCACGTTGCCGATCGCCAGGTCGGCCTTACCCCGGTAGGCGGCCACCACGGAGGTGACCAGCTCGGGCATGGAGGTGCCGGCGGCGACAATCGTCAGACCGATCACGGTCTGGCTGACCCCCAGGCCCTGCGCGGCGCCGATGGCGCCACGCACCAGCAGCTGGGAGCCCACCACCAGCAGCACCAGGCCGGCCGCCAGCCGAAGGAAGGCCGCCTTGGGGGTGCTGCGCTCCTCGGAGAGGTCATCGCCGGTTTCGTCGGGATGTTCGGAGGCGGTGCGCATCTCCCATGACGATGTTCATCACGGTGGCGGTGAGCAGGGCCACACCCGCCTGCCAGGTGAGACGGCCGGCGGAGGCCATGCCCCAGGTGGCCATCGACACCCCCAGCAGCAGGGGCACATCGCGGCGCACCAGACGGCTGCGCACCCGCAGCGGCACCACCAGGGCGCTCATGCCGAGCACCACCAACACGTTGAAGATATTGCTGCCGACGATGTTGCTCACGGCGATCGCGTCGTCCCCGCGAATCGTGGACAGCACGCTCACAAACAGCTCAGGCGCGCTGGTGCCCAGCGACACCACCGTGAGACCAATCACGATCTGGGGAATGCCGAGCAACAGGGCCACGGCGGTGGAGCCGGCCACGAACAGCTCGCCACCCCCGAACAACACCAGGATTCCACCCAGGATCAGGGCCAGATCGATCAGGAAGGGCATCGGCTGGGGCTCAGTGGCGGGGAGTCTGTCGGTCCGAACGCGGACGTGGGGGTGGCCACACTGGGAAGCGGG
>CANEWU010000166.1 GCA_947442825.1 Synechococcaceae cyanobacterium
CGTAGGCATGGAAACTGGCGATCACATCGCCATTTTTGCCGTCAAACACTTTGACGTGGGGACCACCACCGGGGCCGGCGGCCGCCACGATGTCCTTCACGCCGTCGCCATTGAGATCGCCATAGGCGACAGAAATGCTGCCCTTAAATAATGGGAATGCCTTGAACTGTTGCCGCATGGTGCCCGAGGTATCCCAGATCTTGAGTAGGCCATCGCCACCCTCGCCGGGAGAGGTGACAAAAGCTTCGGGGCTGGAGCTCAAATAGGGAACTGGGTTAATAGGCGCAAATGCCAAGGCTGGTGCCATAAACTCAGGAATAGACTGGTTTACAATAGGTAGGTTGTCCCAGTATTTGTCCCCCGGTTTGGCTTGGACCATGTAGGCCCAATGCACATAGCCGCCTACTTTCCAGTTTTCCATCGTCCACTGATCCTTGCCATCAACATTCATCCATGCCATTTTGCCCGTGGCCCAGGTCTGGCTTGGCGCTTGCAACCCCTTGCCCTGATCCACTGTTGTTGAAAGAATCCAGTCACCTTCGGGGGTGATCGGTGACAGCAAGGTGCCGTAGCTCGATTGCGGACTGCCTCCCCATTGCCAAGAGGGATCAACCAGTGTAACCGCCACGTATCCCCATAAATACCCCAGTGGATCTACATCCTGAATGTAATAAACTGTTTGATCTAGGATCCTCGTAATCGTTGGAGGATCTGTTTTCGGCAAGCCGACCGTGCCCAGGCTGTTGCCTTGCAATTCATAGGCAGGCGTATACTCAGGATAAACAATCCAGTAGGTGTCTTTGAGAAGGCTCCACTCAGTGACTTGAGGTGCAGGGGTCAGCGCAGGCTTCACGGCGCCTACGGTTGGAATCGAGTCTGTCTGGAGCATCAGATTGTTAATTTATCACATCAATCCTAGTCGCATGTTTGTTCAGGGAAGGTCAGGCATCGATAGTGCTCCCCCCAAAAGGGGAGGGTCAATTTCGATGTCGCCCCGCAGGTCATGGGCGCTGATGGTCCCAGTTGTGACGGTATCTGCAGGGCCTGGAGCACCGATTGAGGCCCGCCGCCGCCAGCGAGCCTGCCGTGGCGATGGGATGGCAGGCCCTGCGCGATCTCGAGCAGGCGCTGGAGGATCGCCTGAGGCTGCTCGATGGTTTCTCCATCCCTACCCGCTACCCCGACAGCTACCCGGAGGGCACGCCGGGGGAGCATTTCGGCAGACTGCAGAGCGACCAAGCCCTTCTCCATGCCGGTGTCATCACCTCCTGGGATGGCCGTGACGCCGCCGGCGTGGGCAGCGACCTGGATCTGCTGCTGATCCTGAAGGAGTGCTCCGAGCCGATCGGGGATCCTCTGCGGCGCTGGGATACGGGCTCCCTGCCGCTGGTCGTTGCTCTCACGCAGGACACCCGCTGGCGCTCCTGACGTTTACGGGCTGCCCGCGGATTTGGTCAGCATGCCCCTGGGCTCAGCGGCGGCAATGGGCCAGTGGTGGCCTTCCCCTGCTCACCACAAACTGCACTGCCCCCGCTGGCGCAGCAGGTGATCGGCCAGCACCAGCGCCACCATCGCCTCCACCATCGGCACGGCGCGCGGCAACACGCAGGGGTCGTGGCGACCCTTGGCCGCCAGGGTGGTGGCGTTGCCCTCGGAATCGATCGTCTGCTGTTCCTTGCGGATCGTGGCGGTGGGTTTGAAGGCCACCCGGATCACGATCGGCTCGCCGTTGCTGATGCCCCCCTGGATGCCGCCGGAGTTGTTGGTGGCGGTCCGCAGGGAGCCGTCGGCGGTGGGCAGGAAGGCGTCGTTGTGTTCGCTGCCCTTGAGCAGGGTGCCGGCAAATCCTGAACCGATCTCGAAGCCCTTGGTGGCCGGCAGCGACATCAGCGCCTTGGCCAGATCCGCCTCCAGCTTGTCGAACACCGGCATGCCCAGCCCCACCGGCGGGTTGCGCACCACGCATTCGATCACGCCGCCGCAGGAATCGCCCTCGCGGCCGATCGCCTCGATCCGCTCGACCATTTGCTCCGCCACCACGGGATCGGGGCAGCGCACGATCGTGGCCTCCACGTCGTCCAGGCTGACGACGGCCGGATCCACACTCGCCTCGATGTCGTGGATGCGGCGCACCCAGGCGATCACCTCGGTGCCCTGGGCCCGGGCCAGCAGTTGTTTGGCGATGGCGCCGGCCGCCACCCGGCCGATCGTTTCCCGCGCCGAGGCCCGGCCGCCGCCGCTGCGGGCCTGGATGCCGTACTTGGCCTGGTAGGTGGCGTCGGCATGGGAGGGGCGGAAGGCCACCGCCATCTCCTGGTAGTCCTGGGGGCGCTGGTCCTTGTTGCGCACCACCATGGCGATCGGCGTGCCGAGGGTGACGCCATCGAGCAGGCCGCTGAGGATCTCCACCCGGTCGTCCTCCTTGCGGGGGGTGGTGATCTTGCTCTGGCCGGGTTTGCGGCGGTCGAGGTCGGCCTGGATGGCTTCGAGGTTGAGGGGCAGGCGGGGCGGGCAGCCGTCCACGATCACCCCCACGCCACCGCCGTGGGATTCGCCGAAGGTGTGGATGCGAAAGAGGGTGCCGAAGCTGCTGCCCATGGGCGTGGTGCGCTGGATCGAGCCTACAAACCGGCCCTGGCCCTCGCGCTGGCCTGGTGTCAGGGCCCGTCGCCGGCGGCCCTAACGTCGGCGCTTCTGCCGATGAACCCGCCGTGCGCCAAGCGGAGCGGGCGGCCCTGATCCTGCGCCGCCTCGACGAGCTCTACCCCACCACACCGGTGCCCCTCGACCACCGGGATCCCTTCACCCTGCTGGTGGCCGTGCTGCTCAGCGCCCAGTGCACCGACAAAAAGGTGAACGAGGTGACGCCGGCCCTGTTCGCGGCCGGCCCCGATCCGGCCGCCATGGCGGCCCTGGAGGAGCAGACGATCCTGGGTCACATCCGCCAGCTGGGCCTGGCCCGCACCAAGGCCAAGAACGTCAGGCGCCTCTCCGAGCTGCTGCTGGAGCGCCATGGCGGCGAGGTGCCGCGCAGCTTTGCGGAGCTGGAGGCCCTGCCCGGCGTGGGTCACAAAACTGCCTCGGTGGTGATGGCCCAGGCCTTCGGCGTGCCCGCCTTCCCGGTGGACACCCACATCCACCGCCTGGCCCAGCGCTGGGGCCTCAGCAGCGGCGTGAGCGTGGTGCGCACCGAAACCGATCTCAAGCGCCTGTTCCCCCGCGACGCCTGGAACCGTCTGCACCTGCAGATCATCTTTTATGGCCGCGAGCACTGCACCGCCCGCGGCTGCGATGGTACGGGCTGCGGCCTGTGCCGGGAGCTGTATCCGGCCCGGCGGCGGGCGGTGGCCACCCGCAAGGCCTGAGGGGTGCGGCCCGCCTGGGGCGAGGGGGCACCCGTGGCCGGATTCGGCGGTTGTGAATAGGTTCCTACTGAACGTTTCCTGCCCGGATCGCCCCCGAGCGCCCCCGCCCGATGTCGGATCTCACCTGCCCGTTCCACGGCCACGTCGGCGCCGTGACCCCCGCCGCCGGCCCCGGCAATCGCCAGTGGTGGCCTGAGGTGGTGGACCTGGGGATCCTGCACCAGCACAACCCGGCCGCCAATCCGCTCGGCCCCACCTTTGACTACGCCCGCTCCTTCGCCGAGCTGGATTACGAGGCGCTCAAGGCCGACCTGCGGGCCCTGATGACCGACTCCCAGCCCTGGTGGCCGGCCGACTGGGGCCACTACGGGGGGTTGTTCATCCGCATGGCCTGGCACAGCGCCGGCACGTACCGCAGCGCCGATGGCCGCGGCGGCGCCGCCCACGGCAACCAGCGCTTCGCGCCACTCAACAGCTGGCCCGATAACACCAATCTCGACAAGGCCCGCCGGCTGCTCTGGCCGATCAAGCGACGCTACGGCAACCGCATCTCCTGGGCGGATCTGATCATCCTGGCCGGCACGGTGGCGCTGGAGTCGATGGGCTTCCCCACCTTTGGTTTCGCCGCCGGCCGCACCGACATCTGGGAGCCGGAGTCGGATGTGTTCTGGGGCAAGGAGAGCCGCTGGCTCGGCGATGAACGCCACAGCGACGACGGATCCCTGGATCAGCCGCTTGCGGCGGTGGAGATGGGCCTGATCTACGTGAACCCCGAGGGTCCGCACGGCAACCCCGATCCGGTGGCCTCCGGCAAGGACGTGCGCGACACCTTCGCCCGCATGGGCATGACGGTGGAGGAAACCGTGGCGCTGGTGGCCGGCGGCCACACCTTCGGCAAGTGCCACGGCGCCGCGCCGGCCGACAACCTGGGGCGCGAGCCGGAGGGGGCACCGCTGGAGGAGATGGGGCTGGGCTGGCGCAACCGACAGGGCAGCGGCATGGCGGAGCACACGATCACCAGCGGCATCGAGGGCGCCTGGAAGCCGAACCCCACCCGTTGGGACCAGGGCTATTTCGAGATGATGTTCACCTACGAGTGGGAGCTCACGAAGAGTCCGGCTGGGGCGTGGCAGTGGGTGGCGAAGGATGTGGCGCCGGAGCACATGATTCCGGATGCGCATGTGCCGGGACGCAGTGCGGCGCCGATCATGACCACCGCCGATCTGTCGCTGCGCTTTGATCCGATCCTGGCGCCGATCGCCAAGCGCTTCCTCGACGATCACCAGGCCTTTGCCGATACCTTCGCGCGGGCCTGGTACAAGCTCACCCACCGCGATCTGGGGCCGCGGGCGCTACATCTGGGGCCGGAGGTGCCGGCGGAGGAATTGATCTGGCAGGATCCGCTGCCGCCGGTTGATCATCCGCTGATCGAGGCCGCCGAGGTGGCGGAGCTGCGCGAGCGGGTGTGGAATGCCGGGCTGGGTGTGTCCGAGCTGGTGGCCACCGCCTGGGCCTCCGCCTCCAGCTTCCGCGGCTCCGACAGGCGGGGCGGCGCCAACGGCGCCCGCATCCGGCTGGCCCCGCAGCGCAGCTGGGAAGTGAATGATCCGCCGCAGCTGGCGCGGGTGCTGCAGTCCCTC
The DNA here is from genome assembly GCA_947442825.1 of Synechococcaceae cyanobacterium. Classification (GTDB taxonomy): domain Bacteria; phylum Cyanobacteriota; class Cyanobacteriia; order PCC-6307; family Cyanobiaceae; genus Cyanobium. The sequence goes on from CANEWU010000166.1 coordinate 5,006, forward strand.
ACGGAGATCCAGGCGGCCTTTGCGGAGGGCCGCGGCGATGGCAAGCGCGTGTCGCTGGCGGATCTGATTGTGCTGGCGGGCGGTTTCGCGGTGGAGAAGGCGGCGGCGGCGGCGGGCGTTGCGGTGGCGGTGCCGTTCCATCCCGGCCGCAC
>CANEWU010000167.1 GCA_947442825.1 Synechococcaceae cyanobacterium
AGGCGATGTGCACCACCGTGCCGCCGGCGAAATCGATGGCGCCCATCATGCCCTCAGCGGCGCCGAGGAAGCCGCCACCCCAGACCATCTTGGCCATGGGGGAATACACCAGCAGGCTCCATAGCAGGCAGAACCAGAACCAGGCCTTGAAGCTGATGCGCTCCACCAGGGCGCCTGAGATCAGGGCCGGGGTGATGATCGCAAACATGCCCTGGAACAGGGCGAAGGAGGTGGCGCTGATCGGAAAGCCTGGGGCGAGGGGGGCATCGCCGAGCGGACCGCCCACACCATTGAGAAACATGGAGCCGAGGCCACCGATGAAGGGGCTGCCGAAGCCGGCATCAAAGGCAAGGCTGTAGCCGATCACGACCCACAGCACGCCGATCAGCCCCATCAGGAAGAAGCTCATCATCATGGTGTTGAGCACGTTCTTGGAGCGTGTGAAACCGCCGTAGAAGAACGCCAAGCCCGGGGTCATCAGCAGCACCAGGGCGGCGCCGAACAACATCAGCATGTTGTCGGCGCCATCGGTGGGCGCGCTCTGGAGGGCGGCCCGCGCGGATCCGGCCATCAGGGGAAGAAGGCCGGCGCCCAGGGCCATCGCCAGGAAGGCGACGCCCCGCAGCTGCGGCTGCTTGATGCCGGCCAGGAACCGGTGACGGATTTGCGCGAAGAACGCCTCGGCGGAGGGGGCTCCGCCGGACGGAAAGGTGCGTGGCATCAGAGGGGGAACCTCATCCAAACGTTCACCCGGATACTTTGTGCCACCGGGCGCCCACCCCCTGTAGCAACCGTGACGCGATGCCAAAATTCCCCGCTTTTTCCGAAATTCGCCTGGCTTGAGCGAGACGGGCAGGGGCGCTGAGATCGGAGCCGACCTCAAGCTGCCCCCTTACCTGGGAATCGGGGTGAAGTCGGGGTACGCCTCCATGCCGTGTTCGCCGATGTCGAGCCCTTCGAGCTCCTCACCTTCACTCACGCGGATGCCTCCACTGGCCGCACCGAGGATGGACCAGAGGATGAAGGAGGTGACGATCGAGAAGACGGCGAAGGCCAACACCCCAACCAGCTGGATCCCAAACTGCCCGAAGCCGTGCACGGAGAAGGCTCCTACTGGATCGTCGATGCGCAGGGAAAGGAGGCCCTCGTGGCAATCGGTATCACCGGCATCACCGTCACATCTGTAAACGGCTTCGGCAAACAACTGGGGCACACCGAGGTTTATCGAGGCGTGAAGGTGGAAGCGCGGCTGCTGCCGAAGGTGATGCTCACCCTTCTCGTCTCCGATGAAAAAGCCCGCGAAGTGATGAATACCCTGCGTGAGGCCACCATGACCGGCGAGATCGGCGACGGCAAGATCATCGTTCTGGCGGTGGAGGAGGCCATGCGCATTCGCACCGGTGAAACCGGCGAAGCCAGCATCAGCTGAGCGCCGGCCGCCCTGCCGACCGCGCCGAGCCCCCCGCTGCGACAGGATCGCAGGGATCGCTTGCCATTCGGTTGGTCTCCCTTCCCCTCTCCTGGCCTGAACTGGAGCAGCGGGCCTCGTTCCTGGTCGTCCCCGACCCGGTGGAGGGTCCTGCCAACGCCCAGGCCCGCTTGCGCCTGTTCGGCCAAGATCCGGCCATGGTGCGCGTGACCCTCTACCGCGACCACCACGGTTGGTGCCCCTACTGCCAGAAGATCTGGTTGTGGCTGGAGGAGCAGCGGATCCCCTACCGGGTGCGCAAGGTGACCATGGTCTGCTACGGGGAGAAGGAGGGCTGGTACCGGCGGTTGGTGCCCTCCGGCATGCTGCCGGCCGTGGAGATCGACGGCGAGCTGATCACCGAGAGCGACCGCATCCTCAAGGCGCTGGAAGCGTGTTTCGGCCCCCTCGGCCATTCCTTGGAATCGGCGGCGGTGCGCCCCCTGCGGATCCAGGAGCGGGAACTGTTCCGCGCCTGGTGCCTCTGGTTGTGCCAGCCGGCCCGCAGCGCCGAGCAGGAGAGGAGCTTCGAGGAATCCTTCACCCGGGAGGCCGAGCGCTTCGAGGCGGCGTTGGAACGGTCGCCGGGCCCCTTCCTGCTGGGGAGCTTCAGTGCGGCCGATCTGGTGTTCGTGCCCTTTCTCGAGCGGATGGCGGCGAGCCTGGCCTACTACAAGGGGCATCTGCTGCGGCAGCGGCACCCGGCCATCGGCCGCTGGTTCGCGGCGCTGGAGCAGCGGCCGGCCTATCTGGGAAGCCAAAGCGATTTCCACACCCACGTCCACGATCTGCCCCCCCAGATGGGCGGATGCCAGGTGCGGGGCAGCGATGCCCAGCGCCAGCTGGCGGCCCGCATCGACGAGGGCCCCTGGCCGATCCTGGGGGCCGACCAGGGGGATCCGGAAACCAGCCAGCCGGAGCCCGAGTCGTCGCGGTTGCTGGCCCTGGCGCGCACCCTGCGGCACCGCCAGGTGCTGCTGCGCCGCCATCCGCAGGGGGCGGAGCGCTTTGATGCCCCGCTCCGCGCCGCCCTCACCGATCTGGCAAGCGGCAACCCCTGCCCGCCACCCCCCGGCAGTGCCGCCGCCCTGCGCTATTTGCGCGATCGAATCAGCGTGCCGCGGGACATGCCCCTGCACGCCGCACGCCATCTGCGCAGCGCCCTGGAGCGCACCGCCCGCCTCGATCCAGCCGATCCGGCCGCCCGTCCCGCCCCCCTGCCCCTGCGCGACCGGCGCGACCAGGATCCCCGTCCCTTCCTGGAGGCCGCAGCCGCCACCTCCGCCACCCCAGCCAGCCCAGGCACCAGCCATGGCTGAGCCCCGTTCCCACCGCCGCCGGGAACGCGCCGGGGCCCTGCGCCAGGGCCTTCCCTTGCTGGCGCTGGCGGCCCTGCTCCTGGGCGGCGTTACAGCCGCGCGCGCCCTGGAGCTGCGGGGCTCCACCTACTTCACCCGTCCGCCCTGGAAGGCGGAGCTGCGCAGCTTCAACACCAACGTGGGGGAGGGCAATGTGGAGCATTACCTCACGATCGAGCTCTCCCCGGAAGCGGGGGCACCCCTGGGGCGGCTCGATCTGCAGCAGATTCGCGGGGCGGACACCACCTTCCTGAGCCGCCTCGACCGGGCGCGGGCCTTCAGCGGCCGACCACGGCGCGAGGGGGAAGCGGTGCCGGTGCAGCTCCGCTTCGATCCACAGGCGGGACAGCTGCAGCTCACCTTTCCCGAGCCGGTGCTCCCCGGCACCACCGTGACCGTGGCGCTGCGGAGCTGGCGCAATCCCTCGGTGGGCGACACCTACCTCTTCCAGGTGGTGGCCTGGCCGGCTGGCGCGAATCCGGTGGCCTCCCCCGTGGGAGTGGGGACATTGCGCATCTACAGCCCGGTGGAGTGGTTTTGAGCGGAACGTGGGGCAAAATTGCGCCAGGTGCCTGCAAAATTGCGCAGGGTGACGGAACGATCTCCCCCTGGGGCCCCGCCCTCCTGTCCACCACCCCCCACCCATTCCCCAACCGATCCCATGGAAGCCCGCTGGAAAAACCGCGTGATCGCCAACAGTGATGACATCGTCACGGTGGAGGGCAACGCCTACTTCCCTGCGGACAGCCTGGATTCGGGCTGCATCCGTCCCTCGCCCCATCGCACCGTCTGCGGCTGGAAGGGGGTGGCCCACTACTACGACGTGCTGGTGGATGGCAACGTGAATGCCAACGCCGCCTGGTTCTATCCCGACCCCAAGGAGGCGGCGGCGGAGATCAAGGGTCGGGTGGCGTTCTGGAAAGGTGTCGAGGTGGACTGAGGAACGCCGGGCTGGGGAGCGCCGGGCTGGGCAGGGCCGGGCTCAGACGCCGGGATGGCGCAGGGTGCGCCAGTCGCCGCTGCCGGTTCTCACTTCCACGCCGATGCCCACCGGCCCCTCTCCCTCGCAGCACTCCTGCCACCAGCTGACCGCCTCGCTCCAGGCGGCCTCCAGGGAGTCGTAAAGGTCGTCGAGCACGGGGTGGTGAGCGCCCTGCTCATCCACAAGGCGGTACAGACGGGGCGCCGGCGGCCGGGGAGCATGGGGGGCGGAGACCCCGGAGCGGGATACAGGGACGGAAGTAACCACCATTCACATCGCGACAGCCCCCATGCTGGTCGTTGTGCCAGCTCGTGACTGTCACCATCGCGACAGATCGGGGTTGCCCTCACTCCTCGGCCGGCTGCCGCCGGCTGCGGCCGGTGCGGGCGCTCACCCGCCGGCTGCGCTCCTGGTAGCGGTGCACGACGGGCTTGCGTTCGGCGTCGTAGGCCGCCAGGGCATCCTCCAGATCGGCTGGACGGGAACCGGTGCAACGGGCCAGGCAGGCCGCCAGGCTGACGGCATCCTCCAGGCCGGCGGTCATGCCCCGGGCCTGGGAGGAGCTCATGGCATGGGCGGCATCGCCGATCAGGGCCACGCGGCCGGAGGCCAGGCGAGAGAGCGGATCGATGTCATAGGACCAGTTGGCCACCACCTCCCCCGGGGGGGTGGTGGCGATCAGGGCCGCGGCGGCGGGATCGCTGAGGCGGGCCAGGGCCTCGGGCGGCACCGGCTCATCCAGCAGGCTCCGCTGGCGCTGCCGCTCGGGGGGGAGGGGTTCCTCCTGGAAGAAGCCCCAGTGGGTGACGGGCCTGCCATCGACGGTGGTGCCCAGGTCGAAGAAATTGGCGTAGATGCCACGGCCGCGGGCGTAGACGAAGAAGTCGCCCCCGGTGCAGAAGCAATCGTCGTGCACCAGGCCCCGCCAGACCCGATCGCCGAGGTAGTGGAGGCGGCGCTCGGGCAGCAGCTGGGAGGCCACACGGGAGAACAGACCGTCGGCGCCCACCAGCAGATCGCCGCGCCAGCGATGGCCATCGGCGAAATCGGCCTCCACTCCCTCCGCGTTCTGATGCCAGTGCCGCAGCTCGCTGGAGCCGCGGAAGCCGGAGGACTCGAAGCTGCCCCACAGGGCCTCGAGGATGG
>CANEWU010000168.1 GCA_947442825.1 Synechococcaceae cyanobacterium
GCCGGTGGAGCGCCACTGGGGCCACCGCGTGCGGCAGCTGGAGCGTGGGCCCGGCGGCGGTTGGGCCCTCCTCAACGACGACGGCGAGGAGCTGGCGGAGGTGGACTGGCTGGTGCTCAGCGGCAGCCTCCTGGCCCACCCGCGCGCCAGCGCGTTGCTGGGCTGGCCGGAGGTGCCCCTGCGACAGGTGGCGGCCAGGGCGGGCGACCCGCTACTGCAACGGGCGGTGGCGGCGGTCGGCGCCATCGGCACGGAGGGGCGCAGCAACCTGCTGCTGCTGCTGCCCGCCACCCGGGCCCAGCCCTGGCGGGAGCTGCCCTTCCAGCTGCTGGCCTGCGATCGGGAGGCGCAGGCGCGCTGGGGCCTGCGGCGCCTGTCGGTGCAACCCCTGACGGATGGCCGCTGCGCGGTGGTGACCCACTCCAGCACGGCCTTGGCGGCGCGGTACCCGCAGGTCTTCGGCACCGGGTCGGCGATCGCCCGGGAGCTGGGCGGCTCGCCCGATCGGGCGGCGGAGGCCGAGCTCATCGAGAGGCTGGCCCAGGCGGTGGGGTCAGTGGTGCGCTCGTGGGTGGGGGAGGCGGAGGCGACGGCGGGCCTGGCGGAAGCCCAGCGACAGCTGATGCGCTGGGGGGCCGCCTTTCCCCTGCCGCCAGGGCTGCCAAGCGAACTCCAGCTCTGCCCCGCCAGCCGCATCGGCTTCTGCGGCGACTTCGTGGAGGGTTCGGGGTTCGCCCGGGTGGAGGGGGCGCTACGCAGCGCCGAGGCCCTGGCGGCCCGACTGGCAGCCCGGCTGGCTGGCTGAGCAACTGAACGGCTGAAGGCAGTGCTGCGACAGAACCCCCAACAAAAAACCCCAGACCTGGCGGCCTGGGGGCATGGGCTGGGCATTCCTGCCGGAGGCTGGTGGATCAGCCGAGGCCGATCTGGGAGAGGATGCCCTGACCGGTGAGCACCTCGGTGGCGAGGCCGATCACGAAGCCGAGCATGGCCATGCGGCCATTCCAGGTTTCAGCGAAGGCGACGAAACCGAAGCGGGACTCAGGAGCAGCCATGGTGGTGTTGCGGTATGTGCAGAATAGTAACAGGAAGTAAAGCTTTGAGGGGCGCGCCAAAGGGCGGGATGCCGTACCGCGCCCAACCAGGCAGGCAGTCAGGCACACAGCCAGGCGCCTTTCTTGGCATACCCCCATGGATCAGGCAAGGTTTCTTGCGAAGCGTTCCGCTTTGCGACGGTTCCCACCGCGGGACACGATCGCGACCACCTCGGTCGATCGGCAGGGCTACGACTGGTGAGGAGGCCCCATCCGGCCCCTCCTCCCCCCATTCATGCCTCCCCCCCCCCGAGCACCCGGCCGCCGGCATCCCCCCCGAGGCGGCGAGCCGCGCCCAGAGCCACCGGCCCTGGGCCGCGAGGAGCCCAGGACGCTGGTGCGCGCAGCGATCGCGTACTTCACCCACCACTACGGCGAACCGATCCAGATCGCCGGCCTCGCCTCGGAGCTGGGGGTGAGCGAGGGCTGCCTGGCCCTCTGTTTCGACCACTGCCATGGCCGCACCCCCTGGCAGGCCCTGCAACAGCTCCGGCTCAACCGCCTCTACGAGGCGATCTCCCGCCAACCCGACGATCCCCTGGAGCGCCTGGTGAGCCACTGCGGCCTGCTGCCAGTGACCGAGGCGAACCGCGCCTTCCAACAGGCCTTCGGCATCGATCTGGGCTCCTTCCGCCGCACCAGCCACCGGGCTGCGGAAGACCGCCGCTTCCGCCGCAGCCATCCCGACCCGGCGGACCTGGTGCTCAGGCCGTGACCGCTGCCGCTCCGGCGCCTCCGGGCTCCGGGCCGGCGGTGCGCGCAGGGGGCGGCAGCAGATCCTCGATCTCGCACACCGGGAAGCGGTTGATCGCCCGCAGGGCTCGCCGCGACTGGGTGCGAAGCCGCTCACTGATCGCCTCCGCGTAGGGCACCTGGGCGAGCAGATCCACGGTGCGCCGCAGCACCCGCACCACATCCCCCTCATCGATGGAGGTGTTGGCGATCACCTCGCTCCAGGCCGCGCCCTGGGCCCAGGCATGCACCAGGCCCGTGAGTTCCGGCTCCCACCAGACCGGCATCACCACCTGGGCCCGCTCCTGCTGGCGCTGCAGCTCCCGCCGCAGGCCCCGCAGATCGTGGAGGGTCTCCTCGGCGGCGGCGGGCGGCGGCCAGCCGCACCAGAGGTCGGGGCGATTGACCTCGGTGGAGATGGCCTCCAGCACGGCCGCCAGATCGGCGGGCTCCAGCTCATCGAGGTGGCCACTCATCAGCGCCAGCCCCAGCCACAGCTCGTTGTCACCCCGCAGGGCCGCCACGGTGCGCCCCACTTCGGTGGGCTCCAGGCCATCGGCACCCGCCAGGGCCCCGAAGAAGCGCAGGATCTCGATCAGCTGCAGGAAGGTGTCCCAATGGCGGTTGGAACGGAAGTGGAGCAGGCGTCGCCGTTCGTCAAGCTCGACCTGCAGTTCGCTTTGGCGGCGGCGGTGCTTGCTGAGCTGGCGGCGGTCTCCGAGGCCGTGGCCAGGGTGGAGCTCCAGCTCCTCCTCCAGCTGGCGCACCAGGCCGGCCTGGGCCAACACCTCGCCCTGCAGGTCGTAGCGGGGGGTGTGCATGTCATGCCGGTGGGCCAGCGAGGCCACCGCCAGCGCCATCCCCTCACTGCCGCCGTCGCCATGGCGCAGCTCGCCGATGTGGCGCAGCTCCGGAACCTCGAGCTGCCGCACCTGCAGACAACTGAGCTCCGCGTGCAGGCTCACCACGGCGCCGCAGGGCACAAGGATCCAAACGTTCTCGTCGGTGAGGCAGAGCAGCAGGGGGAACTGCCCCGGCCCCTTCACCTTGGCGATGATCACCGCCGGGGTCACCCGCCCCCGGAGCTGCGGTGCCTTCAGGCTCACGAGCGTGCCCTCGCTGGCGAACTGCAGCGCCAGGGTGAGTTCGTGGACCAGGGTCTCCTCCGCCTGCAGCTGCAGGGTGCGCAGCAACCGCCGCTCCTCCCTTAGGCGGCCGCGCTGCTTCTCGTAATCCTCCACGTCCTCCCAGGGCACCTCGCCCCCCCGATCCTCCAGCTGGGCGAGCTGCTCGCTGAGCGTGGCGATGAGGGCTTCGTCCTCGGCAAGATCGAGGGTGGCGAGGTAACGGCCGAAACTGCGCTCCACCAGCTCCTTGGCCTTGGCGAGGTCGTAGCGCTGCAGCAGGTTGAGCACCATGCCGTAGCTGGGGGTGAACTGGCTCACCAGTGGATCGGCCGGTGCCAGGGCCAGCTGACCGGCCTCGCGCACCCCCTCGAAGCGGCTCTGAACGGTGACCACATAGCCCTGGACATCGAGCCCGCGCCGGCCGGCCCGGCCCGCCATCTGCAGGAACTCGCTGCCCATCAGCGGCCGATGGCCCCGTTCGGTGCGCTTGGAGAGGGCCGAGATCACGGTGGTGCGCGCCGGCATGTTGATGCCGGCGGCCAGGGTTTCGGTGGCGAACACCACCTTGATCAGCCCCTGCTGGAACAGCGCTTCGATCAGCTCCTTCCAGGCGGGCAGCACGCCGGCGTGGTGGGAGGCGATACCGCGCAGCAGGGCCTCGGCGTGCCCCCCCTCGCGCACCGCCTCCGGCGTAGCGGCCACGAACGCATCAAGGCGCTCGCGGATGCGCGCCTGCTCGGCGGGCGTCACCAGGCAGACGTTGCCGAGCTCACGCACCCCCCGGTCGCAGCCGCGGCGGCTGAAGATGAAATAGATGGCGGGGAGCATGTCGCGCTCCGCCAGCTGGGCCACCACAAACGTGAGCGGGGCGGGCTCCGGCTGGGGCGGCCGCGGTGTTTTGGGCCCCTTGCGGCGGTTGCCCTTAGGGGCCCGCCACACCTTGGCGTTGGCATGCAGGGCGGTGCCTTCGTCGTTCAGCAGGGGATGGAGACCCTTGGCGCTGCAGAAGCTGAAGGCGAGCGGCACCGGCCGGAAGTCGCTGTGCACCAGCTGGGTGGGGCCATGCACCCGTTCAATCCAGTCGGTGAGCTGGCCGGCGTTGGCCACCGTGGCGGAGAGAGCCACCAGCTGGATGGAGGAGGGGCAGTGGATGATCGATTCCTCCCAAACGGTGCCCCGCTGGGTGTCGTTCATGTAGTGGCACTCATCGAGCACCACCGCCTCCACATCGGCAAGGGGATCGTCATCGGGGTGATCGATCTCCGCATACAGCATGTTGCGGAAAATCTCGGTGGTCATCACCACGATCCGCGCCTCGCGGTTGAGGCTCAGATCCCCGGTGAGCAGGCCCACATTGGCGTCGCCAAACTGATGGCGAAAATCGCGCAGCTTCTGGTTGGAGAGCGCCTTGAGCGGCGTGGTGTAAAAAACCTTGCGCCCGTGGGCCAGGGCCCGGTGGATGGCGTATTCGCCCACCAGCGTCTTGCCGCTGCCTGTGGGGGCGCTCACCACAACGGAATGGCCCTGGTTCAGGGCATCGATCGCCTCAAGCTGGAAGCGATCGAGGGGAAACGGAAACAGCTCCTCCGGGGGGGGCACCGTGCTGGGGGCGGTTGGGGGAACCGCGGCGTCGCCGCTGGAGCTGGGCTTCATGGCGCGATCCTAGGCGGGGCCTGAATCAGGGCGATTCCGCCGCCACCAGAGGCACTCACCCCTCTCGGAGTCGTCGTCATGGAGTGGCCCAGCAGCGGTTGACCCAGCTCGGACTGCTGGTGGGGGAGCGGCGCCATCGCCGGGCCCGGGGCGCCGTGCTGGTGGTGGGACTGGCGGTGCTGGCGCTGGGGGTGCTGCGGCTGGGCCAGGGCTGGCTCGCCGGCCAACCGATCGGCTACCTGACCATGCTGTGCGTGGTCCAGGTGTTCCTCAGCCTGGGGATGGGGCAGACCCCACCGCGAGCCACCCGGAGGGGGGAAGCTCTGGTGGCGAGGCAGCGGCGCGC
>CANEWU010000169.1 GCA_947442825.1 Synechococcaceae cyanobacterium
ATTCCGCGCCTGATTTAGGGGGGTTGTGGGCTGCGTCTGTGCTCCCGCGCCGAGGGCCAGCACGGCGACCAGAGCCATGCTCAGTGCCCACATCCAGATTGATCGTCGCTGCATGGCCTCGGTGATAGTGCATCCGTTTTCATCTATATAGCGACTCTGCCTCGAACCTGAAGGATTGGTTGTCGCCGACTGTTGTAGAACTTACTTGATTACCCAGCTCGCACCGCACCGAGCGAGACGGAGCTATGGAGTGGTACAGGAATACCTGTCAAGCAATGGCCCGCGGCGCGATCCAGTTCCAGAAAGGCCTCTCCCTGCCTGAGTTCCACCGCCTCAACGGCAGCGAGGAGAATGGCCTGGTCTACGGCCGCATTCTCAACCAAAATTAGTGACGATCCCGCGGCCATCAGGCTACTCTCACCGCCGGCACATTCATGCAGACCACCAAATTGCCGCTCACCACATGGTTCCAGGCTTTCTATCTGATCGGGCAGACCAAAACCGGCATCTCCTAGCTCAAACTCAGCCGCCATCTGGGCGTCAACTACGAAACCGCCTGGCTGCTACACAACAAGATCCTCAGGGCGATGACCAAGCGGGAGAGTGACTGGCTTCCGTTCAGAGGCGATCGGTTTCTGGGCCAGGGAGAGTATGGCTCCAGGCAGTGTCGTGCTCTCTGATGGCCTTGCCTGCTTCCGCTCCGTCACCAAGGCAGGCGGTAGCCATCAGGCCGTCGTCACCGGCGGGAAGCATCCCAACGACCTGCCGCAGTTCCGCTGGATCAATACGATGCACGCCCGGCGCCACCTTGGAGGGTGCTGCATCCGCTTCAATCGGCGCTTCTCGCTGGCGGTCATGACCGAACGGATCGCCAATGCGGTCTGTTGCTGCATGCCTTGTATGGAGGGTGATCTCAGAGTTGCGGAAGCTGATGGGTAACCAAGACAGTGATTAGCCGGATCTGCGCAATACCCCCCTCCTCTCCCCCCGCCCCTCCAAGATGAGAAGCCCCCTCCCCACCGCCCCCTGAACCAGGAAACGCTGCTGTTTGAGCCCGCCGTGGCGCGCGCCGATGCCCTGCGCACCGTGCTGGCGTTTCCGAGCACCTACTCGGTGGGCATCACCAGCCTGGGGTTCCAGGTGGTGTGGGCCACCCTGGCGCGGCGCGACGACGTGGATGTGCGGCGCCTGTTCACCGATTCCGGCGATCCGCCGCACGGCGGCGGGCGCGGGCGGGGTGGCGGGCTGGAGCTGTTTGGGTTGTCGCTCAGCTGGGAGCTCGATGGGCCGGTGCTGCTCGATCTGCTCGAAGATCACCGCATCCCCCTCTGGGCCGCCGAGCGCGGCGACGACGACCCGATCGTGTTTGGGGGCGGGCCCGTGCTCACAGCCAACCCCGAGCCGCTGGCTCCCTTCTTCGATGCGGTGCTGCTCGGCGATGGCGAGCTGCTGCTGCCCGCCTTTGTAGACGCCATGCTCGCCAGCCGAGGCCTGGCCCGATCCGAGCGGCTGCGTGCCCTGGCGCAGGTGGAGGGGGTCTACGTGCCGTCCCTCTTTGCCCCCCGCTACGGCAGCGACGGCTCCCTGCTGGCCGTGGAGCCGATCGACTCGGGCATCCCGGCTGAGGTATCGAAGCAAACCTGGCGCGGCAACACCCTCAGCCACTCCACCGTGATCACCCCCGAGGCGGCCTGGCCCTCGATCCACATGGTGGAGGTGGTGCGCAGCTGCCCCGAGCTCTGCCGCTTCTGCCTCGCCAGCTACCTCACCCTCCCCTTCCGCACCCCCTCCCTCGACGACGGCCTGATCCCCGCGGTGGAGGCCGGCCTGGGCGCCACCCGGCGCCTCGGATTGCTCGGCGCCTCCGTCAGCCAGCACCCCCAGTTCGACGACCTGCTCAGCTGGCTCGGCCAGGATCGCTTCGACGACATACGCCTCAGCGTCAGCTCCGTGCGGGCCGCCACCGTTTCGCCGGAGCTGGCGGGCCTGCTGGCGCGGCGCGGCAGCCGCTCCCTCACGATCGCGATCGAGAGCGGCAGCGATCGCATCCGCCAGCTCGTGAACAAAAAGCTCAGCGCCGAGGAGATCACCGCCGCCGCCGTTCACGCCCGCCAGGGGGGCCTCAGCGGCCTCAAGCTCTACGGGATGGTGGGCCTGCCGTCGGAAACCGACGACGACGTGGAGGCCACCGCCTCCCTGCTGCTGCGCCTGCGCAAGGCGGTGCCCGGCCTGCGGCTCACCCTCGGGGTGAGCACCTTCGTGCCCAAGGCCCACACCCCCTTCCAGTGGCAGCCGGTGCGCTCCGAAGCCGAGAAACGCCTGCAGCGCCTCGCCAAGCTCCTCAAGCCCAAGGGGATCGAGCTGCGGCCCGAAAGCTACGGCTGGAGCGTGATCCAGGCCCTGCTCTCCCGCGGCGATCGCCGCCTGGCGCCCGTGATCGCCGCCATGCGCGGTGAATCGTCCAGCCTCGGGCGCTGGAAGAAGGCCTACCGGGAGGCCTCAGGCCGGGCCGACCTGCCGCCGCCACCCGCCTGGAGCACCGTGGTACACGAAGCCTGGGGGGCCGATGTGGTGCTGCCCTGGAGCCATCTGCGCGGGCCCCTGCCGCCCACCACCCTGCGCCAACACCACGACCAGGCCCTGGCACTCGCGGACGAGCTGGCCGCCTGAGCGATGGGGGCGGCCGCCTGAGCGCTGAAAAAACAGCATTGTGTTCGTACGGTGCAGAGATTCTTCGGGGATCTGCGCCATGGCGGCCACCACCGTTCTCTCCCTCTCCCCTGCGCTCCACGGCATCCACCTCCCCGTCGGGCGCTGCGCCTGCGCCGCCTGCAGCCGCCCGTGGGACCCCACCGCCGAGCCCGGGGCCACCGCCGCGACGGCCGCTGGCGCGACAGCCGCGACCACGACAACCACCTCCCCCACCGGCGCCAACGCCCCCGCCGCCAGCCTCCAGACCCTGGCCGATTACCTGCGCGTGGGCTTCTGGCAGGCCTCCGGCACCATCCCCCGCCAGTACAACCTCACCAACACCGGCCCCAACACCAACGACGGCGAGCTTCTCTTCAACATCAGCGGCTGGAGCTTCGACACCGATGGCGACGGCATCGCCGACGGCGACCCGAACGGACTGACAACCGCCCGCCGCGATCTGGTGCGGGAGGTGTTCAAGCTCTACCAGGCCACCACCGGCATCCGCTTCGTCGAAACCACCGCCACGGACAGCAGCGTCGACATCTTTTTCACCGACAACGACACCAGCACCGCCTATGCCTATGCCGCCGGGGCCTCCTTCAGCAACGGCGTGGATTATTCCGTGATCAATGTGGGCAGCGGCTGGAACGGCGGCCGTTCCGACTTCGACTCCTACACCGTTCAGACCATCCTGCACGAGATCGGCCACGCCCTCGGCCTCGGCCACCAAGGCCTCTACAACGGCAGCGCCTCCTACGCCAAAGACGCCCAGTTCGCCAACGACAGCTGGCAGGTGTCGATGATGTCGTACTTCGGCCAGAGCGCCAACAGCAGCACCGGCGCCTCCACCGCCTTCCTGCAATCGCCGATGGCGGCCGACTGGCTGGCCCTCGATGCGATGGTTGGGGCCAGCGGCTACGGCACCGCCAACGCCTTCCTCGGCGACACCATCTACGGCGTCGGCACCACCATCAGCGCCGCCGTCAGCCGCCTCTGGAACGAATTCAGCGTCTATATCGACACCACCGCCTACACCATCGTCGATGGCGGCGGCTACGACACGCTCGATGTCAGCACCTTCAGCGTCGACCAGCGCATCGACCTGGCCCCCTCCGATCCCGGCTCCAGCCACCCCTCCGTCTCCAACATCGGCGGCAAGATCGGCAACCTCTCGATCGCCGTCGGCACCCTCCTGGAGGCGGCCGTCGGCGGTGCCGGCAACGACAGCTTCTTCGGCAACGACGCCGCCAACACCTTCCGCGGCGGCGGCGGCAACGACCTGTTCGTCGACAGCCTCGGCTCCGACATCTACTACGGCGACACCGGCATCGACACGCTCACTTTCCAGGAATCGCTCGATCTCTTCACGGTTGAATCAGCTGGCGATTCCCTGCTCTTCTCCCGTCCCTTTGGCAACGCCGATGTGGACCAGGTCTGGAATGGGCTCGAGGATCTCTCCTTCGCCGGTGTGGCCACCACCTACCAGCTGGTGCTGGAGCGCTTCATCGGTCCGCCCCTGCCCAGCCTCACGATCGACGCGGCGAACGGCAGCCTCGCCAGCGGCGCCATCACCAACGCCACGCTGGTGCAGCTCAGCGGCACCCTCAGCCAGGCCCTCACTGCCGGGCAGAGCATCAACGTCTACCGCGACGGCCTCCTGGTGGATAGCGCTACCGCCAGCGCCACTGCCACCACCACCCCCGAAGCCACCAGCTGGACCTTCGCGCTCGAGGAGGCCGCCGGCACCCGCACCGTCACCTACACCGCCCAGGTGGTGGAAGCGAACCGCAACCGCAGCGGCCGCCTCTCCCAGCCCTTCCAGCTCACGGTCGACACCGAGGCGCCGCTGGTGAGCATCACCCCCCTCGACACCCAGAACCCCACGCCGCTGTTGCGCGGCCACGTCAGCGAGGCGGCCGTGGTGACGGTTGCGATCGGCGCCGTGCAGCGCACCGCCAGCACCGACGCCTTTGGCGGTTGGTCGCTGGCCTGGAGCGATCCGCTCACGCCCGGACAGATCTATGACCTAGTGGTGGAGGCCCGCGACGGCGCCGGCAACCTCGGCCGCGATGGCAGCAGCGGCGAGCTCCAGGTCGTCCCCGACGACCTCCCCGGCGATGCCAGCACCGGCGCCCTCCTCAGCGTGGGCGGCAGCCTGGCGGGCACCCTCGAGCTGGC
>CANEWU010000170.1 GCA_947442825.1 Synechococcaceae cyanobacterium
GCCGCGAGGCCTTCCGCTTCCACCACATCAGCACCGATGAGGTGTTCGGCAGCCTCGGAGAAAGCGGCCGCTTCAGCGAAACCACCCCCTACGACCCCCGCAGCCCCTACTCCGCCAGCAAGGCGGCCAGCGACCATCTGGTGCGGGCTTGGTATCACACCTACGGATTGCCGGTGGTGCTCACCAACTGCAGCAACAACTACGGCCCCTGGCAGTACCCCGAGAAGCTGATTCCGGTGGTGATTCTGCGGGCGGCGGCCGGCGAGTCGATCCCTGTCTATGGCGACGGGCGCAACGTGCGCGACTGGCTGTATGTGGAGGACCACGTCGACGCGCTGCTGCTGGCGGCCACCCGCGGCCAGCTGGGTGAGAGCTACTGCGTGGGCGGCCACGGCGAGCGCAACAACAACGAGGTGGTTGAGCGCATCTGCGCCCTCATGGACGAACTGCGTCCGGAGGCAGCTCCCCACAGCGGCCTGATCACCTCCGTGACCGACCGGCCCGGCCACGACCGCCGCTACGCCATCGATCCCACCCGCATCCGCGAGGAACTGGGCTGGCATCCGCGCCACAGCTTCGAAGAGGGCCTGGCTGCCACCGTGCGTTGGTATCTCGAGCACCACGCCGCCAGCCGCGCCGTGCTCGCCCACCAGGGCTGAACACCGACGCCCGATTCCCCACCCGTTTTCCCCTTTCCCGTCCGTTTCGCCGCCCCATGGTCGCCCTCAGCAGCAGCAACCGCGAAGGCACCAATCCCGCCATCCGTGCGCGGGTGTTTTCGATCTCCGCCTTCGATGCCCCCTGGTATCTGGAGGTCAACGGGATCAGCGGCGTGCCGCTCACCAAAGCCTGGTCGCACTTCCGCTCCAATGGCCAGGGCCGTGGCCTCCGCGCCCGCTACGACGTGAGCGAGGTGGTGCGGGCCCTCCTGCACGAGCGCTACGGGGCCGCCATCGGCGGCATGATCGACAACCTTCTGGAGCGCAGCGCCAGGGGGCCGGTGCTGTTCTATCCCCACAACCTCCCCGATCAAGGCCGACACCGCAGCAACACGATCGACCCCTACTACGCCTTCGCCGAGGTGTTCGGTCGAGAGTTGCGGCGGCTCAATCCCTACGGGAAGCTCCTCAACCTGCGGGCCCTGCTCCAGGAGGGCAGTGACGACAGCCGCAGCGCCAACGGCATGCTGCTGCACATGTTGGAGTCATGCGTACTGCCCACCTACGCGGCCATTGAGGCCAGGCGCGAACGCTTCAGCAATGGCTGGCAGGGAAACTTCGCCAACCTCTCGGCAGAGGAAATCAGCGGTGTGGAGACCTGCTTCGACGCCGATTTCTATTGCGGCGCCTATGCCGACATCCGCATGTCTGGGGTGAATCCCCTCGGCCATTTCCTCAGCCAGGGAAGGCTGGAGGGGCGCCAGTGCACGCCGATCCTTGATCCCGCTTATTATCTCAGCGAGAACCCCGACGTGGATGCGGCGGGGGTTGACCCCTTCGTGCATTACATCATGCACGGCTGGCGCGAACGCCGCAATCCCAGCGAAGCCTTTCCCCATGCCTGGCTAGCGCGGGTGTTTCCAGAAGCCCTGAAGCACCCCAATGGATTCTGCGGCTATCTAGGCCATGAGATCTCCGGCGAGCAGAAGCTGCAGGTGCTGCACGCCAACTACAACAGCAGCGACAACCCTGATTTCCGACCCAGGCCCGATAGATGCATCCCCGCCAGCGACCATGACACCTTTCGGGTGTTTGCTTTCTATCTGACTCAGTACCATCCCATCGCCCAGAATGATCTGGCCTGGGGCCAGGGCTTCACCGAATGGCGCAACGTAACCAAGGCATTCCCCCGCTACTTCGGCCACTACCAGCCCAAGCTTCCCACCGACTCCACCCTCTACGATCTGCGCCTGCGTGAAAATATCATCAATCACGTGGAGCTGGCGCGGCAGCATGGCGTGAATGGCTTCTGCTTTTACTATTATTGGTTCAGCGGCGAGCGGGTGCTGGAGCAACCCCTCGATCTGTTTCTGCAGGCCCGTGAGGAGGCCAATTTCCCCTTCTGCATCCTCTGGGCCAATGAAAATTGGACCCGCAAGTGGGATGGCAAATCGAAGGATGTGATCATCGGCCAGAAGTATCACCAATCCGACGCCCTACAGTTTATTCAAGATGTCGAACCCATTCTCCTTGATTCGCGCTATGAGCGGGTCAATGGAGCACCGATCCTTATTGTCTACCGCCCGGATGACCTCCCGGATTGCCAACGTTGCGTAGGCATCTGGCGCGATTACTGGCGCGAGCAAGGCCATGGCGAATTGCACCTCGTTTGTGTGCAGTTTCTGCCCGACACCAAACCGCAAGATTATGGCTTTGACGCCATGCTGCAGTTTCCGCCAAACGGCTTCCCCAACCACGGCACCCAGCAAAAGATTGCTCGTTATACGCGCACTTTTACCGGCAATCTCTACAGCTACGACGAGATGCAGTGGCGGGCAATGGTGCAGCAATATGACCACCCCGTTTACCGTACCAGCGTTCCCTCCTGGGACAACGAATGCCGCCGCCCCCAGCAGGGCGATGTGTTCGTGGGTTCGACGCCGGCCA
Organism: Synechococcaceae cyanobacterium; assembly: GCA_947442825.1. GTDB lineage: Bacteria > Cyanobacteriota > Cyanobacteriia > PCC-6307 > Cyanobiaceae > Cyanobium. The sequence continues at coordinate 2,607 of CANEWU010000170.1, forward strand.
AATTCCGCGATTGGACCGCCTCCAACCTGCTCCATTCCAGCCGCGACAACCAGGGCCACCTCTCCTTCGTCAACGCTTGGAACGAATGGGCGGAATCGGCCTGTCTTGAGCCGGACAGTCGCTATGGCTACGCCCACCTCGAGGCCCTGGCCGATGCGCGCGCCATCGCTTCGGTGCAATCGGAAGCGCAGTTCTGGATCGCCACGCACAGTTGCGCGATCATGATCCATGTTTTTTATCTTGATACCTTCGAGGCCATCGCCGAACGCCTGCAGAGTTACCAGCACAACGTCGACCTCTACATCACCCTGCCGGCCCTTGGCTGCAGCGAGAAGATCGCCAGCATTCGCCAGCGCTTTCCCCAGGCACGTTTCTTCATCGCCGACAACCGCGGCCGTGATGTACTGCCCTTCCTCTCGCTGATCCAATCCCTCAACGCCCGCCGCATTCATTACAGCTACGTCTGCAAGCTGCATACCAAGAAGTCATTGCACCGCAACGATGGTGCCGCCTGGCTCGACGACATGGTCGACTCCCTGTTGCCGCGGGAGGGACACCAGCGGGTCAAGCAACTTTTTCAAGGGGGCGTCGGTATGTTGATCCCCCGCGATCACGCCATTTCCCTCCGCGAATTCATGGGCGGCAACGAAGGCCTGCTCGATCGCATCCTCGAAGCCAACGGCGCCCTCGACCGCAAGAACGCCGACAGCTACTTCTCCAGCGGCACCATGTTCTGGATCCGCGGTGAGGTGCTGGCCGGCCTCAGCCAGGAGGAGGCCACCTACAGCTTCGAATACGAACGGGCCCAGGTGGATGGAACCCTGGCCCACGCCTGGGAACGGGCCATGGCGATGCTGGTGCAGGGCCGTGGTCTGCGCTGCCTTCACTCCGATGGCAGCGAGGTGCAGGTGGCGGCTGCGGGCAGCTACCGCTTCGCCAACATGGAAGGGCGGGTGGATCTGGGCTCCAGCGTCGACCGTCGCACCGCTGATGTGGTGCGAAGCCTGCAGCGGGAGGCCCCGGCCGCCCGCGAACGGGTGGCCATCCTGGCCACCTTCCTGCGCGATGAAAAAGATGTGGCGAACGTGCGCAGGATCGGCGCTTACCTTCGCCGCCACGGCTTTTTCGTTGCCTGCGTCAATCCTGGCTTTGACACCAGCCAGATCTGCGACGACAACCAGCTGGTCGATCAGCTCCAATGTGACCTGTATGTGGAACGTCGCAACAGCGGCTATGACTTCGGCTCCTGGGCAGAGGGATTTTTCACCCTCAAGGCCCGTGGCGAACTCCACTCCGAAACCACCCAGGAACTGCTGATCATCAATGACAGCTGCATCTTCACCGATGAAAACTCCGACCTAATTGAGCAAGCACGCTCGATTCCTGTGGATGTGGTAGGCCTGACGGACAGTTACCAATTCCTCCATCACATCCAGAGCAATTTCATGCTCGTGCGCCGCTTCCAGCATTGCGACACGGTACTCGACTCCTTCTTCACCGAGTATCTGGGACGGTCCCTGCAATCCAAAGACGACGTTATCCAGTATGGCGAGCTTGCCTTGGCACGTAAATTTGAGCAGATGCAGATCCAGTGCAAACCCGTGTTTGAGATGCAGCAGCTGTTGGCGATGACTCAGGAGAAGTATGCGGAAAGTCCGGCCGGCAGCTGGGAGCGGCAGACCGCGGACAAACTGGCCGAGGGCCAGCTGCTCAACCCCCACCACTATTTGCATGAAGCTCTCTACCTCGACCTGGGCTGCCCCCTGATCAAGAAGGAATTGCTGCGCGATAATCCCGGCGGCTACCCCGAGATCGACCGCTACCACCAGCGCGTTCCCCACTGATGCGGCGTGTCCAATCCCTTGGCTCCACCCCGCCTCGCCCCAGCCGGTCCCACCCCCTGACCCAGCCCTCTTCCGCCCCTTGGTAAGCGTCTTCGACCGTGCCGCCGCCGCGCCAATCGTGGCGGACCTGGCCGCCGGCACATCCGGGGGCTGGGCGGTGGTCGTGGGACTGCAGGATCCAGCCATGGTGCGCGAACTCCAGCCCCACCTCACCCGGTTGCTCCTGGTGCAGGCCAATCCGCGCCTGGCCGAGCGGCTGCGCGAGGACTGGCCGGCCGGTCCGCCCGCCGGCGTCCACCTGTGGGAGGAGCCGATCGGTCCCCGTTCGGAGGAGGTGACCTGGTACCGCTACAACGATCCGCGCCTCGACGGCC
>CANEWU010000171.1 GCA_947442825.1 Synechococcaceae cyanobacterium
CGGCGGTGCGGCGCCGCATCGAGAAGGTGGCCGCGGAGGCCGGCCTGGCCGAGGTGGATGAGGTGATGTACGACAAGGCGCGGGCGGCGTTCGGCCAAAAATGACCGGACCGGGGGGGAGCCAGACCTTGCCCAGGCCATAGGCTGGATTCAGGGAAAAAAGCGCGGCCTTAACCGCGCTTTTGCACCTCAGGGTTGCTGAATGGTTTGGCCCAGGACGATTAGGCGAGAGGCTGGGCCACTGCCTTCTGGCTGGACCGCTGCCATCAGGCGGGTTGGCTGCCACCCAGCTGGATGCGTCGCTTCAGGCGACGGCTGGCGCCAAAGGCGGCGGCGATGCCCACAATCGGCAGGGGGCCGGGCACATAAAGGGGGGCCATAAACACAGCCGAAGGGCCCAGATCGTTGGCCACCACGATGTTGATGGTCTGGGTGCCCGCATTGAGGGTCAGCACCTGATCAATGTTGCTGAACGTCTCGTAGCTGTTGAGGGTGCCCAGGGAGATGCCGCCGGCGATGTTCGGGAACTGGGTGCCAACGCCGCTGATGGTGCCGCCCAGGTACACCCAGGCCCGGTCGTCCACCATGCCCTTCAGGCGGATGAGGTAATCCCGGGAGGTGGGAACGGTGAAGTCTTGGCTCAGAATCCAGAAGCCCGCCCCCACGTCCCCGAATTCGGGATTAGGACCCACCCAGTAATTGGGAATGCCGATGGTGCTGACCCCGGTTTGGGGGGTACCACCGCCGGTGTAGACGGGAAAGGTGTTCTGGAGAACGAAGGCGTTATAGGGAGTAGGGGAAGGCGGCACGTAGGAACTGGGGACCGCTACCACTTTCCAAATGGGATCGATGGTGCCGGGAGCCATGCCCTGCCCTGTCCCGATGATGGGAGCCACGGGGGGCGTGGGCACAACCGCGATGGCCCGGGCAGCCTGGGGGGCCAGTAGGCCCAGGGAGACTGCGGAAAGGGCGGCGGCGATAGGCCCGAATCGGCGAAGCATCACTAAATCCTCTGGGGAGCGTTCGGGACGTGTTGGGGAATATAGAGGCAAAAATCCCTCCCAGGGCGCTCTCTCACTGAGACCCGGACGCGATTTCCGGAATCGCTCACAGGGCCCGCCCTGCGGCCCTGCCGCGGAGCTTGGCGCCGACACCGCAGGGCCAGGTGCCGACGATGAAGTAAAAGAGTGGCCAGAGAAGGTCCGCAGCGATGTCCCAGTCCAAACGCGAGCAGGTGGTCAGTCACCTTCGCTACATCCGCCAGGAGCTGCGTGAGATGCACCAGGGGGTGATGGAGGACGGCCTGCTGCCCGAGGCCGGTGAGGTGCGAGGCGTGATGGCCCAGATGGAGGCCCTGCTCGAGCTGCTCGAGGGCAAGGGCTCCCGCAAGAAAGACGGAGAGGCCTGAGTCGCCGGAGACACTGGGGGCCGCCGTCAAGCCCTCAGGAGGACGCTCCGGCCAGCGGCCGCCCCTCCTTGCCTCCCCCCCAACCGCTTGGTTTTCTGGATTCGTCCCCATCACCCCGCCCGGGCCTCCCAGGAGCCGGGCTTTTTTATTGGTATCCCCTATCTGTGGGGGCGAAACACAGCCAAGACGCCAGAGATGGTGTAGACAGGTTATGCAGGGCCCGGCCGGGTGATGGGGATCACCGCCATGGGTCGGCCCACGGGTCGACCCTCCCTGCCCCCCTTCGATGCCCACCCCCCCATGGGGGGCCGGAGCGCCATCCGCTACCAGCAGACCCGGTTTCAGCAGCGCGTAGCCCAGGCCGGCGACGGCCTGGTGGCCTGGGCTGCCAACCCCTGGCGACGGGCCTCCCTGCTGCTGATCGTGCTCCTGACGGCCTTCACCATCGGCAGCGGCCTGGGCACGATCACCGGCGCCCTCTCGACCATCGATCAGGTGTCCGCCCTGGGCTGCGTGCTGGCGATCGAGGCGGCCGGCCGACTGCGGGCACCGCTGCGGCGCCGCCGCGAGCGCCTGGCGCTGCAGATTCTGGACATGGCGCGGATGGGCCTGCTCTACGGCCTGCTGCTCGATGGCTTCAAGCTGCTCTGAGCTCCGGCTCGGCGGCCTCGGCGGCAGCCAACAGATAAAGGAGAGCCATGCGGATCGGGATGCCGTTGCGCACCTGCTCCTCCACCAGGGAATGGGCCGGATCGTCGAGCAGGGCGCCGGCCAACTCCACCCCCCGGTTCACCGGCCCAGGGTGCAGCACCGGCACCGGCCGGCCGCAGAGGGCCAGCCGTTCGTGGCTGAGGCCGAAGCGGCGGTGGTAGGCGTCGAGGCTGGTGAGCAGGTGCTGCTGCATCCGCTCCTTCTGCAGGCGCAGGGTCATCACCGCATCGGCGCCGGGCAGGGCCTCCTCCAGGCTGCGGCAGAGGCGCACGGCCCCCCGCTCCGGCACCGGATCGTGCGTCTGACCCGGCGGCGGCGCCTCCACGAAACGGGCGAAGATCTCCGGCACCAGGGTGGCCGGACCGCACAGCACCACCTCCGCCCCGCAGGCCGTGAGCGCCCACAGGTTGGAGCGGGCCACGCGCGAATGCAGCACGTCGCCGACGATGACGATGCGACGGCCGGCCAGGCTGGCGGGGGAGGGGTTGCTCGGCTCGAAATGGCGCGCCAGCGTGAACAGATCGAGCAGACCCTGGCTGGGATGGCTGTGCAGGCCGTCGCCGGCGTTGAGCACCGCCACCCGCCGGCCCGCCCGCTCCAGGTCACGGGCCAGGCTGCGGGGCACGCCGGCGCACCGGTGGCGCACCACCAGAATGTTGGCCCCCATGGCCACGTAGGTGAGGGCGGTATCGAGCAGGCTCTCCCCCTTGCTGAGGGAGCTGGAGGAGGGCGAGAAGCTCTGCACATCGGCGGAGAGCCGCCGGGCCGCCAACTCGAAGCTGCTGCGGGTGCGGGTGCTCGGCTCAAAGAACAGGCTGGTCATCAGCCGGCCCTGCAGGGCGGGGAGCTTGCGGGCACCGGCCACCGGCAGGGCACGGAAACGCTGGGCCAGCTCGAGAACGGTGGCGTAATCGGCGACCGAGAAGGACGCCAGATCCAGCACATGGCGATGGGTCCAGCCGCTCAACGCACCCGCAGCGCCTTCACCCCCCAACCGTAGGGGTCAGCCGGGCCGTCAGCCAGTCGCGCGGGGGCGTGCGGTCGCCCGGGGCCCGGCGGCTGACGCTGCGACTGCCGCGCAGATACCAGCGCCAGGGCAGCTCCTGCCCCTGGGAGACCCCGATCCGGCCGCAGCGCTGCAGGGGCTCCTCGCCAGCGGCCCGCAGCTCCGCCAGGCCCGCGGCCACGGCGGCGGGCGGGGGTGCCAGCCAGAGGTTGGCGGTGGGGGTGGCGGGCAGCCCGTCGTGGCGGCGGTCGATGGCGAAGTGGCGCGCCAACAGACCCGGGCCGGCCGCCAGCCGCTCCGGCGCCCCCGGCACCGCCACGGCCCGCAGCAGCACCCCGTTGGCCCAGTCGGCCCGATCGGTGACCACGTTCACGCAGTGGTGGATGCCGTAGCTCACGTACACATAAAGACGTCCGGGCTCGCCGAAGAGGGTTTCGTTCCCCGGGGAGCGGCGCCGGTGGCCATGGCAGGCGGGCTCCTCCTGGGAATAGGCCTCCGTTTCCACGATCACCCCCCAGAGAAGCTCGCCATCCGGCAGGCGTCGCACCAGCCGGCAGCCGATCAGCTCGGGGGCAACCACCTGGGCGGGGCGGCGGAAGAAGGATGGGGAAAGAGCTGGCAAGGGCCTGGGGCTGCGGGCACAAGGGGGGCAGGCAGGAGCGGGGGGGGATGGCCAGGGAGCCATCCGCACGAAATAGCCCGCAATCAACCGGGTTGCATCAACCGATTCAGATCAAGCGATTCAGATCAAGCGCCTGAATCACTCACCGGCCCTCAAGCGCCTGAGGTTAATGCTCAACCGCCAATAATACCAAGCCACATAGAGCAACAAAGCCACATACAAAGCATAGCGCGCGGCGGCCTGGAACTCCTTTTCTCCCGCCGCCTGAAGCAAGCCCGTGAATGCCATCACCATGCCAGCCAAAACACAGAGAAGTAGATAGAGAGGCACAAAGAAAATCAAACCACGCAGCCCCAACACCCAGCCAAGCGCCCGAAACCTCCCAACAAAACCACCCCCCTTTGCGCCGCCGTTGGCAACATACGCCGCCCTGATCCCCCATAGATTCAGAAGCGAGCTAACAAGCCAAAAAACATAGGAGGCCGGCGCCAGCACCATTCCTCCTGCGGAAGGAAAGCAAACGATAAAAAACAGAGAAAACCAGGCCAGCAAGTACCGGAACACTCATGCTCGGCGAGCCCGCCCGAAGCGATATCACTCCGGAGCTTGGATAGACTCAAGAAACGCACACTTTGCCCCACAATGGTGCAATCATGCTAAAATTCGACAGACAAAGAAATGAATCGACACTGGGTCATTCGTAAAAATTAACCACTTCCGCTTGTCACCCCTCCCGGCAGCCGAGCTGAGCAGGCGATGGCAACAACATGGAGAGCACCGCCCAATCCCGATACGATGCCGGCACATCGCCGGCTCTACCTGTTCCTGCGGGCGCGCAGCGCCCACGCCCCAGCCGCCACGCCGGTGTGGGACAAACAGCTCGATCCTTCTCCAATGCTCGATCCTTCTCCAGCCCTGGAAGCAACAGCCCAACCGCCAGCCGAGCCGCCACCGATCCTCGCCCCGATCTCCCTGGGCGAATTGATCGACAAGATCACGATCCTTGATCTCAAGAACGAACGGCTGGAGGGAGCCGCCCTGGCCAACGTCCA
>CANEWU010000172.1 GCA_947442825.1 Synechococcaceae cyanobacterium
GGTGGAGGCCCGCTACGAGGAAGGGCCGTTCGCGCTGCCCACCAGCCGCGAGGAGCTGCTGGGCTTGTTGGAAGGGGAGCTGCAGCGTTGCCTGGAGGGTGTGGAGGCAGCGGGTTAAGACAACGTTGAACCGAGGCTCTCGAAACAGGAGAGCCACTGACCAATCGCAATGGCATCGCCACACTCATTGAAGCGATCAGGAAGTCATCAGGCAATCCATAGAGATGACACATGGCACTGACGCGCACGTTTGACCCAGGATTGCTGATCAACAGGTTAAGGAATGCTCCCGCAAGATCCGCTCCGGCAACCAGCCCGCCTAGTGCAGGGCCGGGGTAATGAACCCTGATTCTGGGGGGCAGCGGCCCAGGCGAGAACGCATGCCAGTTGCCCAAGCCCGAACCGGGCCCCACGGCCTTCAGCGCGACACGGAAGCGCGCGGGGAACCGATGCGGCAGCTGCTGGGGTTGATCAACGCCACCAGACGCTGGGTTTGCTCGTCGCAGATGCGGTAGTGGCGGCCGTCGGAGCAGCAGCGCACCTGCGCCTCCTGGCAGGCCCAGTACTCCAGGCGGGCGCTGCCCTGGCGATGCCAGCCATCGGGGTGGAGGGCTTCGATCACGAACATGGTGGAATCGTGCAAAGGAACTGGATCTGGCCCCAGTCAAGCTACGGGGGGCGAGAGGGGAAAAAAACAGCGGATACTGTTTGGGATCACGCTCCAGCCCTTCGATGCCGCCGGTAGCCGGCGACACCGAAGGCCGGCGATTCAGCGAACGAACAGCAGCTCCTGGTAGGTGGGCAGCGGCCAGAGATCGTCGTCCACCAGGGCCTCAAGGCCATCGGCGGCGGCTCTTACTTCCCCCATCAGCGGCATCAGGGTGTCGGCACAGTGGCGCAGGTGGCCGTGGCTGTCGTGGGGGGCCTGGGCGAGGGCCTCCTCCAGGGCGGTGCAGCCTTCGAGCAGGCGGTGGTTGAGGGTGGCGACGGCACCGGCGAAGCTGCGGTCGGGGGGAAGGCCCAGGTCCACCTGATCGCGCAGCGAACGGGCCAGGCGACCGAGGAACTCCATCACCACCGGATAGATCTGGGTGCGGGCGATGCGCAGCACCAGGCGCGCCTCCACCTCAATGGCCAGCACGTACTGCTCGGCGTAGACCTCAAAGCGGCTTTCCAGCTCCACCGGCGAAAGCACCCCCTGGCGCTCAAAGAGATCGCGGATGTCGGGACGCTGCAGCACGGGCAGGGCATCGGCACTGGTGCGCAGGTTTTCCAGGCCCCGCTCCTCCACCGCGACACGGTGCCACTCACTTGAGTAGCCATCACCGCCGAAAACCACGGCGCCGTGGTCATCCATGGTGCGCTTGAGCACGGCGAAGGCCGCCTCCTCCAGCGGCGCGCCGCTGGCGAGCTGGTCCTCCAGCTGGTCGCTGATCCACTGCAGCGAATCGGCCAGAACCGTGTTGAGGGCCACCAGCGGCCCTGCCACCGACTGGCCGGAGCCCACCGCGCGGAATTCGAAGCGGTTGCCGGTGAAGGCGAAGGGGGAGGTGCGGTTGCGATCGCCCGGATCGCGGTTGAGCTCGGGCAGGGTGTCGACCCCGAGCGACATCAGGGCCGTCTCCGCTGAGCCCTCCAGCCGGCCGCTGCGGATCTGCTGGAACACATCCTCCAGCTGGCTGCCGAGATACACCGAAATGATCGCCGGCGGTGCCTCGTTGGCGCCGAGGCGGTGGTCGTTGCTGGCGGTGGCGATCACGGCACGCAGCAAGGGCCCGAAGCGGTGCACGCCGCGGATCACGGCGGCGCAGAACAGCAGGAACTGCAGGTTGGCGTGGGGGGTCGTGCCGGGATCGAGCAGGTTGCCCTGGGTGGCGTTGCCGATCGACCAGTTCACATGCTTGCCGCTGCCGTTGACGCCGGCGAAGGGCTTTTCGTGGAGCAGGCAGGAGAGGCCATGGCGCTTGGCCGTGCTCTTGAGCACGGTCATGGTGAGCTGCTGGTGGTCGGTGGCCACGTTGGCGGCCTCGAAAAACGGCGCGATCTCGAACTGGCCGGGGGCCACCTCGTTGTGGCGGGTCTTGGCCGGGATGCCGAGGCGGTAGAGCTGCAGCTCCACGTCTTGCATGAACAGCTGCACGCGCTCGGGGATGGCGCCGAAGTAGTGGTCGTCGAACTGCTGCCCCTTGGCGGGCGGAGCACCAAAGAGGGTGCGGCCGGCGAGCTGCAGATCGGGCCGCAGGGCGGTGAAGCCGGCATCCACCAGGAAGTACTCCTGCTCGGCGCCGCAGCTGGCGTTGACCGGCGCGATCTCCGTTTCCCCAAGCAGGCGCAGCAGGCGCTGGGCCTGGCGGTTCATGGCGGCGTTGGAGCGGAGCAGCGGTGTTTTCTTGTCGAGGGCTTCGCCGGTCCAGCTGATGAACACCGTGGGGATGCACAGGGTGACGCCATTGGCGTTGCGCATCAGCCAGGCGGGGCTGGTGACATCCCAGGCGGTGTATCCGCGGGCCTCAAAGGTGGTGCGCAGGCCGCCGTTGGGGAAGGAGGAGCCATCGGGTTCGCCCTGCACCAGCAACTTGCCGGAGAATTCGGCGATGACCTTGCCATCGGCCTGGGGGGAGATGAAGCCGTCGTGTTTTTCGGCGGTGAGGTTGGTGAGCGGATAGAAGACGTGGGCGTAATAAAGGGCGCCGCGGACGGTGGCCCAATCCTTCATCGCCTGGGCCACCACATCGGCCACCGACAGATCCAACTTGCCGCCTTCGCGGATCGAGCGCTGAATCGAGCGGTACACCTCCTTGGGCAGGGCGGAGCGCATCGCCTCGAGCCCGAAGACATCGCAGGCCCAGAGCTCTTGCAGCGGCTGATGCGGCGCCACAGGGGTGGGGGGCCGGTGCACGGCGCTCTGAATGGCCTGAAGACGGGCGGAGGAGGGCATGGCAACCGGAGGTAGTCACCCCACCCAACACAGCCGCCAGCCCCTTTGGATGCCATATCCGCTACCGAAGTCAGGCGCACCTCCGGGGGTGGGCCTCCACACACAGCCCCTCGCCGCCCCCGCGGGAGGCCCATGACCACTCCATGACTGGATCCACCCCGAAGGCTGACGACACCGCCCCACCATCGCTACAGCAGGGAGGCCCCCAGCCTGGCCCCGATGAGCCCCACGCCAGCCCAGCAGCTGATCGCCATGGCCAATGGCGCCAGGGTGAGCCAGATGATCCATGGGGCCGCCGAACTGGGCCTGGCCGACCAGCTGGCGGCCGGGGCCCGCGAGGTGGAGGAGCTGGCGGCCGCCTGCGGCGCCGACCCCGATTCCCTGGTGCGGCTGCTGCGGGGCCTGGCCAGCCTGGGGGTGTTTGAGGAGACCGCCCCACGCCGCTTCGCCCTCACCCCGATGGCGGCCCTGCTGCGCGACGACCACCCCGGCTCCCTGCGCCAGTTCGTCCGCAGGCTCGGTGAGGAGCAAACCCAGAGCTGGGACGACCAGCTGCACTGCGTGCGCAACGGCGAGAGCGCCTTCCGCCATCGCCACGGCTGCTCGGTGTTCGAGTGGTCACGACTTCGCGCCTCTGCAGCCCCTGGTGGTGGCCGAGTGAAACGGTTCCCTCCGTCGCTGTCGGTTTCGATCGGCAGCAGCCAGGTGCCCACGTAGGTGCCGGCGGGATCGGCCCAGAGGCGCAGCGATGCGAGCCATCAGAAGCGCAGGCGCAGCTTCACCAGCCCGCCGAAGGCCGAGAGGCGGGCGCCGTGGCCCAGGGGCAGGGGGGTGGTGTCCCAGGCGGTGCCGGCGGCGCCCCGCTCGCCGGCCGGGTTGCGATAGGCGGTCACGAACACCGGCGCACCGATGGCGAGGCCCAATTCGCTGTTGGCGCCCACCGGATCGAACCCGTTGAGGCCCACCATCCACGACTGGCTCTCGGCCGCCAGGGACGGCGAGGCCCGATGGGGGCCGCTGCGGTCATAGCGGTTGCGGTTGAAGCCCCATCCGGCGGTGATCGCCGGCAACCAACCGCCCTGGGCCGGCTGCCAGAAGCCGGAGAGCCCCCAGGAATCGACAACGCCGCCGAGGCCAGGCTCGGGTTCGGGCCAGCTCTGGCGCGCCAGGGGGGTCATGCCGCCGGAATCGAGGGCGCCGGCCTGGTTGCGGGTGTAGGCGGCGGCCACCACCCAGCCCGGCCCGATCCAGCCGGCCTGCAGGGTGGTGGCGGCCTGGCATCGTCCGGCGCCATGGGCCAACGCCACACCAGGCCGACCCCGGCCCCCTTGAGATCGCTGTAGGCCCCCGGGGCGCCGGCCTTCCCGAAGACCGAGAGCGTCAACTCGTTGTCGTCGAACAGGGAGGGCCAGAGGCCGATCATGTCCTTTTGGTTGACTCGGCTGCCCGCGGTGATCTGCCCATTCGGGCCAAGCGAGCGCTGGTAGTAGAGCTTGTCGAGACGGACCAGGTTGTTGGGGCAGAAGCTGTCGGCGTCGCAGCGGCCGGGGCCGAGACCGCTGACGCGCAGGGTGGGGGCGAGGGTGTCGCGGAAGGGGGAGAAGCCGCCGTTGCCGGCGCGCAGGCGCAAGCGCAGCTGATCGGCGCCATCAAAACTGGTGGTGATCGTGAGGCGCAGGTCCTGGTTGATGGTCCAGGCGTCGCGCAACGGCTCGCCGTTGTAGGTGTTGCGGCCGCCATCGATCTGATTGCCGCTGTAGCCCACGCTGCCCAGCCACC
>CANEWU010000173.1 GCA_947442825.1 Synechococcaceae cyanobacterium
TGCTGCGCATCGGCGTGGGGGACCGGGGAGCTGAGGCGGATGCAGTCCCCCTGGTGAAGCCTGGTGGTGCTGCGGGTCATGGGAGGGAGCCGGGGGGGGAGCCGGGGGGGGAGGCGAGAGGGGTCGGGCAGCAGGGGAGTTTGGGATCTCTTCCGATTCCACTGTGGCCCGTCGCCCTGCCCTCCCGCTATCGCCGGCCGATTGGAATGGCTGATGGGGCCGATCAGTCGTTGTCGGGGTTGGGGTCCACAGATTCAGAGGGTGTGTACGCCCGCTCAGAGGGTGCGCAGGCAGGCCGCCACGGCCTCCACATCCGTCAGCGCTTCGATCGCCGCCAGGGCTTCGCGGAAGCGGGCTTCCAGCACCTCATGGGTGATCACCACGATCTCGGCGCCGTCGTCCCGGGCCTCGAACTGCACGATCGACTGGATCGACACCCCGGCATGGCCGAAGCAGTTGCCGATCCGGCCGATTACGCCCGGTTCGTCGCGGGTGCGCAGCCGTACGTAGTTGCGATGGCGGGTGCGTGCGCCGTCTACCAGGCAGCAGCGCCGCCAGCTGTTGGCCGCCAGCAGGGGATCGAGGCCGGCGGAGGGGTCGCCGCCCCCCACCTGGCGGATGCCGGCGATGTTGAGGATGTCGGCCACCACCGCCGAGGCGGTGGGCCCGGCGCCGGCCCCTGGCCCGTAGAACATCACCCGGCCCACCGGGTCGCCCTCCACGAGGATGGCGTTGTTCACTCCATGGACACCGGCCAGCGGGTGTTGGCGCGGCAGCAGGGTGGGGTGGACTCGAACATCGAGGGGCAGGGGATCGGGGCCGTCGGGCTGCGGCGTGGAGCCGTCGGCCAACCCTCCGCCCAACCCTTCTGCCGACGCTTCGGCCATCCGCTCGGCGACTGCCACCAGCTTCACCACAAAGCCCAGCTGGGCGGCATAGGCCACGTCGCGGCTGTCCAGCCGGTCGATGCCCTCGGTGGGAATCTCCGCCCGTGGGATGGGGCCTCCGTAGGCCAGGCCCGCCAGGATGGCGATCTTGTCAGCGGCGTCGCCGCCCTGCACATCCGCGGCGGGGTCGGCCTCGGCGTAACCCAGGCGCTGGGCGTCGGCGAGCACATCGGCGTAGGCGGCCCCCTCCTCCGCCATGCGGGTAAGGATGTAATTCGTGGTGCCGTTGATGATGCCGCTCACCCGTTGGATGCGGTTGCCGCCGAGGGACTGCTTCAGCGGTTCGATGATCGGGATGCCGCCCCCCACCGCCGCCTCGATCAGCACGTAAACGCCGCGCTCGGCGGCGGCCGCGGCGATCTCCTGACCGTGGCGGGCGATCACCGCCTTGTTCGCTGTGACCACGGGCTTGCCGGCGGCGATCGCCCGCAGGATCAGCGAGCGGGCCGGCTCCAGCCCCCCCATCACCTCCACCACGATCTCCACCGCCGGATCGTCCCCCACCGCCTCCGGGTTGGTGGTGAGGCGCTCCGCAGGGATCGCCACGGGCCGGGCCCGGCCCAGATCGCGCACCGCCACTCGCTGCAGGGCCAGGGACCCCACGAGGGGATGGCGCCCCTGCGGATTGGCCAGAATCGCCGCGACGCCGGCTCCCACCGTACCCAGCCCGAGCAAGCCGACACCGATCGTCATGGACTGCCCAAACACAGATTGGCGATCCTAGAAATCGATGGGCCCCGAGGGTTCATCGGAGGGGAAGTCAGACCGCCTCGGAGAGCTGGCGGGCCTGGGCCTGCATGGTGCGGAAGATGTTGAGAAACCCGTTGGCGCGCGATGGGGTGAGGCTGGTCTGCAGGCCTGTGGCGGCGAGAAAGCCTGGATCGATGGCGGCCACCTGGGCGGGTGTGAGGCCCTCCATCCCCTCGATCAGCAGGGCGAGCAGCCCCTTGGTGATCTGGGCGTCGGAGTCCCCTTGCCAGTGGAGATGGCCATCGGTGAGGCTGCCGACCACATACACCTGTGAAACGCAGCCCCGCACCTTGTGGCTGTTCTGCCGCAGGTCATCGGGGAGGGGCTCCAGCTTCTTCGCCAGCCACAGCACGTATTCGTAACGGCGTTTGGGATCGCCGCTGGCACCAAGGCGCTCGACGATCCGGTCGAGGGCGGGACTGCCCGTGCTCATCGGCTCAATGGCGCCGCCAGCGCAGGGCCAGCCCCCCGAGCCCGAGGGAACCAATCAGGGCGAGCAGGCCCAGCTGGCGGCCCGCCTGGGCGATTTCGCCGCGCGGCAGGGTGGGCACGGCCCGCGCCGTGAGGCCGGGCAGCTCGAGGTAGTCGCGGTGGCCGGGGCCCCCATCCACCAGCACTTCCCAGTCGGGACGCACCTGGGAGGGCAGGCGGAAGACCAGACGGCCCTCGGCGTCGGTGCGGCCGAGTTCTACGGCCTCGCCGCCGCTGGGGGCTACGGCGCGCACCGCAGCGGCCACCACCGGAGCACCGCTGGAGAAGCTGGAAACCAGGCGGAGCTCTTCGGGTTCGGCGGGTTTAACGGTCGAGCGGGCCAGGGGCGTGCTGTGCCCGTGGTCGTGCAGATGCTCGAGGCTGGATTCGATCGCGTGGGCCCGAGCAGGGGCCGGGCTGAGGCTCGGGGCCAGCAGCAGGGCCGCGGCGCCAAGGAGGACAGGCAGGGAGGGGCGGACCATCGGAACGTTTCGCAGGATTTTTCGTTAGGAGGCTTTCCAGCGGCTGTCGCTGGTGCGACCCGCTTGCACCATGCGGGCCATTGAGCTCACCATCATCGACAGGGCGTCATGGCTGTCGCCCCGCGCCTGCAGTTCGGCGGCCAGCACCCGTTCGGCGGCGGTCAGCCGCGGGGAGCGATCCGCCGCGGAGGCCCGGGTGCGGGAGGCTTCGTTGCGCAGGGCGCTTGCGGCATGGGTGGCGATCCGCTGCTGCAGGGGGCTGAGATCCAAGGAAACCGGGTGCGCTCAGGGTGATCCTGGCAAATCACCGCCGTCAGCGAGCGTCGGCAGCCCAGGCGTTACGAGCTTGCAACGAAATCTCCGGCGGCTGCGGGGTCCGGCGGCGGGCTGGCCAGGTGCCAGCCGGTCTCATCCAGCCAGCCGACGAAGGGCACGTCCCAGGGATCCCTGGGCAGCGGTGTGGGGCTGACGCAGGCCGCCGGCAGCACCGCCAGGGCTGGCACGGTCCGCCAGTGGGGATCGGCCCGCAAGCGGTCGTACCAGCCACCGCCGGAACCCAGCCGAATGCCAGAGCGGTCGATCGCCAGGGCCGGCACCAGCAGCAGCGCCATCTGGTGGGGGGCGAGCGGCGCTTCGCCACTCGCCGGGGCTGGGGGGCTGGGGATGCCGCAGGCATCGGGCGCGAGCGGGTCGCCGGGTCGCCAGGGCAGGTAAAGCAGCCGCAGGGCTGGGTTCGCGGGGGGGTAGGCATGCACCGCTGGCAGGGCGAGCCGCCCCGGCTGCTGATGCTCCAGCAGCGCCGCCAGGGGGCGCAGATCGGGCTCGGCGCCGATCGGCCACCAGAGACCCAGCCGCCGCCCGGCCTCCAGCCGCGGGGGAATGTGCTGCTGAGCGACCGCCAGGATGCCTTCCGCCGCCTCCGCCAGCCCCTCGCGGCGGAAACGGCGGAAGCGGCGGCGCAGCTCCTCTTTGCTGGGCAGCGCGTTGCTCGGGTCTCCGGCTCCGGTGGGGGGCATCCGCATCAACGCTGGAACCAGCCGGTGAGGGCCACCGCCAGGGCATCGGCGGCGTCGTCGGGCCGTGGCGGGGTGTCGAGATCGAGCTCCCGCATCACCGCGTCGAGCACCTCGCCCTTATCGGCGTGCCCATGGCCGGCCACGGCGAGCTTGATCTGCATCGGCGGAAACTCCACCACCGGAATGGCGAAGCGCGCCAGCGTCATCAGCACCACCCCGCGGGCTTGCACCACGGCGATGGTGGTGCTGGATCGATAGAAGAAAAATTTCTCCACCGCCGCCAACTCCGGCCGCCAGCGGCGGATCAAGGTGCGCAGGTCGGCGGCGATCTCCACCATGCGCTCGCCTTCGCTGCGGCCGGGATCGGTGCGGATCATGCCGCAGTCGAGCAGCTGCTGCCTGGGCCCCTGCGTTTCCTGGCGCGTTTCACTGACTTCAATCACGCCATAGCCCACGCGGGCCAGGCCGGGATCGATGCCCAGGATTCGCAAGGCTCACACACCAATACAAAGCCACTGTAGGCAGGGCCGCCCTAGGCAAAGGCCATCCCGGCTGCCGCGATCGACGCGGAGCGGGATGGCCTGGGCCAGCACCATGATTCGGCGAGGGGCCTCCGAAGGATTCTTCAGCCCACGGAAACCTCAGCCCATGCTGTGGCGCGAGCGAGCGCGCTGCCGCAGGCGGCGGCTGAAGGCGAAGGCCGTACCGGCGCCGATGAGCGGCAGGGGTCCGGGGACCTGCGTCTGCGTGTAGACATTCTGGAAGTTGTCGAGAACGTCGCTCTGCCCCTCCAGCTTATAGCTATCGCGCACATAGAGCTTGCTGTAGCCAGATGGCAGGTCGACGAAGCCTTTGCCGCCAACGATTTCAAGGATCTCGTTCGTGAAGGCGTCGTCGCTGTAGATGCTCTTGGTTACGAGGGGATTGCCGGAAAGTGAGTCCGCCTTCAGTCGGACCGTATCGAAACTCCAGGTGGCATTGTTAGGGCTGGTGATCTCAATCAAATACTCAAA
>CANEWU010000174.1 GCA_947442825.1 Synechococcaceae cyanobacterium
CGCTTCGCCGGAATCAACACCTACCTCGGTCTCTGCTTCGACACTCCCCTGCCCGCCGACCACCCCCTGCTCCGCGCCCTGACCAGCCGGGATAAACCCGCAGGGCAGGTCTGAAGCCAGTGCGACCCACCGCAGGAGGGCTGCTGTTTCGCACCTTCCGGATGCTGTTCCTGATCACGATGATCACCGGCTTCTTCAGCGCCTGCCTCAGCGGCCTGGAGGGGATACAGGGACCCAGGCCCACCTCGGCTCCCCCTGCGCCCTCCGGGGAGCCCGCCACCGGCCCGGCGATCCCAGGGGGACGCTGAACCGGCCGAGCACAATGAGCCAAATGGCGCCAGCCGATCAGGCCTGCTCCAGGCGCCGCACGATCCAGATCATCAGGGCCAGGGAGCCGGCCAGGGCAATCAGCAGGGCGATGGTCATGGGGTCGGAATCGTCAGCGCGGCCGATCATGGCGGATGAGGGGGCGATCGCGGTGTTCGTCTACGGCACCCTGCGGCGCGGCCAGAGCAATCACCACCTGCTGGCGGGGGGCCGCCCCAACAGCAGACTGCCGCGCCTGGCTCACCAGCCAGGGGGAGCAGCGCATCCGCCTCGGCAACCAGCTCGGCGCCGCCCACTACCTCACCAAGAACCAGCGGCTGCAGACCAGCCCCGATGAGGCCCCCGTAAGCCTCTACCGCCCCAGCGATCGGCGCCGCCTCTGCGACGGGCGCTGACCATCGCAGCTCCTCAGGCGGCCACCAGCACCCGTCCCGCCAGCCCCAGGGCCAGGGCAAGGCCCGGGAGGAGCAGGCTGCCAAGTCCGTCGCTGGGCAACAGCCGCCGCAACACCACCACCGAGCCGATTACCCCCACCCCGGTGACCACGCTCTGGCAGAAGGCCACCACATGGGCATCGGCACTCCATCCTGGCGCCGCCCACCCCGGCATCACAGACGCCAGGCTCACCGGCAACACCAAGCCCCCCTCCCCCATCCCCAGGGGCAGGGTGTGGGCCAGCATCAGCGCCCAAAGCAACGGCAGCAGGCCATAGAGCAGCAGACGGGCGCGGGCGGAAGAACGGACGCCCCCAGCCCCCTGGCGCAACCCAAGCAGCAGGCGCAGCAGCAAAAAAGCCGCCGCCGGCAACGCCAGGGCCAGGCAGGCGATCGCCAGCCGCGGCAGCAGCGGACCCTCCTGCAGGCTGGCGGGAAAACTCTGGGGCAACAGGGCCCGCAGGCCCCCCAGCGGCCGCCCCCAGTGGTGCAGCACCACCCCACCGGCCAGCACCAGAATCAGGCCGGTCTCCCCATCGGGGGGGCGCATCTCCCGCTGCAGGTCGGCGGCGGGGGGCCGCAGGCGCAGCTGCACCGAACGGTGCGGACAGGCCTGGGCGCAGGTGAGGCAGAGCACGCAGTTGCGGTTGTCCTCCAGGTGGGCTGGATGGGTGCCGAGGGGACAGCCAGCGGTGGCCATTCCCTCCCCCTCCGCCGGCCCCCCCTTGAAGCAGGCATAGGAGTGGCAGCTGCCGCTGCAGGTGCCCACCTGGGCCCGCAGTTCCGAAACCGCCAGCTTGGCGAACAGCCCGTTCATGCCCCCCACAGGGCAGAGAGTGCGGCACCAGAAGCGCTTCTCGAACCGCAGCGAACCGATTACCGCACCGGCCGTGATCAGCAGCAGCAGGCAACTGCTCAGCCAGGGGGAGTTCGGCAGGTCGGCCAGCTCCTCCCACAGCAGGATCGCGCCGAAGCCGGCCGCCAGCAGCGGCGCCCCCCAGCGGTCGTTGTCGCCATGGGGCCAGGGCGCGGGCCGCCAGCCCAGCCGCTTCGCCAGCCGTTGGCTGATCTCCCCCCAGACCATGAACGGGCAGAAGGAGCACCACAGGCGCCCCACCAGGGGATGGGAAAGCAGCACCAGGGGCCACCACCAGGCCCAGAACAGCACCAGGGCGCCGTTGTGCGCCCGATCCTGCGGGCCCAGCCAGAGCCAGAGGTTGAAGAGCACGAACAGCCAGCTCACCAGGCCGAACAGCAGCCCGTTCCACACAGCCGGCGACCGCATCCACCCCCGCAGCCGCGGCTTCCAGCGCCAGAGGTCGAAGCGGACGGCCGCCTGGCGCCGCCCGGTCCAGAACACATCCTCCGGCAGCACCGCTGGCCGATCGCCATCGCACTGGCGCAGGGCGCGACCGATCAGCTCGCTCAACTCCCGCAGGTTGCCGGGGAAGTCGTAGGTCTGCAGACGCTTCACCAGCGCCTGCGACACCTGCGGCGGCGGCTGCCAGCCGAGGGAACGGGCCTTGAGCCGCACCCCATAACGCAGCCAATCGCCCAGATCCTGGCGCCGCACCCGCAGCGGCGGCACCCGGATCAGCCGGCAGAGGTCATCGATCTCCGGCAGGACGGTTTCGGTGGTGAGGAACAGGCGGCCGGCGAAGTGGTGCTCCCGGCCCTGGCCATCGCGCCAACGACCGCTTGCCACCAGCTCCCGCAGCGCCTCGCGCAGGGCCGGCTCGGCCCGATCGATCTGGTCGAGCAGCAGGCCCCCCTCCCCCAGACAGGCCAGCAGCGAGGGCGCCTCGGCGCTGCCCCCAAACAACACCGCCCCATCGCCCCGCAGGGTGGCGCAGTTCACCCGCACCAGCAGCTGGCGGCGATCGGGGGAGCCGAAATGGATCAAAGCCGCCAGGTTGTCCTTCTCCAGGCCCGGCTCACCGCTGATCAGCACCGGCCGCCGGCCGGGCTCCGCCGAGGCCTCGCGGATGGCGCGGCGCAGGGCCTGGGCATAGCGGCTCGTGCCCACCACACCGCGGCGGGAGCGACCCACCAGAAAGGGTGCCAGCCGCAGCAGGCAGGTGGCCTGGGGCAGCTCCCGATCGGACGAGGAGGGATCCATCGAGGGCGAGGCGCACCCCTGAATTCTGCGCGCCGGCTGGGCAGCGGTCCCCGCCGCCCGGTCTGGCCGCCGATGATGAACTCTCCCCGCAGCCCCCCGATGACCCTCACCCTCTACGGCAGCGCCCAAAGCCGCGCCTCGATGGTGCGCTGGTACCTGGGCGAGAAGGGCATCTCTTACACCTTCACCGTCCTCGACATGGCGGCGGGCGAGCACCGCCAGGAGCCCTTCACCACCATCAACCCCTTCGCCAAGGTGCCGGCCCTGGTGGATGACAGCCTCACCGGCCCGGATGGCGGCCCGCTGAAGCTGTTCGAGAGCGGCGCGATCCTGCTGCACGTGGCCGAGCACCACGGCCGGGAATTCGAAGGAGAAGGCGGCGCCGCCCGCCGCTCCCTGGCGGCCCAGTGGATCCTGTTCGCCAACGCCACCCTCGGCCCGGCGATGTTCCTGGCGGCGAGCAAACCCGACGAGCTGCGCCGCCTGCTCGACACCCTGGAGGGCCAGATCGGCACGGGCCCGCTGCTGGCGGGGGCCTGGGGCGATCCCGGCTGGGGCGTCGCCGATTGCGCCCTGCAGACCTACCTGGCCTACATCCCGATGTTCTGCCGCGACCTGGATCTGAGCGGCTGGCCCACGCTGGAGGCCGCCATCACCGCCACCTCGGGCCGGCCCGCCTACCTGGCGGCGATGGGCAAGGCGTGAGCGCCGCTGGGCAGGGCGCCCTCTTCCCCTGGGGGCCAGAGCGGCTGCGGCTGCTGCCCGAGCGGGCGGTGTGGCTGGAGGACTCCCGCAGCCTGCTGCTGGCGGATCTGCACCTGGGCAAGGCGGAAACGTTCCAGGCCCACGGCATCCCCCTGCCCAGCGACGGCGACGCCGGCACCCTCAACCCCCTGCTGGCGCTGGCCACCCGCTGGCGGCCGGCCCAGGTGCTGGTGCTCGGCGACCTGATCCACGGCCGCCTGGGGCTCACCAACGAGCTGCGCCAGAAACTGCGGGCCCTGCCCGAGCTGCTGGGGGCCCCGCTGCGGCTGGTGGGGGGCAACCACGAACGGGGCAGCTGGATCGAAGGGTTGCCCGCCGAACCCTCCTGTGCCCTGGGGGCGCTGTGGCTGAGCCACGGGCCGGAGCCCCAGCCCGGCTGGCTCAACGTCTGCGGCCATCGCCATCCGGTGGCGGTGGTGGGGCAGGGGGCGGACCGGCTGCGAGTGCCCTGTTTCGCCTACGACCCCCAGGCCGAGCAGCTCACCCTGCCCTCCTTCGGCGAACTCACCGGCGGCCACCCCTGCGGGGAACGGGAGCAGGTGTGGCTGGTGGCGGAGGGGCAGGTGATGGCCTGGGGGGAGGCGGGGCGACCCCTCGGGGCCCGGCCGTTCAGCCGGCGGCGGCGAGGGCCCGCACCACATCGCCGCGGGTGAGCACCCCCACCGGCCGGCGCTCGTCATCGAGCACGAACAGCCGTTGCACCTTGCTTTCGTGCAGCTGCTTGGCGGCGGCCTGGAGGGTGGTGTCGGCGGTGCAGGTGTGCGGGTGGTCGGCCATCACGTCGCCGACGGTGTTGCCCAGCACCTGGTGCACCTGCTTGTCCCACTGCAGCGGGTTGCGCAGGTAGATGACGGCGTCGAGCAGCATCACGTAGGGGCCGGCGTCGAAGCCGCTTTCGCGCACCATCAGCGCCTGCTCGGTGAGTTCGCCCACCAGTTCGCCCTCCTCCCCCACCACCGGCAGGCCGCTGATGTGGCGGTCGCTGAGCATCTGAACGGCCTCCTGCAGGAGGGTGTCCCGGC
>CANEWU010000175.1 GCA_947442825.1 Synechococcaceae cyanobacterium
CCCCCTCCGGCAGGGTGGCCAGGCTGCGCTCGCGGTGCTTCTCATGCACCACCAACGCATCGGCGGGATCCTCCCGCTCGGTGATGCAGCCGAGGATCAGGCCATCGGGGAGGGTGGTGGGCAGATCCTTGAGGCTGTGCACGGCGATGTCGGCTCGGTCCACCAGCATCTGGGCCTCGAGCTCCTTGGTGAACAGACCCTTGTCGCCGATCTTGGCCAGCGCCACATCCAGGATCTTGTCCCCCTGGGTGGCCATCGCCTCGATCTCGATCGCCAGCTCGGGATGGGCGCGGCTCAGTTCATCACGCACCCAGTGGGTCTGCACCATCGCCAGCTGGCTGCGGCGGGAGGCGATGCGCAGGGTGGAGCTGCTCATGGGCGAGATAGGAGGGGCAGGAACTCTGCCGTTGCACAGCTGCCCAGCCTAGGCATCGGCCTGCGCGAACAGATTCAGGGGGAGAGGACCCCAGGTGTCCTCCACCGCGGGATTGTCCGGGTGGTGGCCGCTGATGAGGACCCCCTCGCCGAGGCCCCGTTCCGGGCGCAGGAGATAGGTGCCGGTGCGCTGGTTGCCTTTGAGAAAGACCGTTCCGGCGGGATCGGCGCCAGCGCTGTCGTGGTCGTCGACCGGCTCAAATCCGAGGGTCTGGGGCTGCAGCGGGGGCCAGCCCAGGGCGCCCTCCCATACCTGCAGGGCGGCCAAGGCGGCGGCGGCGGAAGGGGCCATGACCCCGATGGTGAACCAGGCGCAGGGCTCCATCGCCTGGACCAGTTCCTGACGGAGAGCCTCACGGGCGGCCTCCCCCAGGCTCGGGGCGCTGCGCAGGCCCCGCAGGGCCTGCAGGTCTGGGGAGGGGGGCATGGCGCTGGCGGCCGGAGCGGCGTCGCTCAAGGGAGGGGGAAGGGCAATGGGGCCCCCACTCTGCCCGGGAGAGGGGGCCAAAGGGACGCCCTACCTCACGGGCCCGTGGGATCGGGAGAACGGCGCCAGAAGCCCAGGCAGAGGGTGAGCCAGGCCAGGCCCACGGCTCCGCCCGCCAGCAGATCGGTGGGCCAGTGGGCACGGGCGTAGAGCGTGCTCAGCCACACCAGGGCGACCCACAGGCTCGCGCCAATCGCCAAGGGGCGACGCAGCTGGGGATAGTGGAGCGCAAGGATCATGAGCATGGCGCCGTAGAAGGCCACGGCACCGGCCGCATGGCCGCTCGGGAAGCTGCGACCGTCCACATCGAGCAGCTTGTCCGGGGGGCGCGAGCGATCAAAGAGGGGCTTGAGGGCCAGATCAATGATCACCAGGATTCCTGCGGTGGCCATCACCAGGAGGCGCAGGTCGTTCCACCAGCGGCGCAGCAGCACGTAGATCAGGGCCGCCAGCACCAGGAAGCCCGTGACGTGCACACCGCTCAGGCGATAGACCTGCAGCAACGCATCCCCCACCGGTCCGCGCAGGTGCTCACCGAGCCACGTGAGTATGGCCTCGTCGAAGGCGGGGGCGCGGCGCGGATCAATCGCTAACGAAAGGCCGAGCACCACGACGGCACAAAGCGCCACCACCAGCGCATCACGGCGGCGCGGATTCCAGCGGATCACGGCTGCATCACCCCCAGCGGGACGCGCCAGAGTTCCTGCTCACCCCGCTGGGCCAGCCGCTGCACCGCCGCCGCCGGCAGATCGAGATCCTCCAGGTCGCTGCGATCACCGAGGAGCCGCAGGCTGCGGCTGCGGGGGGAAAGCCCCAGGCTGGCCGGGTCTTCGCGCCAGCGCTCCTTGATGCGGTCGCGGCTGGAGACGAAAGCCGCCGTCTCACCGCCATAGAACAAGATGCTGTAGCGCTTGGTGCCCACCACCCAGAGGGGCTCATCGGCCTGGGCCTGGCGGCTGGCCAGCACGGCCAGGTCGCGCAGCGGCGCCTGGCGTTCGCGATCGAGCAGGGGGGCCAGGGGGGCCACCACCAGGGCCAGCGTCGCCAGAAAGGAGGCCAGATCCGGAACCCAGAGCCAGCGTCGACGCTCCGGTTGGCGAAGCAGCACCAACAGGGCGAGGGCCGCCAGGGCCAGCACTACGGCAAGCCGCAGGGGCAGGCCGGAGCGATCGAGCGCCACCGCCAGGGCGGGATGGGCCGGATCACTCGCCGCCCAGCGGGGGGCAATCGCCGCCGCGGCTGCCAGGAGTGCCAACAACACCGCGTTCGCCCATCCGGAGGCCGCCAGGGGCCAGCCGAACGGGGAACGGCTGCTGGTACCCCCGGCTGGCGCCATGGGCACCCACCAGAGGGCCACCAGCAAGGCCCCGGCGGGCAAGGCCGGCAGGATGTAGCCGGGCAGCTTGGTGGCGGCGACCGAGAAGAAGGCCACCATCAAGGTGAGCCACAACAACAGCAGCAAGGGCAGCTGGCGCACGGCCCGCTCCTCGCCCCCCTCGATCGCCGGGCGCCAGCGATCCATCCGCCAGAACCGCAACGAACCGATCGCCGCCGGCAGAAACAGCGACCACGGCAGCAGCAGCAGCAGCACCCAGGGCAGATAAAACCACGGAGGGCCAGGGTGGTCATAGATCACGGAGGTGAAGCGCTGCAGGTTGCTGAATCCGAGGAAGCCACCAAGGAAAGCCATGCCGTTCACCTGCGCCGCGGCTGCGTACCAGGGCAAGACCACCCCCGCAAACAGGGCCGCCATCGCCAGCAGGGGCCGGGGCCGCAACCAGTCACGCCAGCGGCCGGTGAGGCTGAGAAAGACGGTGATCACCAACCCCGGCAACAGCAGCCCCACGGGCCCCTTCGCCAGAACCGCGATGGCGCTGAAGAGGGCGAAACCGGCGCGGCCAAGGGGAGCGAGCTGCGGATGGTGCGGATGGCGCCAAGCCAGCAGGAAGCCGAAGAGCGCCAGGGTGATGGCGCTGGCGAGAAACATATCTGTGGTGGAGGTGCGCCCCCAGCCGATCCAGCCGGGCGAGGTGGCCAGCACGGAGGCGCCAAGGAGCGCGCGGCCATGGCGCAGCCGGGCCGGCTCGCCCCTAGGGGACCAGCAAAACAGCAACAGGTAGGTGGCCACCACCACGGCGCTCGCGGCCAGGGCCACCGGCAGGCGGGCCGCCCAGGGGGAAACGCCGAACAACCGGAAGCTCAGGGCCACCATCCAGTAGCCCCAGACGGGATAGTCGAAAAATCGTTCCCCGTTCCACCAGGGGGTGACCCAGTCACCGCGCTGGTGCATCTGATGGCCCACCTCCACAAACAGGGCCTCGGTCTTGTCCATTAGCCCGAGGGCCCCAAGACCGTGGAAGAAGGCCAGCCAGCAGAGCAGCAGCAGGGCCAGGGAGCTGAACAGCCAGGCGGGAAGCTGGGCGAGCCCACCGTCACGCTTTCCCATCCGGTCCGAAATCGTCAAACGGCGCGAGCGGAATGATGGCCAAACCTACGGCGCAACCCCTCAGGGGCTGTTCCAGACGAAGCGGGAAGAGGCGGCGTAGTTCCAGACAAAGACCACGACGATGCCGGCCAGCTGGGCCCAGAGGGTGTCCTCGGCCACAAGGCTGTAGAAGGCCGAGGCCACCCCCACATTGGCGAGCACGGGCAGGGAGGCGACCACCAGGAACTTGAGCAGGCCGCGCAGCAGGGCCAGGCCGTGTTGGCGCTGGAAGCGGAAGGTGAGGGAGTTGTTGATCAGATAGTTGGAGGTGGCCGCAGCCAACACCGCCGGGGGAAGGGCCTGGCCAAAGGGAAGGCCGAGCCGCATCAGCCCCTGGCTTACTGCGAGCTGAACGAAAACGCCGCTGGCCCCCACCAACGCGAAGCTGATGGCGCGGCGCGGCACGCTGCGCCAGATCAAGGTATGCAGGATGGAGACCCCCAGATCCCAGACGATCGCCAGATCGAGCTTGGAATCGCCGGCGAAGCGGGGCTGGAAGCGCAGCGGCACCTCCTCCACCCGCAGGCGGCCGCCACAGAGGGACAGCAATTCGTAGAGAAATTTGAAGCCATTAACATCCACGCGCCGCACATAGGGCAGCGCTGTGTCGGGTCGCAGGACAAAGTAGCCGCTCATGTAATCGGTGAGTTGGCGATAGCGCGGCAAGCTGAAACGGGCCACGGCGTTGGCCCAGGTGGAGTTGCGTTCCCGCCGCTCGCTGAGGCCGTGGATGCGGGCCTGGGGATGGAAGCGACTACCCACCACCAGATCGGCGCCCGTGCGCTGGAGAGCGTCGACGGCGGCACTGATCGTGGCCGGCTCGTGCTGGCCATCGCAGTCCATCACGACCACCAGATCGCCTGTGGCATCAAGAATTCCCTCCTTGATCGCGCTGGATAGGCCAGCGCGGCCCACCCGCCGGATCAGACGAACCGGTGGATGGTGGTGGGCGAGCTCGCGCACCACCTCTGCGGTGCCATCGGCGGAATCATCATCAACGAAAAGGATCTCCAGATCGCAGAAACGGCCAAGCGGCAGCAGCTCGGTGATGATCGGCGCGACATTATCGCGCTCGTTGTAAGTGGGCAGCACCACCGAAAGGCGCAGCGCCGGCGGCGGGGTCGGAGGGGTGGCGCTCAAGGACGTTGCAAAGGACCCAAGGCGGCCAAGACGAACGCTGAAACCCTACCGGACCCGGCGAGCCTGGGGAAGGCCTGCGGCTTCAAGGGCTTGGTGCTACTTGATGTAC
>CANEWU010000176.1 GCA_947442825.1 Synechococcaceae cyanobacterium
ACGGCTGCGTGGCCGGCTACCCGGACGGCACCTACCGCGGCGCCAAGGCGATGACCCGCTATGAGGCGGCCGCCCTGCTGAACGCCTGCCTCGACCGCATCAGCGAAGTCACCGACGAGCTGAAGCGCCTGATGAAGGAGTTCGAGAAGGAGCTGGCGGTGCTGCGCGGCCGCGTGGATGGCCTGGAGGCCAAGGTGGGTGAGCTGGAGGCCAACCAGTTTTCCACCACCACCAAGCTGCGCGGTGATACCCGCTGGGTGCTCGGCGCTCTCAACTATGACGGCAACCAAGGTGACAACGGCGTCTACGGCCCGGACAGCAAGGGTAAGTACGTCAACCTGCGTGAAGCCCTCACGTTCAACTACGACGTTCGCCTGAACTTCGACACCAGCTTCAGCGGCAAGGATCTGCTGCGCACCACCCTGCGTGCCGGCAACTTCCGCGATAGTGGCTTTACCAGCTCTAACCCCGTCACTCCGCTGGCCAACCTCGACGCCGCCTTCGAGGAGAGCTGCGGAACCGGCACCGATTGCGGCGACGTGGTGGCGATCAACCGCCTCTTCTATCGCTTCCCGATCGGCTCCAGCTTCACCGCCGTGGTGGGTGGCCGCATGCGTCAGGACGACGGTCTGGCCGTCAAGCCCAGTGTCTACACCGCCGACAAGATCCTCAAGATCTGGGACTTCAACGGCGCTCCCGGTGCCTACAGCCAGCTCCTCGGTGCCGGCGGCGGCCTGTGGTGGAAGCAGCCCGGCAAGACCGGCTTCAGCTTTGGTGGTGTCTACGTTTCCGCCAACGGCGACGCCGGCGCTCCCAACAGCGACGCCTGCAGCAGCTACACCGGCGATTGCGGCGGTATCGGCAACAGTGCCTCCCAGCAGAGTGGCACCCTGCAGCTGGCCTACACCGGCAAGGGCTGGAACATCACCGGCGCCTACACCTACAACAGCGCCGGCGTGAACATTGCCGGTACCCCCCTCAGCCAGGCCCTGCTTCCGAACATCTACAACGGCAACGGCTCCGGCCGGGTGAATTCCTGGAGCGTGGCCGGTTATTGGCAGCCCCTCGAAAACGGTTGGTTCCCCTCCCTCAGCGCCGGCTGGGGTTATAACGATTACCAGTACGGCGGCTCGGTGGATTCCACCACTCTGTTGGTCGATTCGGCCGCTAGCCAGTCCTGGTATGTGGGCCTGAATTGGCGTGATCTGTTCGCCAAGGGCAACGCCCTCGGTTTCGCGGTCGGCCAGCCCACCTTCATCACCTCGCTCACGGGCATCGACGGGGACGACATTGATACCAACGATGGCAACTACGCTTTCGAGGTGTACTACAAGTTCCAGGTGACCGACAACATCGCCGTCACCCCGTCCTTGTTCTGGCTCTCCCGTCCCCGCGGCGCCCTCACCACCCCTGGCTCCAGCGCCAGCACCGTCATCACCGACCCCTCCTTCAGCGATGGCGACGATCTCGGCACCCTCGGCGGCCTGATCCAAACCACCTTCCGGTTCTGATCACCCCTTCGTCCTGCCAGCCCCCCGTCACCGGGGGGCTTTTTTCATGGCCCGCCTGGCTGATGATGGGCGCTGCCTTTCCGCCGCCTTTCTGCTGCCTTGCCTCTGTCCCGTCGCCCCACCAGCGATCCCTACGCCGTGCTGGGGGTAACGCCGGAGGCCTCCCCCGCCGAAATCAAGGCCGCCTATCGCTCCCTGGTGAAGCGCCACCACCCCGATGCCGGTGGCGATCCCCAGCGCATCCTGGCCCTCAACGCCGCCTGGGAAGTCCTGCGGGAGCAGGTACGTGGCGGGTCGCCACCTGCCGCCACCACCAACCCCCCTGCCCCAGGGCCGGCCCGCGCCGATCGCCGCCGCGGCACCAGCGGCGATCGCCTGCTGACCGAATGGCTCGATCAGGTGTACGCCCCGATTGAGCGGCTGCTTGGCCAGGTGATCGATCCCTTCCCCGCCCAGCTGCGGGCCCTGGCCGACGATCCGTACGACGACCGGCTGATGGATGTTTTCTGTGCTTTCCTCGCCCAGAGCCAGAAGCGGTTGGACAAGGTGGAAAGCATCTACCGATCCAGGGTTTGCCCTGCCTCAGCCCATGGATTTGGCCTCAGCCTCTACCACTGTCTCGGTCAGGTGCAGGACGCCCTGGCAGAATTTGAGCGTTACACGATGGGCTACGTGGATGGCTACCTGCACGACGGGCGGGAGATGCTGCGGGAAGCGGGCTTGAGGCTGCTGCGCCTCCAGGAGGAACGCCGCCGCCTGGAAATCTGAGGGCTGCGCCCTGGATCCAGGCAGCCGTGCCCCCTTTAGCCGTCCCTGGTCTTCAGCCGCTCCAAGCCTCCAGCTGGTCGAGTCGCAGCCAGACATCGGGCACCGGGCGCCGCCAGCGCAGTTGGGCGTGCTCCCCCCGGATGGCCAGGATCTCCCCCGGCCCCTCAATTACGTAGGCAGGCAGCTCGGGATCACTGGCCTCCGCTTCCAGGCTGCCCCGGTAGGCCGCGACGTTCAGCCGCACCAGGGAACCCTTCTTGAGCGCGGGCGCGGGAGTGGCTGCGGCGGAGGTGGTGGGCTCGGCCATGACAGGCGATGGAGGTACCGGCAGGCTAGGGCGGCCGCTTCACCCCCGGGTCGTTGAGCTTCACCCTCTCCCTGCTGCTCGCCGTCTTCGGAGCCCTTCTGCTTGTGGCGGTTCTCCTCGACGACATCGCTGCCCGCCTGCGGGTGCCGGGCATCCTGCTGGTGCTGCTGCTGGGGCTGCTCACCACCAACGATGTCGATGCCCTGCCGTCGGGCCCCAGCCAGCTCCTCTCCCTGGAGCAGGCCGACCAGATCTCCCAGCTGGCCCTGGTGCTCGTGCTGTTTTTCGGCGGACTGACCAGCAACTGGCAGGAGGTGCGCGGCGTGCTGTGGCCCGCCCTGCGCCTGGCCACCCTCGGATCGCTGCTGACGGCGGGACTGGTGACAGCCCTGGTGCTGCTCCTGGGCCAGCTGCCGATCACCGCCGTTCATCCTGCGTTCCCGGCAGCCCTGTTCATCGGCGCGATGGTGTGCAGCACGGATGCCTCAGCCGTGCTCGTGCTGCTCCGCCCCCTGGCGGGCCATCTTCCCCGTCGCCTGATCGACCTGATCGAATGCGAGTCTGCCTTCAACGATCCGGTGGCCGTGGTGATCGCCGGCGTGGCCCTGGTGCTCGCCACCGGCCATGGGGTCGCGGACCCCACCACCTTGCTCATCACCGGCTTGCGCCAGTTCCTGCTCGGCGGCCTGATCGGCTTCCTGGGGGGCAGCCTGGCGGGGCAGATGCTCGTGCACAGCCCCCGCTTGCGCAATCCCGCCCTGTTGGCGGTGGTGAGCCTGGCGGTGTTGATGCTGCTGGTGGGTGTGACCCAGCTGCTGGGGGGAAGTGGCATTTTGGCCGCCTATGTGGCCGGTCTGGTCGTGGGCAATACCCCCGGCTGCGACCGGGGGGTGCTGGAGCAGACCCATGCGGGTTTCGCGAAGATGGCCGAGCTTGGCTTGTTCCTCTGCCTGGGGTTGGTGGTAGACCCCGCCCACGTAGTGCGGGACGGTCTGTGGGTGCTGGTGTTGTTTCTGGTGATGCAGCTGGCCCGCTGGCTGATGGTGGAGGCGGTGCTTGTGCGCAGTGAATTCCGGCGCGCCGATCGCCTGATGATCACCGCCTCCGGCCTGAGGGGCGCGGTGCCGATCGCCCTGGCCATCCAGGCGGCCTCCTCCACCGCGGCCTGGGGGCGGGAGATGCCGCCCCTTGCCCTCGGGGTGGTGCTCCTCGGACTGGTGCTGCAGGGTTTTTCGCTGGTCCCCCTCGCCCGGCGCCTCGGCCTAGCCTCAGCGAGCTGATTCAACGGGGACGAAGGCGTGCGCCTGCTGCTGCTGGGGAGTTCGGGATTCGTGGGGCGGGAGCTGGTGCCCTATCTGCTCGGGCTCGGTCATACCCTCACCCTGGTGAGCCGGCGGCGCCAGCCCTTCCCGCCCCTCTCCGACGACCGGCTCGCCTGTATTCAGGCTGATCCGAGTGATCCGGCCAGCTGGCAGCGCGAGGTGCTGCGCCAGGCCCTGGCGGCCGCCGAGGGGGTGGTGAACCTGGCGGGTGAGCCGATCGCCGAAAAACGCTGGACCCCCGCCCATCGCCAGCTGCTGCTCGACAGCCGCCTGCGCACCACATCCCTTCTCGTGGAGGCCATGGCCCGGTTGCCCAAGCCGCCGCGGGTGTTGGTGAATGCCTCGGCCGTCGGCTACTACGGCACCAGCCTCGAGGCCCGTTTTGATGAGCAGAGCCCGGCCGGTGAGGATTTTCTCGGTCAGCTGTGCCAGCGCTGGGAGCAGGCGGCCCTCGCGGCCCCCAGCCCCTGCCGGGTGGTGGTCCTGCGCCTGGGCATCGTGCTCGGTCCCGATGGCGGTGCCCTTGGCAAGATGCTGCCCGTGTTCCGGGCGGGCTTCGGGGGGCCGGTGGGCTCCGGCCGGCAGTGGATGAGCTGGATCCA
>CANEWU010000177.1 GCA_947442825.1 Synechococcaceae cyanobacterium
ATCCTCACGGAGCGCAGAGATCTCGAACCGGTTGTTCTCTCTATGCTGTTTGAGCGCTTCTCACAGCTCAGCAGGGAGGAGATCCTCATGGTCGTTGGCTTGCCTCTGCAGGAGCTGCGCCACACCCGCGCCGTGCAGGAGATCCTGGAGGAAGGGCGAGAGGAAGGCCGGCAGGAAGGGCGCCAGGAGGGTCGGGAAGAGGGCCTGGAGGCTGGCCGGCAGCAGGAAGCCGCCGCTCTTGCTCTCCGCCAGCTCACCCGACGTTTTGGGGAGGTAGATGGGCGCAGCCGGGTACGCATCGCTGCGCTGCCCCTGCCGCGCCTGGAGCAACTCGCAGAAGATCTTCTCGATTTCGCCGGCCCCGACGACCTGCTGGCCTGGTTTGCGGACAACGGGGGCGACTGAGATCCACTCTCCGGCCCTCACCTAGCCACACACACCGCCGACCCGTGCCCCCAGGGCGCACAAAATCCCCACAACGCAAGGGGACCAGGAACGCCGACCTCCAAGGATGGACAGTTGCGGATCCGACCCTCGGGAACTGCAGGACCGCCCCCCTAAAAGTACCCAAAGAAATACCACTTTCTATGAAAACACCTATCAAAACTTTCGCAGCATCTGCCATTGGCTCTCTTGCCTTCATTCTTCTTTCCAGCGAAGCCAAGGCCCTTCCAACCGCGTCAGTCACCGTAGGTGGCACGCAATACAATATTACGTATTTTCAAGGGGATTACAATAGCAACATCGCCAAGTTCGAAACCCCTGCCAGCAATGGGCTGATGCCTTGGTGGGGCAGCCAATCAATGGCGACGCTCTTTTCGGATGCCCTGGGCCTTCAACTGGGAACACCCAATCCCCCCAATCGCAGCCCCTACTTTGCCTTCCGAACTGTCAGTTTTACAGGCTTATTAGCTATCGCTGCAATCGCCAATGCCGGCTCCAGCTCCTTCGATACTGGGGGTCTTGAAAATGAATCACGCGCATACGCCATTCTCGCAACCCCAACCCCAACTGCCGTCCCCGGCCCCGCGCCTCTCTTTGGCGCTGCAGCCGCCTTCGGCATGAGCCGTCGTCTGCGTCGCCGCATCAAGCTGGGTGCCTGAGCCCTACGCGCCGCAAAGTTCACCGGCTTCCGCGAACGCCGTGGTTCCCCGTGGAACCCGGCGTTTTTTCTTGGGCATTGGGGCCCTGGGGGCCGATGCGCGATGCCGGATTCGAACCAGCGACATGCTGTGTGTAAGACAGCTGCTCTACCGCTGAGCTAATCGCGCCTGGGGGGGGATTCTGCACGAGCCTGCGCCGCACCGCACCCCTAGCCTCCGCCCACGCCCCACCCCGCCCGCGCCGATGGCCAGCGGCCGCCACCACGACCGCGCCACCCGCCTGCTGGCCCTGCCCTTCGGCCTGCTGTGGTGGCCGGCGCTGGGTCCGGCCGCGGCGCTGACGGCGGCGGCGGGCTTCCTGCTGGGCGGCCTCTTCCTCTCCCCCGACCTCGACACCCTGTCCCGCGCCACCCGCCGCTGGGGTCCGCTGGCGCTGCTGTGGTGGCCCTACCGGCGCGTTCTCAGCCACCGCTCCGCCCTCTCCCACTCGCCCCTGCTGGGCAGCGCCGGCCGGCTGGCCTATCTGGGCATCGCCGCGGCCCTGATCAGCCAGGGGCTCCATCCCTGGGGCAGTCCCTCGGTAGCGCAGCTGCTCGGGAGCCTGGAGGGGCTCTGGCGCCACCAGCGGCCCCTCGTGCTGGCGGCGCTGGTGGGGCTGGAGGCGAGCGGCTGGTTGCACCTGATCCAGGACGGCGACCCGGTGCCTCGCCTGCCGCGGCCGCTGCGCTGGCTGGCCCGACGGACCCGGACCGGCCAGCGGGGACGAAGGCGGCGGCACTGAAGCCAGCGGCCGGCCGCCCCCCAGCAGGATGGAACCACCGCCGGTCGCCGCCGATGACCTCCTCCCCCGCCGCCGATCCACCCCCCCCGAGCACTCCCCAATCCCCTTTCCAGCCCCCAGCGCTGGACGCCCTGGCGGAGCTGATCGCCGTCGTCGACCGTCTGCGGGACCCCGACGGCGGCTGCCCCTGGGACCTGGAGCAGACCCACACCTCCCTGATCCCCTACGTGCTGGAGGAGGCCCATGAGGTGGCCGACGCCATCCGCCACGGCGACGACCGCCACCTGCGCGAAGAGCTGGGCGACCTGCTGCTGCAGGTGCTGCTGCACGCCCGCATCGCCGCCGAGGCGGGGCGCTTCGATCTGGAGGCGGTGGCGCGGGGCATCCGCGACAAGTTGGTGCGCCGCCATCCGCACGTCTTCGCCGGCGCCGAGGCGGCCGACAGCGCCGCAGTGCGCGGGCACTGGGAAGCGATCAAAGACCAGGAGCGGCCCGCCAGCCCCCTCAGCGACCGACTGGCCGGCAAGGTGCGCGGCCAACCCTCCCTGGCCGGGGCGATGACGATCTCGCGCAAGGCCGCCGCCGCCGGCTTCGAATGGGACGACCTGGCGGGGGTGTGGGGCAAGGTGCACGAGGAGCTCGACGAGCTCAAGGAGGCGGTGGCCTCCGGCGATCGCGCCCACGCCCAGGAGGAGCTGGGCGATGTGCTCTTCACCCTGGTGAATGTGGCCCGCTGGTGCGGCCTCGATCCGGAGGAGGGTCTGGCGGGCACCAATCGGCGCTTTCTGGAGCGCTTCGGCCGGGTCGAGGCGGCGTTGGGGGGCGACCTGACGGGCCGCAGCCTCGCGGAGCTGGAGGCGCTGTGGCGGCAGGCGAAGGCCGCGATCCGGGCCGAGGCGCAGGGAGCCTGAGGCCCCTCAGTCCCCCGCTGGCCGGCGTCCCTGGCGCCGCTCCGCCTTGAGGGTGCCGCGCTGGCGCTTGGCCTCCAGGCGACGGGTCTGCGACGCCCGCGTCGGCCGGGTGGGGCGCCGCGGCGGCGGCGGCGGCGCGATCGCCCGCCCCAGCAGCTCCACCAGGCGACGGCGGGCAGCCTGGCGGTTACGCCACTGGGAGCGCTCCTCCGCTGCCACCAACACCAGCTCCCCTCCCACCAACCGCCCCTGCAGCCGCGCCAGCGCCCGCTGCCGCAGCGGCTCCGGCAGCGACGGGCTGGCGGCCAGATCAAAGCGCAGCTCCACCCGCGAATCGGCGGTGTTCACCCCCTGGCCGCCGGGGCCGCCGGAGCGGGAGAAGCGCCAGCGCAATTCCGCCGCCGGGATCGACAGGCCCGGGGGGATCGATAGGTCCTCGCCGCTCACAACGGCGTCACCCTGCCGCTGGCGATATCGGCCACGGCGGCGGCGATGCGCAAGCGCCCGGCGGCCTGGGCCTCGGCCAGCAGGGGGCTGCGGCGGGGCAGGGCCAGGGCCGTGGCACGGGCGTTGGCGGCCACCGCGTCCGCCAACGCCGGGGACCCGGGCAGGGGCTCAAGGGCCGCGCGGATCGGCGCCACCAGCTCCTCCAGCAACGGCGTCAGCGGGTCACGGCGCAGGGCGGCCGTCACGGCCCCGCAGCCGCCATGGCCGAGCACCAGGATCAGGGGCACCTGCAGCTCCGCCACCGCGTACTCCAGCGAGGCAATGCCGGCGTCGAAGGGGGTATTGCCGGCGCAGCGCACCTCGAACAGCTCGCCGGAGCCGGCGGCGAACAACCAATCGGGCGCCACCCGCGAATCGGCGCAGCCCAGCACCGCCGCCCAGGGCCGCTGCCCCTCCGCCAGGTCGCCGGGGCGCACCTGGCAGTGCGGGGCACCGTGCTCCTGCAGCAACCGCGCCCGCTCCAGGGGATCGCCGCTGGCGGCGACCTCCTGCCAGACCGCGGCGAAGGCGGCGTTGCGGCGGAGCAGCTCCGCCAGCGGATCGCCCAACGGCCGGCAGATCTCCAGGCGGCGGCGCAGGGGGGCGGTGGTGGCGGCACCAACGGCGGGGCCCGGCCCGCCGGCCAGGCCGAGGGCCGCCGCCAGCCGCACGGCTCCGGTCAGAAGAAATCGGCGGGGGAGTGGCATCGGGCAGTGACAGGAGGTCCTGCCTGCGGTTTAGCTGGAAGGGAGAACGCCGCCCGCAACCCCATGTCCGCCCCCACAACCGCCGCCGGCCCCGGCTGGATCGATGAGGAACACCAGGGCGTGCGCTACGGCCTGGCCGGACGGGTACTGGAGGAGCGGGCCAGCCCGTTCCAGCGGGTCACAATCATCGAAAGCGAGCGCTACGGCAAGGGCCTGCTGCTCGACGGCTGCTGGATGACCGCCGAACGGCAGGAGCGGCACTACCACGAGGCGCTCGTGCACCCCGCCCTGTGCGGCGCCGCGGCGATCGAGCGGGTACTGGTGATCGGCGGCGGCGACGGCGGCACCGCCCGCGAATGCCTGCGCCACCCCGGCGTGGCCCACCTCGATCTGGTGGAGATCGACGGCCTGGTGGTGGAGTGGAGCCAGAAGCACCTGCCCTCGATCGGCGGCGACGCCTGGAGCGATCCACGCCTGCAGCTCACCGTC
>CANEWU010000178.1 GCA_947442825.1 Synechococcaceae cyanobacterium
CACCGGCAACAAGCCCACCGAAGCCGCCACCGCCGCCGGCGCGGTTGGGTGGGAGACCCTCACCAAGCTCTGCCTGGAGGACGTGGAACGCAGCAACCCCCGCCAGGCATTGCGCCTGGTGGAAAGCACCGGCTTTGTGCCCAAAGCGGCCGAAGCCAACACCCGCCTGGGCTTCGCCTGGGACCAGGCGGTGAGGCTGAGCCTCGAACCCACCGGCGGTGGGGCCGCCGTGCGGATCGAGTGCTACTTCCAAAAAGGAACCCTGGCCGGGAAGAGCCGCGCCTGACGGAGCCCTTCAGAACAGCCCGAGGAAGCGCCGACGACCCTCCGGTGGCTCGCGACGACCCTGGCCGCCGTCCTGCTGGTAGCGGGGCTTGTCGTCGCCGATCGTCAGCACCGCCTCCTTGTTCTTCCACCACACCCAGTCGCGGATTGGGGGGGTATCGCGCAGCTGCTCGCGGCTGAGGCCCAGGCCCAGCTTGGCGGAGGCATCCAGCAACACATCGAGCATCTCCTCGCCGTCGCGGCAGCTGGCCAGGGCCTCATTCGTGCGCTGGGCCCCGTTGAGCGCCTTGACAAGCAGGCGGATCCGCTGAGTCACCGGCAGGCTTTTGGGATCGATCGGCGTCGGCTCCATCGCAGCGGGCGGCCCAGGGGTCTGGAACCGTAGCGGCGGCAGGGGCTGACAGAACGCGGGCAGGCACGCAAGACTGATGCCAACGCCAGGTCTGGATGCCGACCTCCCCCGAACCCGCAGGCCCCTCCGTTGCGGGCGCGCCCCTGCCGCGGGCCTTCGCATCCATGCCGCCGCGCCACTGGATCATCGGCGACGTGCATGGCTGCGCCGACGCCCTGATCGCCCTGCTTCAGCTGCTGCCCCGGGAAGACCGGCTCGTGTTCTGCGGCGATGTGATCAACCGCGGCCCGCGCATCGAGGCCACCATGGAGATCGCCTGGGAGCTGGTGCAGAGCGGCCGCGCTGTCTGGCTGATGGGAAACCACGAACGGGCCCTGTTGGAGGGGCTGGGTGGCGGCGAGGCCTGCGCCCTCTCCAGCCTGGCGGGATGCGACACCTACCGCCAGCTCGGCGACCGGCGGTCCCGGCTCTGGCTGGAGCGGCTGCGGCTTCTCCCCCTGGCCTACTGGGGGCGGGGCTGGGTGGCCACCCACGCCGGCTTCGACCCCCAAACCTGGCAACCCGACCTGACGGTGCGCATGGCCTTCTGGCAGGCCTATGACGGCCGCTTCGGGGAGGCGATCGTGGGGCATACCCCCGGGCCCGACGTACGGCGGCTGGGCGATGTCGTGCTGATCGACACCGGAGCCTGCTACGGCGGTCCGCTCACCGCCTATTGCGCCGAGACGCGCCAGGTACGGCGTGTTCCCGGACTCGTCCGCTCTCCCGCCCCCCTGCTGCCGCTCGCGCCCCGCGGCCTGCATCCCTGAGCCCCCGGTCCGCCCCCCCGCCGCGCCATCCCCCCACCGGAACGCCTCCGGCCGGAACCACCGGCTTGGTGGTCTATCGCAGCAACCGGGCCGAGTTCCTCGCCCGGCTCCTGGCCACCCAGCTGCGCTTGGCACCGCCACCGCCGCTGGAGACCGCCGTGGTGGTGGTCAACACCTGGCCCACCAGCCGCTGGTTAGGGGAACGGCTGGCTGAGGAGCTCGGCGGAGTGGCCGCCAACCTGCGCTTTCCCTTCCCTGCCGCCCGCCTGCGCCTGCTGGTGGAGGAGCTGCTCGCCGAGCCCATGGCGCCCCACACCAGCGAGGCGGCCGAGGAGGCGCCCACCGATCCGTGGCGGGCCAGCCGCCTGGTGTGGCCCCTGTTGGAGCTCCTTCCCTCCCTCGCCGCCAGCGAGGCGGGCGCGCCACTGCGGAGCTGGCTGGAGCGGCGCAGCGAGGGACGGCGCCTCGATCTGGCCACCTGGCAGCTGGGCCGGGCTATCGCCGATGCCTTCGACGACTACGCCCTCTATCGCCCCGACCTGCTGCGGGCCTGGGAGGGGGGCGAACCCTGGGGCGGATCCACCGAACCCCTCCCCGAGTCGCTGGCCTGGCAGCCCCCCCTCTACGCAGCCCTGCGCGAGCGCCTGGGGGTGGAACCGGGCGGATTGCGCATGGAAAGGGCGATCGAACGGCTGCACCGTCCAGGCCATGCGCCGGGTGCGGCGGCCGAGCAGCCGTTGCGCCTGTTCGGCTTGAGCAGCCTGGCGCCGGTACAGGTGCGCCTGCTGCAGGCCCTCGCCGGCCATCGGCGGGTGGAGCTGTACCTGCTGACCCCCTGCGCCGACCTGTGGCAACGCTGCCAGGACCGCCGCCGCCAGTTGCAGGAAGCGCTGCAGAATCCCCTCGACCTTGACTGGCTGCTGGCGGCCCCTCCCCTGGAGGCCCGCTTCGGGCGTCTCGGGGCGGAATTCCAGCAGCTACTGGAGGGCACCGGCGATGCCCAGCTGGGCGAGGAGCGCTCCGAGGAGCTGTTCTTCGCCCCCGCGCGCCGCCATCCCGGCGGAGTGGCGGCGGCACCGCTGCTGGCCCAGCTGCAGGAGCAGCTCGCCGACCGCGACGCGGCGATGCCTCTGACCCTGCCCCCGGGCGACTCCTCGCTGGAGTTCCATCCCTGCCCCGGTCCGCTGCGACAGGTGGAGATCGTGCGCGACCGGCTGCTGCAGTGGATGGCCGACGACCCCTCCCTCCAACCACGCGACATCCTGGTGATGACGCCGCAGGTGGACGCCCTGGCGCCGCTGGTGGCCGCGGTGTTCGGCGACCGGGAGGCCGTGGGGGTGTCGATCCCTTGGCGCCTGACCGACCGCAGCCAGCAAAGCCAGGCGGGCATCGGCCGCACGTTGCTGGCCCTGCTGCGGTTGGGGGGGGAACGGTTGACCGCCTCCGCCCTCGAGGGACTGCTGGAGTGCCCGCCGCTGCTGCAGCGCTTCGATCTCGCCCCCCGCGAAGCCGCCCGGCTCCATGCCGTGCTGCAGCGCTGTGGCTTCCGCTGGGGCCTCGACGGCCCCTCCCGGGGCGGCGACCCCGTTCACTCCCTGGCCTGGGCGATCGATCGCCTGTTGCTGGGGCTGGTGCTACCGGAGCGGGCCGGGCTGGCCCTGGCCGAAGGGGAGGCAGCGGTGGCCCCGCTGGCCGCCGACCTCGACCTGGCCCTCTGCGGCCGCTGGCTGCATCTGCTCACCAGGCTGCGCCACTGGCTGGGGCAGCTGGCAATCGCCAGCGATGTCGAGGGCTGGGCCAAGCGATTGCGGGATCTGCTGACCGATCTGTTTGGCGATGGCGGGGAGGCTGCCTGGGAACTGCCCACCCTGCTGGCGGCGATCGATGGCTGGCAGGAGGCCGCCGCCGCCAGTCCGCTGGTGCTGGATGCGCCGGTGGTGGCGGCGGTGCTCGACGAGGCCCTGGCGGTGGACAGCGGCCGCTTCGGCCATCGCAGCGGCAGCCTGACGATCAGCGCCCTCGAACCGATGCGGGCCATCCCCCACCGGGTGATCGTGCTGCTCGGCCTTGACGCCGGCGTCTTTCCCCGCCAGCGAGATCGGCCGGGCTTTCACTTGATGGAAAGGCAGCGGCGGCTCGGTGATCCCCACCCCGCCGACCAGGATCGCTACGTGCTGCTGGAGGCCCTTCTCTCTGCCCGCAGCCACCTGCTGATCACCTGGAGCTCCCGCGACGACCGCAGCGGCGAGCCGCTGCCACCCGCCGGTCCGGTGCGGCAGTGGCTGCAGTGGCTGGAGGGCCAGCTGGACGAGGGGGCGCTGGCGCGGCTGGTGGCCGATCACCCCGCCGGCCCGCTGGAACGGGGCCATTTCCTGCCCAGCGGCGGCCGGCCACCCGCCAGCTGCGATCGGCGGCGGCTGGAGGCACGGCGGCGGCTGGAGCAGGATCCACCCGCCCCGCCCCATCCCCTGGTGTCCTCACCGGCGCTGGCGCCACCGGCCCCGGAGGCCACCCTCAGCGCCCCAGCCGACCGCACCGCCGACCTGGCTGCCTGGCTGCGCGCGCCCCAGAAGCAATGGCTGCAGCAGCTGGGCATGCGGCCGCAGGAATGGATGGAGCGGCTGGAAGACCTCGAACCATTGGAGCTGGAGGAGCGGCAGCGCTTCCAGCTGCTGCGGCCGCTGTTGGCGCCAGGAAGCCTCGAGGATCCACGCCGGCCGGAGCAATGGCTCGAGCGCAACCGCGGCCAGGGGACGCTGCCGGCGGGGGCAGCGGGGGCGCTGGAGGCCCAGGCGCTGGCGGAACGCTGGTCCAGCCTGCAGGAAACCCTCGAAAGCCTGGGGAAGCCCTGGCAGGAACCGATCGGCTGGGGGGACTGGCAAGCGGCACCCCTCTGGCGGGGCGACACCGTGGTGGTGGTCCACCCGGGCCGCCCCAATCCGAGCGTTCACATGGAGCTCTGGATCCATCTCCTGGTGGCCGCCGCGGCCGCCGCCGACAGCGGGCGATCCCCGTCGCAGGC
>CANEWU010000179.1 GCA_947442825.1 Synechococcaceae cyanobacterium
AAGGCCTGCGGCTTCAAGGGCTTGGTGCTACTTGATGTACTCCTTGAGCACGCCGTTGCGGTTGGGGTGGCGAAGCTTGCGCAGTGCCTTGGCCTCAATCTGGCGGATGCGTTCGCGGGTGACATCAAAGATCTGACCGATTTCCTCCAGAGTTTTCATGCGGCCATCGTCAAGGCCATAGCGAAGACGCAGCACGTCGCGCTCGCGGGGTGAGAGGGTGGCGAGGACACCCTCAAGGTCTTCGCGCAGCAGGTTTTTGGCCACATCCTGCTCTGGATTCTCGATATCTGCTTCGATGAAATCTCCAAGGCGCGAATCTTCCTCTTTGCCGATCGGTGTTTCCAGTGAGATGGGCAACTGGGCGCTCTTGGCAATGAAGCGAAGCTTTTCGATCGTCATCTCCATCGCCTCCGCAATCTCCTCCTCAGTGGGCTTGCGGCCGAATTCCTGGGAGAGGGTCTTGGTGGTTTTCTTGATGCGGGAAATGGTTTCGTAAAGGTGAACCGGCAGACGAATGGTGCGGCTTTGATCAGCGATTGCCCGGGTGATCGCCTGGCGAATCCACCAGGTGGCGTAGGTGGAGAACTTATAACCTTTTTCGTGGTCAAACTTCTCCGCAGCACGGATCAAACCAAGACTTCCCTCCTGAATGAGATCCTGGAAGGAAAGGCCACGATTCATATATTTCTTGGCAATCGACACCACCAGGCGCAGGTTAGACTGCACCATCTTTTCCTTCGCCCGCCGGCCCAACATCAGGCGCCGGCGGAACTTGATCGGCGTCATCTCAAACATTTCAGCCCACTCGCCCGTCTGCGGCAGACGGCCGTGGTCGGATTCAAAGGCCGCCGCCTTCTCCTCAAGCTCCAGAAGATCGGCGATCTTGCGCGCCAGCTCGATCTCCTCATCCGGCCGCAGCAGACGGATACGACCGATCTCCTGCAGGTAGACCCGGATCGAATCCTCCGTATACACACCCTTCGGCCCCACCTTGATGCTGGCGAGGGCGCGGGCATTCTTGGCCTCCGGCTTGGCCTCCGTCTCCTCGCCAAGCCCCATCTCCTCACCGTCAGAGAGATCGGCCTCCAGCAGCAGCTCATCGGCCGCCGACTCCAACGCCTTCGGGGAAGCGACGGCTTCCTCCTCGACCTTGGGCTTGGCCTTCGCCTTGGGCTTGGCTTTTGCCTTCGGTTTCGCCTTGGCCGCCGGTGTCGCTGTCTCGGCAGTTATCTCGGTCGCTGTCTCAGGCAGGGCGGCGGTGGTCTTGGCCGTCTTGGCGGCCTTCGTGACGGCAACGGTGGCCTTCGTGACGGCAGCGGTGGCCTCCACGCTGATCCGCTCCCCCACCGGCACAGTGGCGATGATTTCGGGAACCGGCTTGGCGGCGGAGGCGGCCTTGACTCTGGCGGCGGCAGGGCTCATGGAAGCGGGGCGGGAGCGGGAAGGAAAGGAGAAGCGATCGCGTGGGGGTCCGCGAAGAAACTGAAAAAGCCCAAAGGGGGCTGCGCCCATCAACTCCGAATAAGCAATAATGCGGAGCGGATCGCGCGGATGAAATCGGCGTTACGGCAAACAGTTCAGCTTGCCACAGGCACAGCCGTGGCAGCTCTCCATGAGGCAAAAAGGTAATCGCTCAAGGAGACCGGAATGGCTCGGGAACGGATCGGCCGTTGCAGATGGGGAATGGAGGGTGGCCGCGGAGGAAGGCCGTGACCGGGACAGTGTTGTCAGGGGTGTTCGCAGACCGGAGACCATGAATGGGAGAAAATGTCCCAGGATCTCGACGGGTCTTCCCTCTGGACGGAACTCTGTCTCGTTCCGACGGCAGCCTGATCGGCGGCCCAACGCTCTCATCTTAGGAATGGCGGGAGTCGAACGCAAGATTGTCGACACACGCCCCTGATCCCGCCCCCGCCCCTGCCGGCGCCCTCCCTCCCGCCTGGCTGGATATCTGGCTGGAGGCCGGACGCGAGGGGCAGGTCTTCACCTACGCCAACCCACAGCGCCAGCCCGTGGGCCCCGGCGATCTCGTGGAGGTAGCGCTGCAGGGTCGCCGCCATGCCGGCCTGGTGATCAGCGGGCGAGCCCTGCCGCCAGCCGACCTTCCGGAAGCAAGGATCCAGCCGATCGGGGCCGTGCTGCAACCGGCGGCCGTGGATCCCACCTGGCAGACCCTGGTGGATGGCGTCGCTGATGCCTGCCACACCAGCCGCTTCCGCACCCTCAAGAGCGCCCTGCCTCCCGGCTGGCTCGGTCAGCGTCGGCGCGGAGCCCCTGGCGCGGGAGGCCGGGCCCTGGTGCGGATCGAGCGGCACGACGATCCCCCCGAGCCCCCGGAGAGCCTCAGCCCGCGTCAGAGGGAGCTGCTGAACTGGCTGGAGGCCCGCAACAACGGCGCCCTGCTGCGGGATCTGCTGGCGGAGGGCGGCTTCGGCCGAGACCTGGTGGGCGCCCTGGAGCGGCGCGGTTGGCTGCAGCGGCTCACGGTGCGGGAGCCCCTGCCGGGCCGCGACCCG
Organism: Synechococcaceae cyanobacterium; assembly: GCA_947442825.1. GTDB lineage: Bacteria > Cyanobacteriota > Cyanobacteriia > PCC-6307 > Cyanobiaceae > Cyanobium. The sequence continues at coordinate 2,517 of CANEWU010000179.1, forward strand.
GGCCGTCGCAACAAACCCACGGTCCCCCCCCCTCCCCTGAGCCTGGAGCAGGCGGCAGCGGTGAAGGCCATCCGCGCCGCCGCCACCGGGCAGACCCTGTTGCTCTGGGGGGTGACGGGCGCCGGCAAGACCGAGGTCTACCTGCAGGCCGCTGCGCCGGAGCTGGCCGCGGGCCGGAGCGTCCTGCTGCTGGCGCCGGAGATCGGGCTCATCCCCCAGCTGCTCGACCGGGCCCGCGAACGGCTGGGCCCTGACGTTCTCGAGTACCACAGCGGCATGGGTCCGGCGGAGCGGGTGGCGGCGTGGCGCCGCTGCCTGGAGGCCGGCGCCAGCGGCAGGCCACTGCTGGCGGTTGGCACCCGCTCGGCCGTCTTCCTTCCCCTGGAGCGCCTGGCGCTGATCGTGCTCGACGAGGAGCACGACAGCTCCTACAAGCAGGACAGCCCCATGCCCTGCTATCACGCCCGCGATGTAGCCCGGCTACGGGCGGAGCTCTGCGGCGCCCGCTTAGTGCTCGGTAGCGCCACCCCCTCCCTCGAGAGCTGGTGCCGCACCCGCGGCCCAGCCGCCGACACGGCCCTGGTGCGCCTGCCGGAGCGGATCGGCGGGCGGCCTCTGCCGCCGGTACGGGTGGTGGACATGCGCCTGGAACTGGCCGAAGGGCACCGGCGCCTGATCAGCCGGGCGCTGATGGATCGGCTGGCAGCCCTGCGGGAACGGGGCGAGCAGGCGGTGGTGCTGGTGCCCCGCCGCGGCTATCGCTCCTTTCTGAGCTGCCGCAGTTGCGGCGAGGCGGTGCTCTGCCCGCACTGCGACGTCTCGCTGACGGTGCACCGTGGCGGCGGCCAGGAATGGCTGCGCTGCCACTGGTGCGACCACCGCCAGCCGATCGGCCAACGCTGCGGACACTGCGGCTCCAGCGCCTTCAAACCGTTCGGGGCCGGCACCCAGAGGGTGCAGGAACAGCTGGAGGCGGAGCTGGAAGGGTTGCGGACACTGCGCTTCGACCAGGACACCACCGGCGGCCGGGATGGCCATCGCCATCTGTTGGAGCGCTTCGCCGCGGGCGAGGCGGATGTGCTGGTGGGTACCCAGATGCTGGCGAAGGGGATGGATCTGCCCCGGGTGACCCTGGCGGCGGTGCTGGCGGCCGACGGCTTGATGCATCGCCCTGATCTGCGGGCGAGCGAGCAGAGTCTGCAGCTGCTGCTCCAGCTCGCCGGGCGGGCCGGCCGGGGCGAACGGCCCGGGGAGGTGCTGGTGCAGACCTACTGCCCCGACCATCCGGTGATCCGCCATCTGGTGGATGGCCGCTACGAGCGCTTCCTGGAGGAGGAGCTGGCCCTGCGACGCCACGGCGGCCTGGTGCCGTTCCGCCGCGCCGCGCTGCTGCGGCTGTCCGGTCCGTCCGCCAGCCGCACCGCCACCGCAGCAACGGCGCTCACCGAGCGGATCCGGGCGGATCTGGCCCGGCTGGGCTGGTGCGTGATCGGGCCGGCGCCGGCGCCGGTGGCCCGGGTGGCGGGCCGCAGCCGCTGGCAGGTGCTCCTGCATGGACCCACCGGGGGGACTGGCCCCCAGCCGCTACCCCTGCCGCCGGAAGCGGAATTGCGCAGCCTGCTGCCGTCGGGGATTGCCCTGACCATCGATCCGGATCCGCTGCAGCTCTAAAAACCAGCCCCTGAACCGATGGGATCAGCGCCGGCGGGATCAGGCCGGCAGCTGGGGCAGGCCGAAGCCGAGAGTCAAGCGCATCCTCTGCAGCGCCAGGGCCAGCCCAAGGGCCAGAACAACCACCACGCTGCCCAGTCCGAGGGGGCTCCAGCGCCAGCAGCGCACCTCGATGCGATTGAGCGCTCCACTCCGTAGGGGCCAGAGCACCCCGTCACCCTCCCGGAGCGCCGCGGACGGCACAGCCTTCCGCAC
>CANEWU010000180.1 GCA_947442825.1 Synechococcaceae cyanobacterium
GCGTGCCGCTGGTCTACACAGGCTTTGCCATCGCGCTACTCGGCGGGGGGTTGAGCCTGATCGCCACCCGCCAGCTGTGGGCCGTGGCCGAGGCGACCGACGGGCACCTGCATGTGGCCGGTCTCTGCAACCGCAATCTCACCGCCTTCGCCGCCGAGCTCCCGGCCCTGCTACCCGAAGCCGAGGCTGTCGGGGCCTGAGCCGCACCATGGGCCTGAGCCGGGGCCAGACCCTGGCCGGGGCCTCAGCAGGGCTGGCGGGTGCCATGGCTGACGCGCACCACCGTATGCACGTTGCCCCGACGGTTGAAATCGGCCTCCAGCTGCATCCAGAGCGGATCGCAGGCGGCCAAGAAGTCGTCCAGGATGCGATTGGCCACCTCCTCATGGGAGATCGTGCGATCCCGGTAACTATTGACGTAAAGCTTGAGGGCCTTGAGCTCCATCACCCGCGGCCCAGGCTGGTAGAGCAGCCGCAGTACCGCAAAGTCGGGGTAGCCAGAGAAGGGGCAGAGACAGGTGAATTCAGGCAGTTCAATCGCAATCTCGTAGGCCCGCCCCGGCCGGGGATTCTCGAAGCATAGCAGCTCGACCTCGGCGATCGCCCGCTCGCCGACCTGGGGGGCGCGGGTGCGTTCCGGAGCGCTGGTCATGGCGGGGCGCGCGTACAAAGTGATGGTTCGACCGTACTGCTCCAAGCGGTTGCGCCGGCGCGTGCGGGGAGCCCCACCGAAGGCACGGCCGTAGCAACGGCAACCGCACGGGGGGCCCGGCTCAGGCCTAATGGACCCCTCTCCCACCGGGGGACATCCGAGTGAGAGACTTGTTCATCGCTTGCACGCCAGCTCCCCAGCTTCCATGAAAAAAATCGAGGCCATCATCCGCCCGTTCAAGCTCGAGGACGTCAAGATCGCCTTGGTCAACGCCGGCATTGTCGGCATGACCGTGAGCGAAGTACGCGGATTCGGGCGTCAGAAAGGTCAGGTGGAGCGGTATCGGGGCTCCGAGTTCACCGTCGAGTTCCTGCAGAAGCTCAAGCTCGAGATCGTCGTCGATGACGATCGGGTCGACACCGTCGTCAACGCCATCCAAGACGCCGCCCGCACCGGCGAGATCGGCGACGGCAAGATCTTCATCAGCGAGATCGATGCGGTGATCCGCATCCGCACCGGCGACCGCGATTCCAGCGCCATCTGAGGCGCCTCAGCCCCCGGCCAGCGTGGCGGCCACCAGCGCGGTGAGGCTCTCCCGGGTGGGAGCCTCACCGTTGCCCCCCAGCCACAGCAGATATTCGTGGTTGCCGGCCGGACCGGTGATCGGCGAGGCCAGCACGCCGCTCGCCGGCCACGCCAACGCGGCCGCCGCCGCGATCACCCCCTCGATGGCGTCGCGGTGGGCGGCCGGATCACGCACCACCCCACCGCGGCCCACCCGGGCGCGCCCCACCTCAAACTGCGGCTTCACCAGCAGCACCGCCTCCACCGGATCGCGCGGCCCAGCCGCCCCATCCCGCGACGGGGCCAGCAACGCCCGCAGAGCCGGTAACACCCGCGTCAGCGAGATGAACGAGAGGTCGGCCACCGCCAGATCGGGCCAGGGATCCTCGGGGCCATAGAGCGCCTCGGGGGTGAGGTGGCGCAGGTTGGTGCGCTCACGCAACACCACGCGGGAATCGGTGCGCAGGCTCCAGGCGGTCTGTCCGTAGCCCACATCAATGCCGTACACCCGGGCAGCCCCGTGCTGCAGCAGGCAGTCGCTGAAGCCGCCGGTGGAGATGCCCCCATCCAGGCACACCCGCTGCGCCACCCGGATCGGCAGCGCCTCCAGAGCCGCCACCAACTTCTCGCCACCGCGGGACACGAACCGCGGTGGCCGCTCCACCTCCAGGGGCAGCTCGGGCGCCACCTCCGCCCCCGGCTTGTCGAGCACGGTGGAGCCACTGCGCACGCGCCCGGAGCGGATCAGCTGCTGGGCCTGCTGGCGGCTGGCCGCCAGGGAGCGCCGCACCAGTTCGAGATCGAGACGCTGCTTGCGGGCCATGGCGCGGATCGGTTCCGTTATGCAATCACAACCCAAAGCCGAATAAATCCGGGTCCCACCCCCCGGAGCTGGCCCATACACCACACAATGGTCGCCACCGCCGAGACGGCCTCCGATGCCGCCCTACGGATCCCTTGCCACCAGCAGCGATCTTCCCGCGAACGTCCTGGAGTTGCTGCGGCCGGGCACCTTTGTGCGACTGCGCAACCAACCCGACGATTTGCCCCCCTTTCAGCTGATCCTCTGCCGCGGCGGCCGCTGCTGGGTGCGCCAGCAGACCTGGGGATCAGCGGTTCACTGGGAGGTGGCCCACCGCCAGCTCACCGCCGCCGCCTGAAGGCGGGGCCATCGCCCCCGTCGCACCTGAGGTAGCGGCGGCGTCAATCGATAAGTTGGGGGGCTACGTCGCACGCCGCCGCCCTTGATCGAGCGCTACACCCTGCCGGAGATGGGCCGCCTCTGGAGCGAGGAGGCCAAGTTCCAGAGCTGGCTTGACGTGGAGATCGCCGCCTGCCAGGCCAATGCCGAACTCGGCCGGGTGCCGGCTGAAGCGATGGCCCAGATCCGCGAGCGGGCCCGCTTCGAGGTGCCGCGCATCCTGGAAATCGAAGCGGAGGTGCGCCACGACGTGATCGCCTTCCTCACCAACGTCAACGAGCACGTGGGGGACGCCGGTCGCTACATCCATGTGGGCATGACCAGCTCCGATGTGCTCGACACCGGCCTGGCCCTGCAGATGCGGGCCTCCGTGCAGGAGCTGCGCCGGGAGCTCGACAGCCTCAACGAGGCCCTCCGCACCCTGGCGCGCGAGCACAAGCACACCGTGATGATCGGCCGCTCCCACGCGATCCACGGCGAACCGATCACGTTCGGCTTCAAGGTGGCGGGCTGGCTGGCGGAGAGCGAGCGCAACCGGGAGCGCTTGGCGCGGCTGGAAACGGCGGTGAGCGTGGGGCAGATCAGCGGCGCCATGGGCACCTACGCCAACACCGACCCGGAGGTGGAAGCCATCGCCTGCCGCATCCTCGGCCTGGTGCCCGACACCGCCAGCACCCAGGTGATCTCCCGCGATCGCCACGCCGACTACGTGCAGACCCTCGCCCTGGTGGGGGCCTCTCTGGAGCGCTTCGCCACCGAGATCCGCAACCTGCAACGCACCGACGTGCTCGAAGTGGAGGAGAACTTCGCCAAGGGGCAGAAGGGCAGCTCCGCCATGCCCCACAAGCGCAACCCGATCCGCAGCGAGCGCATCTCCGGCCTGGCCCGGGTGCTGCGCAGCTACACCGTGGCCGCCCTGGAAAACATGGCCCTCTGGCATGAGCGCGACATCAGCCACAGCTCGGTGGAGCGCATGATGCTGCCCGATTGCTCGGTGACCCTCCACTTCATGCTTCGGGAGATGGCGGAGGTGGTGAAGGGTCTGGGGGTCTACCCCGAGAACATGGCCCGCAACCTGAACGTGTACGGCGGCGTGGTCTTCAGCCAGCGGGTGCTGCTGGCGCTCGTGGAGAGCGGCATGAGCCGCGAGGACGCCTATCGGGTGGTGCAGCGCAACGCCCACAGCGCCTGGAACACCGCCGGCGGCGATTTCCGCGCCAACCTGGAAGGCGATCCGGAGGTCACCGGCCGGCTGTCGCCTGAGCAGTTGCACGCCTGCTTCGCCACCGACCTGCATCAGGCCCATCTCGATGTGATCTGGCAGAGGCTGGGCCTCTGAACCCACTCGCCGCCCCCTCCCTGCCCCTGGGCAGCTTCTGGATCCCCCAGGCCGACGCGCTCTACGCGGTGGTGAGCACCGCGGGATTGCTGCTGGTCGTCTGGTTGGTGCTGCGGCCCCGTTGAGTTGATGGCGGAGACGGCGACGCTGGGGGTGATCGGGGCGGGCGTGGCCGGCTGCGCCCTGGCGGCGTCCCTGCGGCGGCGGGGCTGGAGCGGCCCGATCGGGCTGTGGGAGGCGGGCCGCGGACCGGGTGGCCGGGCCGCCAGCCGCCGCTCCCGTCACGACGAGGCCCTGGTGATCGACCATGGCACGCCTTTGTTCAACATCACAACCGCCCCCGCTCCGTCGCTGCTGGCGCCGCTGCGCGCCGGCGGCTGGATCGAGCCTTGGACGGGGATCGCCGCCGACCTGGGGGCGGAGGGCGAGCTGCGGCAGCCGAGCGGCGATCCGCTGCTGGCGGGGGATCTCTGGCACGGATGCGGCGGCATGGACCGGGTGGCCCACGGCCTGTTGGAGCTGGCGGAGGCCTGCGGGCCGGTGGAGCGCCACTGGGGCCACCGCGTGCGGCAGCTGGAGC
>CANEWU010000181.1 GCA_947442825.1 Synechococcaceae cyanobacterium
GTGCCGCCCTACGGCGCCCGCCACCCCGGCAGCGCGAGTGCCAGGAGGAACCGCTCGGTGGTGGTGGTGGGCGCAGGCCAGGCGGGCCTGTCGGTGGCCCAGGCATTGCAGCGACGGGGCATCCGGCCGCTACTGCTGGAGAAGCACCGCATCGGCTACGCGTGGGACCAGCAGCGTTGGGATTCGTTCTGCCTGGTCACGCCCAACTGGCAGTGCCGCCTGCCGGATTTTCCCTACGGCGGAGAGGATCCCGAGGGCTTCATGGCCAAGGCGGAGATCGTCGACTATCTGCAGCGCTTCGCGGCCCATGTGGGTGCGGAGGTGCGGGAGGGGGTGGCGGTGCAGCGCCTGCAACGGCAGGGGCCGCTGTACCGGCTCACCACATCCGAAGGGGAGATTGAGGCAGAACATGTGGTGGTGGCCACCGGCGGGTATCACCGCCCCCGCCGCCATGGCGACGCCGCCCGCCTGCCGGCGTCGATCCTGCAGCTCGACGCCCGGGAGTACCGCAATCCCGAGGCGCTACCGCCCGGGGCGGTGCTGGTGGTGGGCAGCGGCCAATCCGGCGCCCAGATCGCCGAGGATCTGTTCCTTGCTGGCCGCAGCGTGCACCTGAGCGTGGGTTCGGCGCCACGCTCGCCGCGCCGCTACCGCGGCCGCGACGTGGTGGATTGGCTGGATCGCATGGGCTATTACGCCATGCCGATCAGCGACCACGCCGATCCGCGCACGGTGCGCGCCAAAACCAACCACGCCCTCACCGGCCGCGACGGCGGCCGCGAAATCGACCTGCGTCGCCGCGCCCTGGAGGGCATGCACCTGCACGGCCGCCTGCAGGCGATCAGCCCCGAGCGCCTGGAGTTCGCCGACGACCTGGCCACCAACCTCGACCAGGCCGATGCGGTGTATTGCCGCATCCGCACCAGCATCGACACCTGGATCCGCGAACAGGGCATCGACGCCCCCACCGAGCCGCCCTACATCCCCTGCTGGCAGCCCCCCGCAGGCGCGAACAGGGAGCTCCACCTGCAGAACGAGCCGCTGGCGGCGGTGATCTGGTGCACCGGCTACGGCAGCGATTTCCGCTGGATTGATGTGCCGATCTTCGACGGCAGCGGCCAACCCGCCCACGACCGCGGCGTCACCCAAAGCCCCGGCCTCTACTTCCTTGGCCTGCCCTGGCTCCACACCTGGGGCTCGGGCCGCTTCTGCGGCGTCGCTGAAGACGCCGAGTACCTCGCCAGCACCATCGCCCTGAGGGTGCAACACCGCGATGCGAGTCAGGAGCGATTGGAATGCACGGCGTTGCTGGGGTCTTGAGAGCAGCGGGCGCCGGAGCAGTCCTTGTGATGGCGCAGGCGGCGAGCGAACGCCAGGGCGGCAGCGACCCCAAGACCCGGAACAGGCCCAGGAACCGCTGTAGGGTTTTGCTTGGGCTCGTAGGTGATCACAATGTTGTCGACCCCCCATGCCTCATCGAGACCACCCTGCCAGCCATCGCCATAGGCCAGCATCGAGATATTGAGGGTGTTCGCCGTATGGGGGAACGAGAGAGCCGAAACAGACGACATATCGATCAGGGTATCGGAGTAGAAGCCATTATTATTGGCCTGCACATTCAAGGCCAGGGGGGTGCCGCCTCCGAAGTTCACCACGGAGCCGCTGGCGTTATTCGATGTCAACCCATCGAGGATCCGCACCCCATCCACCTCCAACACCAAATAATCGGGCGATGCCAAGCCATTTGAGGAATCCCAGCTCTCGAGGAAGCCGAGGATGAAGTCGATATCGATCGACGTATGGGGCGGCAGATTGGAGAAGAAGAGAGTCGAGGGCAACGCCGGGGAAACGCTGCGGTTCGCATAGTAGAGGCCTGTCCAAGAGCCGAAGCTCACAGCACTTTCCTGGGCGCCGTTACCCGTGTCTACGAGGGTCACCCCTGGCGCGATGGTGCGCGGGCTGTCAAAGGTGTCGCGATAGAGAAGCACAGCGGCCGCAGAATCTGCCGTGAGTGCAGCCAGAGAAGAGGAGAGAAGCGCACCGAACAGAAGTCCTGAAGCGGATCCTATCGCGGCGCTGGCATTCGCGAAACACCGGGATGGAATAGAGAGGGAGTTGGCGAAGGATTGAGAGCGCGAATCACTCTTAGCCATGACAGGAACAACAGCTGCATGGACATATCAATAGCGCAGATTGCATAGACTGCTGGCACACAACAGGCTTGTCTTCAACGTGTTTCGCCCATGCCGCATTCTTTACTCGCAAAACGCTCGCCTCTCCTTATCAAAGCCTTCGACTGGCATCGGATCGCCCTAGGGTTCAACCAACGGGGGCGTCGTCCCCCAGAAGCCGCCGAGTTCCTCGACCAGCACAATCTGCCTGCATGTGCAATACCGCGATGCGAATCAGGAGCGGTCGGAGTGCATGGAGTAGATTACGACCTGAGGGGGAGGTTTCAGGGCAGGGGGGGGGGTTGCGGACGAGTTCTCAACACGGCGGGAAATCTGCCAGGACGGAAGTAGCCGTGGCCACCATTGACGCCTTTGATACTGGAGCAAACCGGCCTGGAAAGCAACCCCGGCAATTCGTGAAGCTGACACATGCAGCGCAACTAGATTCACTCCGAACTTGTTGTCAAGCTTATTTCGACAACCTCTAGGCGATCAATCCCGCGGAAACCACCTGAAACCTGCAGACCAGTACTTCCCGAAGTTCAGCAATAAGTTTATAAATCCGACCCACTTACCACCAGGCCGCGCCATCCAGTAGCGCTGGCTCCCCTTACCAAAAGGACGAACAGTCCGCGGCAGAAAGATCCATCCCGAAGGCAGTTACCACAACGCTGATTTGAGAGCCGCTCAAACAGACAAGTACAGATCCGGCAATCTCCTGTCCCAATTTCTACCGGGACCGGATCATCAATACCATTGACAGGGAAAGCCATGCATAGTCTTTTGGCATCAGCCACTTTCTCTTGCCATGGAGTTTTTACCCGCCCAATGATTGACCCAACCAAAGCCAAACAATCAGCAGCATCTCCGCGCGCCGTAGCTTAGTCGCCAACAGATCATCATTATCACCCAAACCAAATACAATCCCGAACAACCAAGGCAATCCCACTCAAATGGCTACAATAAAAAACGCCACCGAAGAATCGGTGGCGGTCAATTGTTGGCTTCTGATGGGAGAAGCAGAGCCTCACATCGCCGAAGAGCCACCAACCACTTCCAGGATCTCCTGCGTGATCGCAGCCTGGCGGGCTTTGTTGTAATCCAGCGTCAGCGATTTTGCTAGGGCCTTGGCATTGTCGCTAGCGTTGTTCATCGCCGTCATCCGGCTCGCCAGTTCGCTGGCGGCCGCCTCCTGCAAGGAACGCAGCAGCTGATTGGCCAGGTACAGGGGCAGCAGCGCATTGAGCAACTGGTCAGGGCTCTGCTCAAACACAAAGTCCGAAGGCAGGGCCGTCTGCTCATTCTCGCGACTGCCCACCTCCACACCAAGCCGACCATCTTTGGTGATCAGCCGGAAGATCTCATCCTCCGGAGCTGCAATGCCCTGGGGATCCAGGGGCAGCAGCGTTTGCACCACCGGCTGCGAACTCACCAGGTTGATGAACTTGGTGTAAATGATCTCCACCCGATCGGTGCTACCCGACAGAAACTCCGCCAGCACCTCATCGGCGATCTGGTTGGCTTCGGTGGCCGTAGGCACTTGCTCCAGACCGGTAAAAGTGGCCCGGGTGGGGTACTTGCGGTTGCCGAAGTAGGTGATCGCCTTGCGGCCCATCAACACCAGATCCACGGTGTAGCCCTGGTTGTTGAGCTCGGCGAAGCGCTGCTCAGCGCGCTTGATCACGTTGGCGTTGTAGCCACCGCACAGGCCACGGTCGCCCGTTACCACCAGCAGCGTGATCGCCTTCACGGTTCTGGCGCTCAGCAGTGGAGCGTCGGCACTTTCGAAGCCCATGCCGGTCTGCAGGTTCTGCAAGACCCGTGCCAGCCGGTCGGCAAACGGCCGGCTGCGCAGCACCTGCTCCTGGGCGCGCCGCACTTTGGCAGCAGCCACCAGCCGCATGGCCTCGGTGATCTTGCGGGTGTTCTTGACCGAACTGATCCGGTCGCGGATGTCCTTGAGATTGGCCATGTCTGGATTCCTCAGGCCGCCGCCAGCATGGTGGAGGTCACTTCCTTGATGGCGTCCTTCAGCATCGCTTCGGATTCGTCGCTGAGCTGCTTCTCGCCCATCACCTTGGTGATGAAATCAGGCTTGTTGGTCTTGAGGTACTCACGCAGTTCACGCGCAAAATCA
>CANEWU010000182.1 GCA_947442825.1 Synechococcaceae cyanobacterium
GGCCGGCTCGGGCAGGGGCCGCCGCTTGCTCTCCAGGCTCGGCTCGAGGTGGAGGGTGAGGGCGATCTCGCTGGGGGTGGCGTGGTGCCCCTCCCGATCGCCATAGAGGCTGCGCGCCTCCTGCATCACCGGCCCGGCCATGAACCAATTGGCCAGCTGACAGCGCAGCCGTGGCGCCACCGGCAGCCCCCGCGCTGCGGCGCTGCCGTAGGCCTCGGCGAAGGCCGCCCTGGCGGTAGCGATGTTGCCGCCATGGCCGTTGATCACGAAGATCCGCTCGAAGCCGTGCCGCGCCAGCGACAGCACCACGTCGTGCAACACCGCCAAGAGGGTGGAGGGTTGGAGGCTCACGGTGCCCGGGAAGCCCAGGTGGTGCTCCGCCATGCCGAAGTTCTGGGCTGGGGTCACCAGCACGCCGGTGCGGCGCCCCACCTCCAACGCCACCGCCTCGGCGGTGAGCGCATCGGTGCCGATGGCGCCGGTGGGGCCGTGCTGCTCGGTGGAGCCCAGGGGCACGATCACACCGCGGCAGCGCTCCAGGTAGGCCTCCACCTCCGGCCAGCTGCGCAGCTGCAGGCGAATGTCCTCGGACGGCGGAAGGGTCATGGTGAGCACGGCGGGTCGGGGGGATCTGCCTAGGATCGCGTTCATCCGGGATCTCCGTGATGCTGCAACGCAAGCTCGACCAGTTCTGTGCCGAGCAGCGACCGGTCTGGGTGTTCCTGCGCGATCAGCAGCGCTGGATCGAGGAGGCGCTGGTGGTCGACGTCCAGGGCGATCTGGTGACCCTCCGCTACGAAGACTCCGACGAGGAGGAGCTGCACAGCTGGGAGGAGAGCGTGCGGCTCGATTCGATCGGGGCGGTGAGCACGCGGCTCTCTCGCGTCAGCCGCAGCCTCAGCGCCGACGATCTGCCCACCACCGGCGATTGTCCGGATGCCGAGAGGCTCGGCCGCTCCGGCGGCGGCCCTTCCTGAGCGCAGCGGCCCCGGAGCCGTCGCCGGAGCCAGCCCTCAGTGGGCCGTGCCGTTGCCGTCGTAGTCGTCGCTGTCGTAATAGCCGCCGCGGGTGCCGAAGTAGAGCGTGGCGAGGCAGAACAGGCCGCTGCCCACCAGCAGCACCGATCCGAGGTTGAAGCTGGCCGGTTCCATGGGGCGCTTTCGCAGGAGCTGAGTTCCCAGTCTGGCGACTGCGGCCCTCCCTTGCCTCAGGTTCCCTCGAGGGCGGCGGCCACCCGCTCCATCACCTCGCCCCAATCCCCCCGCCGCCGCTGCCGGAACAGGCGCAGGCCGCTCGGATACCAGAAGCTGCTCTCCCCCTCCAGCCCCCAGCGCCAGTCGGGGATGTCCTTGAGCAGCAGCCAGGTGGGGTGGCCCAGACCCCCGGCGAGATGCGCCACGCCGCTGTCCGCGCAGATCAGCCGGTCACAGGCCGACAGGATCGCTGCGGTCTCCAGGAAGTCCCAGGTCTGATCGATCTCCTCCTGGGCCGCCACGAAGCGATCGCGGAAGGGGCAGGCGGCGAGCTGCTCGGCGCCGAAGCCCTTCTGGAGCGAGAGGAAGGTGGCCTCGCCGCGGCGGGCCAGGGGGGCAAAGGTGTCGAGGGGGAGGGAGCGGCCGCGGGCGTGGCGACGCTCGTGCTCCGGGTTCCCCTGCCAGTGGAGCGCCAGCAGCGGCCGCCGCTCGTCGGCCAGGCGCCGCCGCCAGCTCGCCACGAGCTCTTCGGGTACCCGCAGGTAGGGCGCCTGCACCAGCGGCCGCTCCCGGCTCACCCCCAGCAGCCCGGGCAGCGAGAGCAGCGGCAGCCACGGTCCGCTCCAGTTCTGGCCCTCGGCGGGTGTGAGTGGCTCGTTCTCAAGGCCGGAGGCCTCCAGCAGGCGATGGAGGGCGGGCGGGGCGCAGAGTCGCACGGCCATTCCCCGCTGCCGCAGCAGGGGCAGATAGCGCACGAACTGGAGCGTGTCGCCCAGACCCTGCTCGGCCACCAGCAGCAGCGACGTGCCCGCCGGCAACGCCTCGCCCCCCCAGCGCGGCCCCGCCGGCCGGGCGATGAGCAGCGCCAGGCCGGCCGGGCCGCGGAAGCGCCACTCGCTCCCCGGCCAGCCGCGGTCGTAGTCGCCCTCCAGCAGATCGAGCAGGGCGAGGTTGCCGTGGGCATCCGCGTCATGCGGCCGCAGCCGCAGCGCCGCTTCGAAGGAGGCCCGGGCCGCCGCCCGATCCCCTCGCTCCTGTAGGGCGCTGCCGAGGTTGAGGTGGGCCTCCGCCAGATCGCCTTGCAGGGCCAGGGTCTGCTGGAAGCAGGCGATCGCCTCGTCCAGCGCGCCCACATCCTGCAGGGCGTTGCCGAGGTTGAAGCGGGCGGCCACGAAGGCCGGGCGCCGCCTCAGGGCCTCCTCGAACGTCGCGATCGCCGCGCGGGGATCCCCCTGCTCGTGCAGGGTGAGCGCGAGGTTGTTGAGGGCCTCCGGATAATCCGGACGCAGGTCCAGTGCCCGCCGCCAGGCCGCGATGGCGCCGGCCGAATCGCCCTGCTCCTCCCGGGCATTGCCGAGCTGGAAGAGCCGCTCTGCCTCCGCGTCGGCGCTGATGCCGGTGGGGAAATCGGGGCCTGGAGGTGCGAGGAGCGCCTGAATCTGCTGGATGTGCAGGAATTCGTCAGCGACGTGGTGGAGGAGGGAGGTCCAATCGCCTGGAGTGCTTTGGCGGAAGATCCGCAGGGAGGGGTACCAGGGAGAGGAATCGCCCTGGAGTCCCCAGCGCCATTCGGGGAGGTTCTGGAGGAGGAGCCAGGTGGGCCTGCCCATGCCAGCGGCGAGATGGGCGAGGGCGGTGTCGGAGGTGAGAACGAGATCGCAACAGGCCAGGAGAGCGGCGGCATCGAGGAAATCCCAGGCCTGATCGATTTCGCTCTGGATGTCGAGGAAGCGATGGCGGAAGGAGCAGGAGGCGAGCTGCTCGGCGCCGAATCCCTTCTGGAGGGAGAGGAAGGTGATGTCGGTGCGGTGGGCGAGGGGCGAGAAGGATTCGAGGGGGAGGGAGCGGCCGCGCAACGTGGTCTGCTCCGCCTCCGGATTGCCCTGCCAGGCGATTGCCACCAGGGGCCGGGGCGCGTGGGCCAGCCGCATTCGCCAGCGCTCAATTCGCCCGGGATCGGGCTGCAGATGGGGGTCGCTGTGGATGGGCGTCTCAGGGGTCACCCCGAGCACCCCCGGCAGGGAGAGCAGCGGCAGCCAGGGCCCGTTCCAGTCCTCGGCGGCCTGCGTGGGGCTGAGGGGATCGGGGTCGAGGCCGGAGCTGCGGAGCAGGCCATGCAGTTGCGGTTGGGCGCAGAGGCGCACGGCCAGGCCGGCCCGGCGCAGGGGCAGCAGATAGCGGGCGAACTGCAGGGTGTCGCCCAGGCCCTGTTCGGCCACCAGCAACAGCTCCTCGCCGGTCGCCAGGGGGGTGCTCCCGTCCCAACGGGGGGAGCGGGGCCGGGCCAGGAGCCCCCAGGTCGCCCGGGGGATGGCGTGACGCCATTCGTACTCCTGCCAGCCCTCCGGGTAGTGCCCCTGCAGCAGGAGCAACATGCCCAGGTTTGTGTGGGCCTCGGCGAAGGAGGGCCGCTCGGCGATCGCCTGTCGATAGCAGGCCTGAGCCCCCTCCAGATCCCCCTGTTCCTGCAGCGCTGTGCCGAGGTTGCTGCGCGCGTTGACATCGGACGGTGCTAGCGCCAGCGCCCGGCGGAAGCTGGCGATGGCACCGTCCCGATCGCCGGCCTGCCGGAGCGCCACCCCCAGATGGCTGTGGGCGCTGGCCTGGTCGGGCTCCAGGGCCAGCGCCCGCTCCACCCACTGCCGCAGCTCCTGCCAGCGGCCGCGCCGCCCGCACAGGCCGGCCATCTGGCTGAGCAGGGTGGCATCCACCTCCCCCGCCGCGATCCGCTCGCGGCAGAGCCGTTCCGCCTCCTCCAGCGCCCCACTCTCGATCAGGGCGGCGATCGCCTTGCCACGGGCGTCGCCGTCGCCGCTGGCTGCGTTGTCCGGGTTGTCCGGGTTGGCCTCAGTAGGCGGCATAGCTCTTCTCTTCGACGAGCAGCGATCCGGCCTCCAGGTTGATCCGCTTTTTGAGTGAGGCGCGCTCGTCGTTCAACCGATACACCGAGCGCGCCAACGCCACGAAGGTCGCGCCGAAGTCCTGCTGGCGTTCGTGATCGCGCAGCTGGTCTTCCACCTCCCAGAGGGAGGCGTTGGTGTGGTGCAGCGCCTCGACCAGGGCCGGATCGACGCTCCGCTGCAGGGAGGCCAGGGTCTGGTGCAGCGCGTCCC
>CANEWU010000183.1 GCA_947442825.1 Synechococcaceae cyanobacterium
GCCTCTACAGCATGGAGGGCACCAGCCCGCCGCTGGCGGAGCTGGCCGCGCTCTGCGCCCGCCACAACGCCCCCCTGCTGGTGGACGAGGCCCATGCCCTCGGGGTACTGGGGCCCGGGGGCCGGGGCCTGGCCCACGGCCTGCGGGAGGTGGCGCTGGTCTGCGGCACCTTCGGCAAGGCCTTCGGCGGTGGCGGCGCCTTCCTGGCGGCCGATGAACCGCTGGGGGAGTGGCTGTTGCAGAGCAGCGGCGCCTTCCGGTACACCACAGCCCTGGCACCGCCGTTGGCGGCCGGTGCGCTGGCGGCCCTGGAGCTGCTGCAGGGGGAGCCGCAGGCCGGGGTGAAACTGTGCCAGCGGGCAGCTCGATGGCGCGAAGCCCTGGCGGCGGCCGGCTGGCCGCGGCCCGCGGGGGAGGGGCCGATCCTGCCGTTGCTGGTGGGGGACGACGGCAAGGCCCTGGCCTTGCAACAGCGCCTTGAGGCAGCGGGGCTGCTCACGGTGGCGATTCGCCCGCCGACGGTGCCGGAGGGCACGGCGCGGCTGCGGCTGGTGCTGCGGGCCGATCTACCTCCCGGCAGCCAGGATCGCTTGCTGGCGGCGCTGGGAGGGGAGGCCTGCTGGCCCCGGTAGGCCACAGGAGGAGCCTTACACCTCGATGAACAGGTTGGTGCGCCCAAAGGCCTCCTCCTCCGGGGTGAAGACGGGGGCCTGATCCACCAGCTCCGGATCAAAGCGATAGGTGTCCTGCAGGAAGCCACCCTCGATCACGGCCGCCTCCAAATCCTGGATGTGTTGGCGGGCTTGGCTGCAGGTTGGCTCAAGGCTGGAGGCATCGCCCTTCTCGAGCAACTGCTGGAGCTGGAGCCGCACGGCCGAGAGGCGTGCCACCGGCTTGAGCAGGCCGTAGATCGCCACCAGGCGGCGCGTGGCAATGCTGATCTGCTGCAGGGCATGGGCCCGGGCCAATTCCGAATCGATGCTGGGCCAGTAGCGGGTGGTGTAGAAGGCCTTGTCATCTCGGTGGTACCACTCTTCGGAGCGAGCGATCGAGGAGGAAACAGTGTTGTGGAGCTTCCAGAGAAACAGGCGCAGCGAGGCCCCGTCTGTGACAGCTGCCAGCTTCTCATCGATGGACATCAAAAAGTTACTGGGGTCGGCGTCCTGGCCCAGCAGCAGATATTCCACCGGATACATTTCAACCTCCCGATTCTGCACCACATAGGCATTGAGGTGGTGGCGGCAATAGGGGCAGGGATACATGGTAGCAAAAAGCTTGAAGAAATCCTGGAAGAGATCCACCAGCACCGGCTGGTTCTCGGCGGGCTTGGTCGCGACGATCTCGGCCGCGGTGTGGAAGAAGCGCCATACGGCGGGACCAATAAAATAGGGGAAGCTGATCCGCATCTGTGCATCCTGCACATCACGGCGGCCAAGGTAAACATCGATGAAAGCCACGTAATTCGAAAGGGCTCCGGACTCACGACCAAACTCCAAGCGCTCGCGGCGTTTCTGCACTCCATTTAGGTAGTGGCTGGTCAACCTCCAGGCCTGGGCAATACGCAACTTTTGCTCCGGCGTACAGGAAGAAAATCCTGCCGCCACATCCTCTCCATAGCGGGCGAACTCGCCAGCGGCACTTGCTGTTGCAAACCACTGATCCAGGGCCGCTTCATCGGCAACCGTCTGACCGGGAATATCGGCTGCGGTGCTGACACTGAACGCAGCCAGGAGTTTCGGCATGAAGTCTTCATACCAGTAGGCGACAGGCAGCATCGCCCCATCCACGGTTTCGAGAGCGTGGGAGAGGATCACCCGATTCCACTTCTGCAGGTAGGCGGTCGGTTCGCCTGCAGCAGCATTGGAAAGGGGGGTAAATGTCTGACGCAATTCCTGCTCCCGCAAGCGGTTGAGTTCGTGGGAGACCAGCACGCCTTCTACTACATCTGCAAGGATTAGCTTATGTTTTTGCATGGTCAGGGCAAAATTAACGCCTGCCACAAATTTCTCCCGGGCATTGCCGGATGCACTGCGGGCTGAGAGCATCGCTTGCTCTTCCGCGATCATCGCCGGGGTCTTGGCAATGGTCGACCAGTGATCGATGCGCTGCCGCAGCCGTTCCACCTCCTGGCTGATGGAGTCCACCACCGCATCCAGCAGCGGTTCGCAGGCCGACTCAACGATGCCAAGATTCTTGTAGAGGGCAATCGCAGCCGCGACAAACCGGGCGAAATCAGTGATGCGATAGGGCAGGTTGCGCACCTGCAGGTGGGTTTCGTGATTGGCAGAGAAGCTCTCTCGAAAGGATCGATAGGCCGCGCCTTGCAGCAAGCGAAACAAACCGATTTGCATCTGCAGGCGTGACGTGCCACGTACTTTTTCGTCCTGCGGATGGAGAGCCAGAAGTGCTTTCAGGCGCTCCAGCTCAGGATTGGCTTCCAGTGCGGGATTAACTTCCGGTGCGGGGCTAGCCGAAGAGGCCGAAGGGAACGCCTGGGGGACGGGGGCAGGAAGCGGTTCAGCACTCGAGAGCAGCTGCGAAGCCGCATCGCTGGAGGAGTCTTGATGCGCCAGTTGACAGAATTCCTCGAAACCAATGGCGCCATCCCCATCGAGATCCACCTCCTGGATCATGGTGGCAAGCTCGGCATCGCTCAGGCCAAAGCGACCCATCACGCTCTGCAACTCGGCTGCAGTAACGCGACCGCTGTTATCTTGATCGAAGATGCGAAAGGCCAGCTGGAGGCGGCTTTGATGATCGCCCTGGCGGGCGATCATCAAAGCCTTGAACTCGGCAAAGTCCACGGTTCCCGAGCCCTCCACATCGACCTCTTTGATCAGGGCACGGAGATCGGCCGGACTGGGCGCCTGACCCAAGGCAACCATCACCTGGCCCAATTCCTCGACGGTAACTTCACCATTGCCATCGGTGTCAAACACCGCGAAAGCCCGCCAAAGCTCATCGACTTGAGAGCCACTGAGCGCCTGCGCCTGATCTGGTGCTGTCATCTGAATCGGCAATCCATTGCCGCGACTGCTGCCATTGGATCCTACTGAATCCGGAGGATAGACGCTCGCTAGATTCACACATCTTCGATCAAGCCACGGCTCTCTCGAGGTCGTTAGGCCTGGGTCGCCCCAGACCTTAACATGACGGCATCAACTTCGGTACAGCAAAAACAAGGGAAACCAGAATAGCAATTTACCGATCCAGGAGCAATGCTCCTACCCCAGACAAGAAGAACGACCAAGCACCGGCACCACAAGCCTTTGCCAGCACCAGAACAACCGAAAACGATAAGGCAAGCCCGACACCACGCCCAACCGCCGTAGGTTTAATCAGGCAAAACAGAGACTCCAAGCCAGATCACGACACCGAGATACCCAGACGGCCAAGCTCTCTCTTCAGACGACGAACACGCACCTCCGGGGCAACCGGAAAAATGTCCGTGGCTCAGCGCAGCGCGAGGACCAGCAGCGTGTAGGCAAGGGGCTGGGGGCTGCACGAGCCCCACCACCGGCAAGACGGCCAGGATGCGCAGGGGACGCCAGACCATGGCCGCCGCTACCGCCCAATCGCCCCGCTCCCCATGGCCGCCCCCACCCTGCAGCTGATCGCGATGCACGGCTGGGCCGGCAACGCCACCAACTGGAGCCCCTGGCGGGCTGCCACCGCAGAACGCCCCTACAGCTGGCACTGCGGGGAGCGGGGCTACGGAGGCGGCGATCCCCTGGATCCCCGCTGGGGGGCACAGGGCCGACGGGTGGTGCTGGCCCACTCCCTCGGCCCCCATCTGCTGGCGCCGGAGGTGCTCGCCGCAGCCGAGGCGGTGGTGCTGCTGGCCAGCTTCGGGCGGTTCGTGACCCCGGGGCGGGACGGCCGCCGCCTGCGCACGGCCCTGGCGGGGATGGCCACCGCCCTGGAGGAGGGTCCCGATGAGGCCACGGCCGCCCGCCGCGCCCAGGGGATGCTGGCCGACTTCCTGGCGCGCGCCGCCTCCCCCGATCCGGTGGCCCTGCTACCCGCCGGCCCCGCCGATCGCCCCGTGGGCGCCGAGGCCCGCCACCGCCTGCGCCGCGACCTCGACCATCTGAGCGCCTGCGCAGGCCTCCCCACCGGCTGGCCCGTCGCCGCCCCCGTGCTGCTGGTGGAGGCCGGCGCCGACGCGATCGTGGCCCGGGAAGCGCAGGAACAGCTGCGCCACAGCCTGCCGGCGGCCCACGTGCTGGTCTTCCCGGAGGCGGGCCATGCCCTGCTGCGGGCGCCGCTGATCC
>CANEWU010000184.1 GCA_947442825.1 Synechococcaceae cyanobacterium
GAGGGGCTGAGACTGGGGCAAAACCAATATAACTATTTGGGTGATCAGCGTCTCTGCGGGCGAATTTCACTGCGGTAGCCACCAAAGCAGGGGATATCTCAGCCATCGCCTGGGGGGAATCAACTTCTTCGACTGCTGGTCCATTTGCTGGGTCGTAGGCAAAGGTTATGTCGTAGGCAAAGTGAGGGAAGAATTCAGCTCCCGGAACCGCAATTGGCAGACCCTTCACCCTTTCGGAGAAAGCATCTGCAGCCGCTAGAGCGGAGCTTTCAGAACCCCACCATGGAAAACTTGCTGCAAGAACAGCGGTACGCCCCTCTCCTTCTTGAGGTAAATAGGCAAAAAAATCGCTCAATTCAATCATTACAGTATAAGTGGTATTTCCTAAAGAGAGTTCTGGGAGAACTGCAGGCCGTTCATCCTTTTCGCACAAGTTGCAAGACACTTGGGCGAAGACAGGGCCTTGAATGGTAAGAGAGAAAATTGCTCCGATCAGCAGGAAGCGCTGTCGTTTGACCCCGAGAGAGCGGGCGGACATTGCGAGTGATGCAAGCATGAGCGAGATGAGATACACGTAAAAGTCCAGCATGAACAGGCCCTAGTCCAAGGACCGTAGATTCGACAAAGGGAGCAACTGTTAATCAAGGCTTAACGAATTCTTGCTGATTAGTGGCTGCAGTGGTGATAAGTCCACTCTTCGTTAACGCTTGGCAAGCCTTGGTGCGGCCCTGTGGATCCGTTTCCATGCATTTACCGCCCATGGTGAGCGCCCTTCGGGATCTTCAATCGCGGCCCTCTCTCTTTCTCATGCTGATGCAGCGGCGCAGGCGATAGATCAAGTTGAACGTTGTGAGCGCCCCAAGGGAAGCGCTGCACCTGCAACTGACTCGGTACGTTCCTGGGTCTCGGCTCGGGTCGAAGAAGTTGAACCTTTGCCATCAGCATTTGCCTTCTTCGCTCATTCCTCCAGGTGTCGGTGATGCCTTCGTGCAAGGCCAGAGATGATGTTCTGGACTGCTGTCGGTTACGGAGCTTCGGTTGGGATCTGCAGCTCTTGCTTGTGCAACCCCCAGGGCACGCACAATGTCATCGCGCAATGGCATCGCGCAATCATTCTCAGGAAGGACGAACTTCTCGGTGCCGGCCAACCCGCTGGGTTAGCAGTGTTGGTTGATCACCCCCCAGGGCTCTCCCGAACTCTGCTGCCGCAAACCCGATTTGATGAGCAATGGCAGCGGCTCGATGGATGTCGATTTCGGCCCGACCCGGCCGGTGGTCTTGTGGCGCTGGCTCCCGATCACCGAGGGTGAAGTTGGGCTTGCCTGCATCCGCTGTTTTGCCCCCACCCAGCCCTACGTCGCCCGGGAACCATCGGCTCGGCCTGGCTGCGTCAGGATGACGGCTGATGAAGCTGGGAAAGCCCCTTTGCCTTCTCTCCGCCACCTTTTCCGTTCCCTGCTTGGTCGCCTCCGACACGCCAGCGGTTTCCCTGTGACAGGCGATCAACAGGCGGCGCTCGCCCTACTCCTGCCGTTGCTGGCATTGCTGCTGAGCCTCGGGTCCTGGGCCCCCTCCGCCTTCGCCGCCCCCGGAATCTGTGTCGGTCCGGTGTGCGGAGATGGCTTCCAGCACAGCCCCCAGCGCCCTTTCCAACTGCGCCTGCGCCTTAGCGATCAGCGGGGCCACCACGAGCGCATCACCGTCGACTGTCGCGACGGCCGCATCAGCCCGGCGATCGGGCCTGTGGAACGGGGCTATGGCGCTGCGGTGGCGCGTCGGGTCTGCCGCCTCCAATCGGGCGAGGTGCCCCCCGCATGAGCATCGGTGTGTGGGTGCTAGGGGATCAGCTTCACGCCGGTCAGAGCGCTCTGGCGGCCCATCGGCCAGGGGAGGCCCGGGTGTTGCTGATCGAGAGCCCCTCGGTACTCAATCGCCATGCCTTCCATCGCCAGAAGTTGGTGCTGGTGTGGAGTGCCATGCGCCATTTCGCCGTCGAGCTGGAGCAGGCAGGTTGGCTGGTGGATGCCCTCCGCGCCGAAACCTTCGCGGCGGCCCTGCAGGACTGGTGCGAGCAGCACGGCATCGAGGAGCTGCACCTCATGGAGCCCGCGGACCGTCCCTTTCGCGCCGCAATCGAGCGTTCGGCCACCGCCATCGCCGGCCGCCGGCCGCTGCGGCTGGTGTGGCATCCCTCCAACGCCTTCCTCTGGAGCCGCGACGACTTCGCCGCCTGGGCCGGTCGCTACAAGCAGCTGCGGATGGAGTTCTTCTACCGCGAAGGGCGCCGCCGCTTTGGTGTGCTGATGGAATCCGGCGCTGATGGATGCCCGGGCGATCAACCCCTCGGCGGTCAGTGGAATTACGACCACGACAACCGCAAGGCGCCGCCCAAAGGGCTGCAGGGGCCTCCGCCGCTTCAGTTCGAACCGGATGCCATCACCGAGGCGGTGATCGCCCAGGTGGAAGCGCTCAACGCGGAACGGCGCGCCGCCGGCCTGCCGACCCTTCCCGGCGTCGCTCGCCCCTTTCGCTGGGGCGTGTCGCGCGATCAGGCGTTGCAGGTGCTGGAGCACTTCATCGCCACCCGCCTCGATGGCTTCGGGCCCTACCAGGACGCGATGGTGAGCGGCCAGCCCACCCTCTGGCACGCCCTGCTCAGCCCCTACCTCAATCTCGGCCTGCTGCAGCCGCTGGAGGTGATCCGCCGCCTCGAAGCCGCTGGCCTGGAGCGGGGCACGCCGCTGGCGAGCCTGGAGGGGGTGATTCGCCAGATCCTTGGCTGGCGGGAATACACCCACGGCCTGTACCACTGGTTCGGTGCCGAGTACACGGCGCTCAATCATTTCGGCGCCACCCGGCCGCTACCGCCCTGGATGGACGAGTTGGGCACCAGTGGCATGGCCTGTCTCGACACCGTCCTGGCTGAGATCCACAGCAGCGCCTACGCCCACCACATCCAGCGGTTGATGGTGCTCGCCAACTACGGCCTGCTGGCCGGCCTCGATCCACAGGCGTTCACGGCCTGGTTCCACCGCATGTTCATCGACGGCTACGACTGGGTGATGCAGACCAACGTGCTCGGCATGGGTCTCTTCGCCGACGGAGGTCGCCTCGCCAGCAAGCCCTATGCCGCCAGTGGCGCCTACATCCAGCGGATGAGCACCTACTGCCAGGGCTGCCGCTACACCCCCAAGCAACGCATCGGCCCCACCGCCTGCCCTTTCACCAGCCTCTACTGGGATTTCCTCGCCCGCCATCAGGAGTCGCTGCGCCGCAATCCGCGCATGGCCTTGGTGATGCGACAGTTGGAGAAGATCCCCGCCGAGGAGCTGGCCGCGATCCGCGCCTGCGCCGCTGCCACCTTGGCCGGTGTCGATGCTCCGTAGCCTGGCTCCACCCTCGCGCTCGGCCACCCTCCGCCATGCCGCCCCTCGCGACCAGCCTCACCGCTTCCCTTCCCCTCGCCTTCACCTGGCCCCCCGAGGCCTACCTCTGGTTCAAGACCCTGCACATCGTCGGCGTGGTGGTGTGGTTCGCAGGCCTGTTCTATTTGGTGCGGCTGTTCATCTATCACCGCGAAGCGGAGGATCTCGACCCCGCCCTGCGCAGCGCCTTCCAGCAGCAGTACGCCCTGATGGAGAGGCGCCTGGCCAACATCATCACGACCCCGGGAATGGTGGTGGCGGTGGTCTGCGCCATTGGGCTGCTGAGCGTGAACCCCGCCTGGCTTCACCAGGGCTGGATGCACGCCAAGCTCGCCTTTGTGGCGGCCCTGCTGGCCTATCACGCCTTCTGTTATCGCCTCATGGGCAAGCTGCAGCGTGGCGACTGCCGCTGGAGCGGCCGCCAGCTCCGGGCCCTCAATGAGCTGCCCACCCTGCTGCTGGTGGTGATCGTGCTGTTGGTGGTGTTCAAGGACCAGTTCCCAACCGGAGCCGCCACCTGGTTCCTGGTGGCCCTGGTGCTGCTGATGGCCGCCTCGATTCAGTTTTACGCCCGCTGGCGCCGGCTGCGGGCGGAGGCGGCGGCGTTGACGCTGGAGGGGGGCGGCGGTGGCTCTGCGTCCTGAATCGCGGGCCCACCCGCTGGCGGCGGTGCTGGCGGAGGTCGATCCGGCCGATTGCCCGCGCCGGCTCAACTTTCACTGCCACACCCTCTGCAGCGACGGAAGCCTGGCGCCGGAGCTGCTGGCGGAGGAGGCCCTGGCCCTCGGGCTGGAGCACCTGGCGGTCACCGACCACCACGCCAGCCGGGCCC
>CANEWU010000185.1 GCA_947442825.1 Synechococcaceae cyanobacterium
GCGGCTCCGCGGCGACAGGCGATCACCTCCATGCCGAAGGCCAGGCCGATGCGCGCCACCGCGCGCCCAATCCGTCCCAGCCCCACCACCCCGATGGTGCGGCCGGCCAGCTCCGTGAGGCTGCCATCCCAGAAGCAGAAATCGGGGCTATCCGACCAGCGGCCCTCCCGCACCGCCCGGGCGTGGTCGCCGGTGTGCAGGCAGAGCTCCAGGAGCAGGGCGAAGACCGCCTGGGCCACCGAGGCCGTGCCGTATTCCGGCACGTTGCACACGGGTACTCCCGTGTGGCGGGCTGCCGCCAGGTCGACCACGTCATAGCCGGTGGCCAGTACGGCGATGCCCCGCAGGGTTGGTGCGCCGGCAAGGGCCGCGGCGTTGAGCGGGGTCTTGTTGGTGAGCACCACGTCGGCGCCGGCGATGCGCTCGGCCACCTGGTCTGGGGCGGTGCGCGGGTGCACCGTCAGGTGGCCCAGGCGCTCGAGCGGCTCCCAGGAGAGATCGCCGGGATTGCAGGTGTGGCCATCGAGGACGACCAGCCGGGGCGGTCGGGCGGGGCTGGTGGCGCTCATCGGGGCGCGCTGGGTGCGACGGGAGCGGCCGGTCCGCCCGGTGCGGCTGCAAGGCCAGGGGCCGGGCCGCGCTGGAAGAGCCCGTCGAGGTAGTGGCGGGCCACGGCGCGATCGCTGCAGCCGTGCTGGAAAAGGAAGCCGGCCAGGGCCGCCTGCATCAGCCGGTACTGATCCCACTGGGGGTGGAGCCGGATGAATTCCCGCATCGCCAGGAACAGGTCCTCGGGCATCTGGTTCTCGATGCTCACGTGGCTGGGGGCCTGGTCGGGGATCTGGCTCATCGGCATCTCGCGGCAACGCCCCCATCACCCCACGGCGGGTCGCCACCCGTCAAAGCCGCCAGTAGCTCGCTGGTCTCACGCGACGTGCATAGAGATCTCAGCTGCGGGAGCCTTGCTTCGGGGTTGGGGCCCTGGGGCCCATGGGTCGACAAGGCGTTGGCCGAGGCCGTCAAGGGGAGGGACGCTTTCCCCAGGCCTGAGGGGCCTCGGGCCGGCCGAGGCCGAGGGTGGCCGTTTTGGCCTGGGGAAAAATCCGCCAGAAGCGGGGAAAAGGGCCTGAAGGCCGGGGAAAAGCCCATCGCACAGCAATGGTGATCAATCCCCGGCCCTCCGGCAGGGAACGCTCATTCCTCGTCGTCGGAGCCACCGGCGGGCACCAGCCGGATCTGCTTACGGCCCAGCTTGATCTCGAATTCGTCGCCCGGCTGGAGGTCGAGCATGGCGGTGTAGGCCTTGCCCACCAGCAGGTTGCCGTTGCCCTGCACGGTGGCCACGTAGCTGAGCTTGCGCCCACCCTTGCCGCCGCCCTTGCCGCCGCCCTTGCCGCCGCCGTCGGACAGGCTGAGACCCTTGGCCTCCAGCAGCGCCTCGTAGAAGGCGGTGAAGTTGAGGCGCTCGCCGCCATCCTTCTTGGTGCTCACATAGCCGCAACCGCGAACCAGTTCGGACTTGGAGACGTCGCCCAGTTCTTTGACCTTGGCGAGAAGTTCGACGCCGGTGAGCATGATGGGAAAGAAAAACAATCGCCGTAACGGTACCGCTTGTCGTCCACTCCGCAAGCGCCCCGCGATGGGCAATTGACAATCAATCTGTCGCCATTGGCCGTTCGGGATCGCCTGATCTCAGCCTGGCTCAGTCAGAAGCAGGCGCAGGCGATTGAGTGACTCGCCCACGGTGAGTGTCTGGATCCAGTGGCGGCCCCGCCTGGCGCCGAAGCGCACGGGTTCCACGGCGCATCCGTGGGGGCCCGCCACGGCGATGTGCACCAGGCCCACCGGTTTGTCGGGGGTGCCCCCGCCCGGTCCGGCGATGCCGCTCACGGCCACCGCCCACGTGGCGCCGCAGCGCTGGCGGACTCCCTCGGCCATCGCCGCCGCCACCGGATCGCTCACCGCCCCATGGGTTTGCAGCAGATCCTTCGGCACACCCAGCAACACCTCTTTGACGGAATTGGCATAAGCGATCATTCCGCCCAGGAAGACGTCGGAGGCGCCGGGCACCGCCGCCAGGGCCGCGCCGATGCCGCCGCCCGTGCACGATTCGGCCACCGCCAGAGTCTCACCGCGGCGCCGCAGCTGGTCCAGCACCACCGCCGCCAGGCTCTGCCCGTCGACGCCAAAGCAGCAGGGCCCGGTGCGGGTACGCAGCTCACGCTCCACAGGTGCCAGCAATGCGGCCGCCGCCACCCCATCCTCGGCGCGGGCCGTGAGGCGCAGCTGCACTTCGCCAGCGCCGGCGTAGGGAGCCACGGTGGGGTTCTCCCCCGCCAGCAGGTCGGCCACCCGCTCGGCCAGCGCCGATTCCGAGAGGCCCCAGAAGTGCAGTGTGCGACTGGCAAAGACGCCCTGGGCCAGGCCGCTGCTCCGCAGCCATGGCTCGGCGGTCGCCTCCCACATCGCCTGCATCTCGCTGGGCACCCCGGGAAAGGTGAGCACCGTGAAGCCGGGCTGCGGCGTCCACACCATGCCGGGGGCGGTGCCGGTGGGGTTGGGCAGCACGGCGGCGCCCCGGGGCAGCAGGGCCTGGCGGCGCAGGGAGGCCTCGGGAACGCGGCCCCGTTCCGCCAGCTTGGCCTCGATGTCGGCCCACACCTCGGGGTGCTCCACCAGATCGGTAGCGAAGGCTGCGGCGATCGCTTCGGTGGTCAGGTCGTCGGGGGTGGGGCCCAGGCCGCCGGTGGTCACCAGCACACGGCAGCGGCCGGCCGCCTCCCGCACCGCGGCGATCAGCCGCTCCCGGTTGTCGCCCACCACCCCCTGGCGGTGATGGGGAAGCCCCAGGGAGGCCAGCCGCTCGGCGAGCCAGCGGGCGTTGCTGTTGAGGATGTTGCCCAGCAGCAGCTCGGTGCCGACGCAAAG
Source organism: Synechococcaceae cyanobacterium (assembly GCA_947442825.1). Classification (GTDB taxonomy): domain Bacteria; phylum Cyanobacteriota; class Cyanobacteriia; order PCC-6307; family Cyanobiaceae; genus Cyanobium. Next base: position 2,929 of record CANEWU010000185.1, read on the forward strand.
GATCTCAACCGCCCTGGGATCGCCGGCGGCGCTCATCGCGGCGCTCCAGCATCCGTCTCGGACACCAGGGCGTCTTGCTGCATTTGTCGGCGGCAGAGCACCACCACCGCCACCAGCACGGCGGTGGCCAGCCCCAGCCACAGGAAGCGCATCTCGGCGTTGGCCACCACCAGCGCCAGGGACGCCAGCCACTGGGTGAAGGCGTAAATCAGCAGCACCGTGCGTCGATGGCTGAAGCCCGCCCGCAGCAGGCGGTGGTGCAGGTGCCGCCGGTCGGGATAGAAGGGGGAGCGGCCTTCGCTGAGGCGCCCCATGATCACGGCCGACATATCGGCCAGGGGCAGCGAAAGGATCAACAGCGGCAGCAGCAGGCTGACGCTGGTGAGGCCCTTGGCCGGCCCCACGATGCTGATCGCCGCCAGGGCGAAGCCAAGAAAGTAGGAGCCCCCATCGCCCATGAAGATGCGGGCGGGGTTGAAGTTGTGGCGCAGGAAGCCCAGGCAGGCGCCGGCCAGGGCCGCCGCCAGCAGGCCCGCGGCCGGCTGATGCAGGCTGAAGCTCACCGACAGCAGGCCCACCGCGGCGATGCCGCTCACGCCGGCGGCCAGGCCGTCGAGGCCATCGAGCCAATTGATCGCGTTGGTGATGCCCACCAGCCAGACCACGGTGGCCAGCAGGCTGAGGGTGGGGGGCAGCTCCAGAATCGGCCCGCTGCCCGAGAGGGCGAAGGGCAGCTCGATCGTGCCGATCTGCACGCCCTGGCTCCACACCACCATCGCCACCGCCACCTGGCTGGCGAGGCGCGGCAGGGGGGGCAGGGCGGTGAGGTCATCCGCCAGGCCGATCACGAAGTAGCAGAGGGCGCCGGCGAGGGTGGTCCAGATCAGCTGGTCCTTGGCGGCCTGCAGCTGGGCGAACCCCGCCAGTTGCCAGGTGAGCAGCAGGGCCAGGCTGAAGCCCAGCACGATGCCCACCCCGCCGAGCCGCACCATTGGCACGGTGTGCTGCTTGCGGGGATCGGGTTGGTCCACGAGCCCCAAGCGCAGGCCGAGCCGACGAACCACCGGCACGATCAGCGCCGTGAGCAGGGCCGCACTCGCGAGGGTGAGGAGGGCAGCCGCGATCGGGCTCTCGGCGAGGGTCACGGCAGCGGCTGGCCTGTGGGCGTCACCTTACGGGTCGTTCCTGGGATCAGGCGTGCTGAAGCTCACGCTGGCCGCCGTAGAGGGGGAAGCGTGAGCACA
>CANEWU010000186.1 GCA_947442825.1 Synechococcaceae cyanobacterium
AGTGTCAGGCAGCCACAGGGGCGGCTTGACGGGAGAAACGAACGATGTTGTTCGCTGTTACGGGTTTGCTCTTACCGAGCAGGCTTCAGTCACCCTCCTTATGCCCCGTCGAAACCATTGCAGCCCCGAAGTGGCCGGGCCCGGGGGCCGGCGGCGGGGGAATGGAGCTGAGCGGAATCGAACCGCTGTCCGAAACACTGGTGTGAGCCACCTAGTCGGCCCGAAGACCGACCCCTGAAGTATGGCATCGGCGGCCCATGGTGGGGCTGGCCCGGCTGGGTGGGCATCTCCGAACCAGGAAACTCAGCGTCCCAGCAGGATTGGCGGAAGCACCCGGATGGGGCACTGGTTCGCTCTCAGAGGGATTGCAGCGCTGGCCTGAGATCCAGGGATGGCCGGCCTGCTCGGGTTCATCGCCGGTGAGCAGACGCACCAACAGGTTGGTGTCGAGGGCCACGGGCAATGTCATGGCCGCGTTTCGCTGGCGAAGCGGGCCGGATCCTGCTGCTCCAGGGGGATCGGGGGCCCCAGGTAGCCGGCGCAGCCGATTCGATCGCGGGCGCTGGTGGCCTTCGCGGAGCCGTGGGGCTTCAGGAGCAGTCCATCCGCCTCCAGACGCAGCTCCAACCGATCGCCAGGATTGAGCCCCAGCAACTGGCGCAGCCGAGCCGGAATCACCAGCTGCCCTTTGGATGACAGCGTCAGAAGAGCATCCAAACCGGGCTACGTCGCAGACTCACCACATCGCAGACCTTACCCCTCACAGACCCTACCCCTCGCAGCCCTTACCAAGGTAAGCCGCCTATGCCAACAACAGCGATCTCTGGCGTTCTTGATCACCCGGCCCCTCGCCGCGCGCTTCCCTGGCTGGACCAAGCCACGGTGCCGCAGCATCAGTGCCGCAGCATCAGCCCCGAAGGAACTCGCCCGGCGGCATGGACCATCGGCCTAAGAGGCCTCAGAGATGGGGTCGCGCTTGCTGCGCTTTGCCCTCACTGGCGCCACTCCAACGGGCGTGCACCAGGCCACGTCGCCACCGGCCGTGGCAGGCAATCGCTCCTTCCCGGCCCTGGCCGGCCAACTGGTGACCATCGAAGAGACCGACCAGCTGCGCGATGACGCCGGCCTCTGATGCGCTGGGCCCTGGCAACCTGGACGACAACTTCCGGTGCTGGAGGTCATGAGCGAACCTGACGCCTCGGACGGACGGCCATCCACCGGGGGGAGCGGGCCGTGGCCCCGCTGATCACAGCGCTGTTGGGCACCATCGCCCTGCTGGTGGCGCTCTCGCTGCTGATCCTGGCCGGCTGGTGGCTCGTGCTGCGCATCATCGATCCCCTGCTGGAGAGCAGCCGCATGAGCGTGCAGCAGGAGCGGATCCTGCGCCACCACGAGCTCCTGGAGCGGCATCGGCAGGATCGGGCCCAGCAGCTTGCCCGCCAGCGCCATCGAGTGGTGGATCTCAATGGCCAGGTGTGCTGGCTGCTGCCCGATGAGCTGCGAGGCTTTCTGCGCAGCTGCTGGGTCGAACTGGAACTCGCCGAGGGCAGTGCCTGGAGCGTGGTGCGCCAGCACTGGCGACGCAGCAGCCTGCGCTGGCACCCCGACCATGGGGGTGATCCAGTCGTCTGGTTGCGCAAAGAGCGGGCCTACGAGGCCTTGAACAGCGCCAGGGCTCAGCAGGCGAAAGACATGCCTCCACGCCAGGCCCCGCCCAGGCAGCTGGGCGGCCGGCGCGGGTTCTGGCCCTGGCGGCGCACCCGATCCTTGCCGACGGATCCTTAGGAACCAGGGCTGGTCACAGCAGCTGTGTGGCACCTCAGGGAGAACCCGGTGTGTGCCGGGGGAATCTCTTGCCGATCCGCATGGTCATCAGGGGCGTGGGCCTGCTGACCCCAGCGCTTCCGCCAGGGACAGCACCTGGGCACGGTCATTAAGGCGGCAGCTGCGCTCGCCCGGCGTGACAAGCAGCAGACGGGCTAGCCCTCCTAGGAGGCGCCCGAGACGCGGATGGCGGAGCATGAACTCACCTTCGAGCAGATCGAGATAACGGCGACAGGTGGTTTGGTTCACCCCGAGTGAGCGGCCCAGTTCGGCGCCGTTCCAAAGCTGGCCGTGAAAATGGGCGAGCATGGCCCAGAAGCGCTGCAGGGTGGCTGCCGGCACGCGCACCTCCAGCTGGGGGATGTCGCTTTCCAGCAGGGTGCGGATGAAGTCGCGTCGCCAGATCAGGCTGGCTTCCTCCGAGTCCGCCAGGAAAGAGCGGGGAAAACCACCGCGCAACCACAGGCTTGTGGCGGCTTCCTCCCCCACCTCCGCCAGCGAGAAACCCGCCATCTCCTCAAACTCGAGGCGGCCAGCCAGCGATTCCGATGATTGGCGCAGCAGCGCCGGCGAGGCGGAGCCGAGGATCAGAAAGCGGGACGGGGCATCAGCTTTGTCGACCAGCACCCGCAGGATCGGGCGCCAGGCTGATCGGATCCTCGAGATCGAAATAGTTGGCCGAGGCCACGGGCACCAGCTGGCGGGCCAGGGTGGTCTTGCCGCACTGGCGCGGACCGAGCAGCGCCACCACCGGCACTCAGGCAAGGGCGGCCAGCAGCGATGCAAAAAAAGGGCCGGCGAAGCATGGCGCCACCCTGAGCACTACCTTGAAAATCCTGCAGCTGGCGCAAGGATTTCAAGGCAATGATGCTGCGCTGCCAATGCAGGCGATTGGCTGATCACGCCGCTCCACCTCAGTTGCCCGGCAGGGCCGAGTACGGATGCTTCCTCTCGATCGCCGCACGCCTTCGCCCACCACAGCCCATGGCTGACCGTGGCCCTGCAGCAGCGCCTCCTGACCAGCGCCAGCCCCGGCAGCCTGCCCGTTCCGGTCGGTGCCTTGGTCGTCAGCGTCAGCCTGTTCACGCTCAGCAGCCAGATCGGAGGTCCGTCGCAAGGCGGAACCGCCCCTCAGGCGCATCAGCCAGGAACTGAGCTGAGCGGGCCAGACGGAGGGTGAGATGGGCCAGGATCCCACCGCAGCCCGAGAGAGGGGGCCGCAGCCAGCGTGGTTCAGCCACCAGCTGCCAGCCAACGCTCCAGGTCCGCTGCGCCGCGAAAATCGAGCAGTGCTTCCGCCAGCGCCTCGAGTTGCACCAGAGGCAGAGAGCGGATACGGCTCTCCTGATCGGAGGTGATGTTGCCGCAGCGACGTCGCAGCAGGAGCAGAGCGATCTCCAGCTCTCCTTCCTGCCGTCCTTCCTGGCGGCCTTCCTGGCGGCCCTGCCCGAAGATCTCCTGATACGCCACGCTCTGGCTCAGATCCTCAAGGGTGATGCCGCCCATGGTGCAGAGCTCCTCCAGCGATCGGCCGTTGAACCGTGTAATCACGATAGCGGCGATCACATCCGCCAACCCTGCGGCCTCAGGGGTGCCAGCTGACTGCCGGCGGATGGCGGCACTGCGTTTCGGCACTTGCTCCTCCGGCTCCACCAACAGCGCCAGGGCCCGCAGCAGCGGCGGGGCATCGGGATCGGCCGCCGCCGCCTCCAGCTCGATCCAGTGCACCCGTTCGCGCACAAACTCCACCACCGCCAGCTCTCGGCCGAAGTTCAGACGCCGATGCGGGCAGATCACCACCACCCGCCAGTGGTCGACGCCCGGCTCCTGATCGAGCAGCATCGCGCTCTCCAAATACAGGCGCCGCAGAAAGGCGGTATCGGCCGCCATCTGCGCCTCCAGGATCACCACCGGCTGCTGCGCGGATTCCTGCGCGGGTCGGAACAGGCCATCCAGACGCCGTTCACGCTCTTTTAGGGCCGGGGCCGAGAAGCGGTAGCCACCGGGCGCCTAAGCCAGATCCGGCTGCAGCTCCAGGATCCGGTCCGGGTGGTTCTGGAACACCCAATAGAACAGCTTGTCGCTGAGGGTCACGGCAGCGGGCCAGCGGGGCTGAAGATGGGGCCAGGATCCCACTGCCTGGGTCCATGCCAGCCAACGGTTCCGGCAGGGTGGGGCACTGGCCTGCTCCAGGCGGCGCAGCTGCTCGTCACCACCATCGCTGCCTAGGCGACCGCTGCGGGCTGCAGCAGGCCTCAGCCCATGAAGCAGCCAATCCACAGCACCGCCGCAGTCGGCCGCCGCACACCGAGGCTTGACACCCGGGGGGGGGGGGGGGG
>CANEWU010000187.1 GCA_947442825.1 Synechococcaceae cyanobacterium
ACCTTCCGCATCGCCGACAAGCAGCCCGGCCTGGCGGGCACCCTGCGCCATCTGGTGCGACGGCGCACCAGGGACGTGGAGGCGGTGAAGGCCGTGAGCTTCACGGTGGAGCCCGGCGAGATGGTGGGCTTCCTGGGGCCCAACGGTGCCGGCAAGACCACCACCCTCAAGATGCTCAGCGGCCTGATCCACCCCAGTGCCGGGCGGGCTGAGGTGGCGGGCTTTCTGCCCCAGCGGCGCCAGGCCGACTTTTTGAGCCGCATCACCTTGGTGATGGGGCAGAAGCAGCAACTCATCTGGGATCTGCCGCCCCTCGATTCGCTGCGCGTCAACGCCGCCATCTACGGCATCCCCGACCGCGAGGCCAAGCGGCGGATCGACGAGCTCGCCGAGATGCTCGAACTGGGCCCCGAACTCACCCGGCCCGTGCGCAAGCTCTCCCTCGGCCAGCGGATGAAGGCCGAGCTGCTCGCCGCCCTGCTCCACCAACCCGCGGTGCTGTTCCTCGATGAACCCACCCTCGGCCTCGATGTCAACGCCCAGGCCCGCGTGCGCTCCTTCCTCGCCGACTACAACCGCCGCACCGGCGCCACCGTGCTGCTCACCAGCCACTACCTCGCCGACATCACCGCCCTCTGCCCCCGCGTGCTGCTCATCCACCAGGGCGGCCTCTTCCACGACGGCAACCTGCGCGACCTCAGCGAACGGCTCGCCCCCTGCCGCCAGGTGCGCCTCGAGCTGCGCGAACCGCTTCCCGCCGAACGCCTGGCGCCCTTCGGGCAGATCGAATCCCTTGAAGGTCGCGCCGTCACGCTGCTGGTGCCCCGCGAGCAGCTCACCGAAGCGGTGGCCCGGATGCTGGGCGAACTGGAGGTGTCCGACCTGGAGGTGAGCGATCCGCCGATCGAGGAGCTGATCGGTGGGCTCTTCCAGCGGGGGACCGTGTGATGAGGCGCGATCCGCTGCGGCTGGCGCGCGTGTTGCTCGGCAGCCAGTACGCCGTGATGCTCGAGTACCGGGCCGAGATCGCCCTGTGGGCCCTCTCCGGCGTCTTGCCCTTCGTGATGCTCGGCCTCTGGAGTGAGCTGGCGGCCAGCGATCCGGGCAGCGCCGGCGGCCTCGATCCCGCCCAGCTCGGCCGCTACTTCCTCGCCGTCTTCGTGGTGCGCCAGTTCACCATCGCCTGGGTGGTGTACTCCTTCGAGGAGGACGCCCTGGCGGGTCGCCTGGCGCCCCAGCTGCTCCAGCCCCTGCCGCCCCTCTGGCGTCACGTGGCCGCCCACCTGGCGGAGCAGATCACCCGCCTGCCCTTCGTGCTGGTGATCATCGCCGTGTTCTTCGCCCTCCAGCCCGGCAGCCTCTGGCTGCCCAGCCCCGGCCGCGCCGCCGCCGGGGTGCTGGCGATCGGCCTGGCCTTCGCCATCAACTTCCTGCTGCAGAGCTGCATCGCCTGCCTCTGCTTCTGGAGCGAGCGCGCCAGCGCCATCGAGCGTTTGCTGTTCATCCCCTACGTATTTCTCTCCGGCCTGGTGGCACCGCTGCAGAGCTTCCCGCCGCAGGTGCGGCGCCTGGCGGAATGGACCCCCTTCCCCTGGATGCTGCACTTCCCCGCCGCCTTGCTCTCCGGTGAACCGCTGGCGGTGGGGCGCGGCCTGCTGACGATGCTCGCCTGGATCGGCCTGCTGACGCCCGTGTGCCTGCTGCTCTGGCGCGCCGGCGTGCGCCGCTATTCGGCGATGGGGGCCTGATGGAGTCGCCTCAGCCGCCGGAGCTCTCCGCCTGGCGCCGCCACGCCCTCACGCTGCGCCGCTTCTGGGGCACCGCCCTGGCCAGCCAGGGGGAATACCGCGTCAACCTCTGGATCGAGCTGCTGGCCACCGCCGGCAACCTGGCGGGCAGCCTGTTTGTGCTCTCGTTGCTCTATCGGCCCGGCCGGGGCCTGGGGGGCTGGAGCTGGGAGGCGGCGCTGGTGGTGCTCGGGGCCTACACCTTCCTCGATGGCTTCTCCACCACCCTGCTGCGGCCCAACCTCAGCACGATCGTGGCCCACGTGCGCGATGGCACCCTCGATTTCGTGCTGCTCAAGCCGATCGACAGCCAGTTCTGGCTCTCCACCCGCACCCTCAGCCCCTGGGGCCTGCCCGAGATGGCGCTCGGCCTCGCCCTCAGCCTCGGGGCCGCCTGGCAGTCGGGCGCCCGGCCCGGGCCGCTGGAGCTGGCGGTCGGTGGCCTGATGCTGCTCTGCGCCGCCCTGATCCTTTACAGCCTCTGGTTTCTGCTGGCCGCCACCAGCATCTGGTTCGTCAAAACCTGGAACGCCACCGAGGTGCTGCGCGCCGTGCTCGCCGCCGGCCGCTATCCGGTGAGCGCCTACCCGCCGGGCATGCGCACCTTCTTCACCCTCGTGGTGCCGATCACCTTCCTCACCACCGTGCCCGCCGAGGCCCTGCTCGGGCGCTCCAGCGTCACCTGGTTGGTGCTCTCCCTGGTGGTGGCGGCGGTCTGCCTGCTGCTGGCGCGATCCTTCTGGCGCTTCGCCCTGCGCTTCTACACCTCGGCGTCGAGCTGAGGGGCCGGGTGCCGTCCCCCCCAGAGGTGGGGTTCAAGAAACGGCTGCACGGGCCCGGGGCCGGCCAGCACTGTTTCCGTCGGGGGCCGCAGGGGACCCTGCAGCAGCTCGGCGCTTTCGATGCACGAGCCCTCCGGCAGGGCCGGGCGATCGGGATCGAACGCCGTGGGGTGGGTGGTGCTGCTGGAGAAGCCCCGGAAGATCAGCAGCTCAAACGGCTCGAGGGCATCGCCCGCCGCATCGGGATCACCGGCGCCGTTCACCGGCAGATGGCCCCGCAAACGCAGCAGGCGCTCGGGGTGGGCGCGGCTCAGCTCCTCCAGGGTGGCGAGCAGCGCCGCGATGCTGCCGGCGAACGGGTGGGAGTGGGCGGGATCGGGGGAGTGGGCGGGATCCATGGCGGGCAACAGCGGCTCAGAACTCCCCGGCGATCCGGCCCTGGCGGGGCAGGCGCACCAGCAGCCACTGCAGCAACCCCACCCCGTAGGCCGCCAGGGCCACGTAGCCCAGGAAGGCCGCCACCGCCGGCGTCCACTGCCCGCCGAAGATGAAACCAAACACCCGCGCCACCCCGCCGTGCAGCACCGCCGGCGCCTCCAGCCACAGCGGGCACGACGGCAGGCGCCCCGCACCGCCCAGGCACGCGAGCGCCGTGGTGGCAAACCCGGCCGACACCAAGCTCAGCAGCGTCAGGCTCCAGCGCCAGATCCGCACCGTCAGCGGCAGGGGCCGCCAGGGGGGTAGATCAGCCAGCTCCTCGTTCAGATCCACCCAGAACCACAGCGCCGCCACGATCAGCAACGGCGCCACCACCAGCAGCACATACCCCACCGGCCGCCGATCGGTGAGCAGCAGCAGGGCGATCAGCAGCAGGCTCGCCACCTTCCAGTAGAGCCCCAGCAGCCGCAACACCGCCCCCTCCCGCCGCAGCTGGGCCCAGAGCAGCAACACCAGCGGTACCGCCACCGCAAACAGCACCCCCAGCCGCACATCCAGCCAGACCAGAGAGCGATACAGGGCTTCCGGCACGGCGGCGGGGTTCGGGAAGGCGCCATTATCCGGCAGCACCCAGGGCGATAGGGTCCGCCCATGGCTGGTCTCCCCTCCTTCCCCTGGATGGCGCCTCGCGAGCCCGTCCCCTGGTGTCGCACCGCTCTGGCCCGCGATACCTCGCTGCAGGGGGCCGTCGACGGGGTGGTGCGCCAGTTGGCGGGGGCCGCGGAGGCCGACCTGGCGCTGGTGTTCGTCTCCGCCAGCTTCGCCAGCGACCTGCCCCGCCTGCTCCCCCTGCTGCGCCAGAAGCTCCAGGCCCGCCACTGGCTGGGCTGCCTCGGCGGTGGTGTGGTGGGCACCGAAGCCGATGGCACGGCGCGGGAGCTGGAGGAGGAGAGCTCCCTGAGCGTCACCTTGCTGCGGCTGCCCGGCGCCACCCTCCAGCCCTTCGCCATCGACACCGCCGCCCTCCCCGACCTGGACGGTCCGGCCGAACCCTGGCGCGCCCTGCTCGGCGGCACCACCGACCCAGCCCCCGAATCGCCGGAGGGCACCGGCCCCCAGCCCTCCCTGCTGGTGCTCGTCGATCCCACCACCGAA
>CANEWU010000188.1 GCA_947442825.1 Synechococcaceae cyanobacterium
CCCACCTTGGCCGAGAGGGCGCTCGCTGCCGCAGGGGCGGCGGCGCTGGCCGCGCTTGCCAGGCGGAAACCGAACAGGGACGCGCGGGTGACGGTCATCGCGGAAACCTCAGAGTGATGAAGCGAAATGTAAGTCAGGCGCTTGGGTGTTGGGTGGCGCCCAGGCAGCGAGGCTGAGCTGCAGTGATAGGGTAGAGAGCTGGCATCCGCCAGAGGGCACGCGCCCTGAAACAGCCCAAGACAGCAGGTTTTCGGCTCGCACCACGGGATTTACATCTCGCCGGTGCCGGGCCCGATGCAAACCCTGCCGAGGTTCTCGCCATCTTTGATCTTGCCCGTCCGGGTGCTTCCTCCGGGAAGCCACCCATCGGCGGAGCGGAACGCGATCGCGGCCTCGAAGCTCCCCGGAATGCTCCGGGAGCGACCCCCGCTCGCGCGGGTCGCCGGGCCGCGTACCCAGCTTGTTCCCCCCGATCCGTTCCAAACCCATGGGCCGCACCCTGGAGAGCAAGCAACAGATCGTCGAAGAGCTGAAGCAGCTCCTCGGTGAAGCCGAAATGGCGCTGGTCCTTGATTTCAAGGGCCTCACCATCAAAGAGATGTCCGACCTGCGGACCCGTCTGCAGGCCACCAACGGCGTCTGCAAGGTGACCAAAAACACCTTGATGCGTCGGGCCATCGATGGAAACAGCGCCTGGTCAGACCTCGATTCCCTGCTGACCGGCACCAACGCCTTCGTCCTGATCAAGGGCGATGTGGGTGGTGCCGTGAAGGCCTTGCAGTCCTTCCAGAAGGACAGCAAGAAGTCGGAAACGAAAGGGGGCCTTTTCGAAGGCAAGCTCCTCTCGCAAGACGACATCAAGGCCATCGGCGACCTGCCCTCCAAGGAGGTGCTCATGGCTCAGATCGCAGGTGCGATCAATGCCGTGGCCACCAAGCTGGCCGTGGGCATCAACGAGGTTCCCTCCGGTCTCGCCAGGGCGCTCAAGCAGCACGCCGAATCCGGCGAAGGCTGAGCCACCGGCTGCACCGATCCCTCTTTCCGTCCCACAGATCTGTTGCTGATTCTCAACCATGTCCGCTACTACCGACCAAATTCTCGAACAGCTGAAGACCCTCTCCCTGCTGGAAGCCTCTGAGCTTGTCAAGCAGATCGAAGAGGCCTTCGGTGTGTCTGCCGCCGCCTCCGCTGGCGTGGTGATGGCCGCTCCCGGCGCCGTCGCCGCTGAGCCCGTCGAGGAGAAGACCGAATTCGACGTCATCCTCGACAGCTTCGACGCCGCCTCCAAGATCAAGGTGCTCAAGGCCGTCCGCGAGGCCACCGGCCTCGGTCTGGGCGAAGCCAAGGCCCTTGTGGAGGCCGCTCCCAAGGCCGTGAAGGAAGGCATCGCCAAAGACGAAGCCGAAGCCCTCAAGAAGACCATCGAAGAGGCCGGCGGCAAAGTCACCGTCAAGTGACCCCGCAGGGGGCCGCCCTGGAAGGGGCGGCCCCCATCCCTTAACCCCGCAGTACCCAAACGCAGAAAAGCCCCGCCAACGGCGGGGCTTTTGTGTTGAACGATTCCGGGAGTCTGTCCTTGTTTCGACCCCAGAAGAGCGTCCGGCACTCCTCACGCCTCAAATGGTACGGGTGGTTCTGTGGCGGAAAAGGGGAACCAGGCCGGCGTGGTAACTGGCCCGCGCCGGCTCACTCCTGGAAGGGGATCACCGTGAGCGCGATCGTGCGGCCCGGCTCGACGGACGCCCCAGGGGACCCCTCCGGAACCGCGCCGACCAGCGGGCGTCGTGGCGATCGACTCGGCAGCGGCGCGGCGGGAAGCGCCGCCAGGGGTGGGGCCGTGAGGGGGCGGCGGCCCACCGGCTCCGGCGCCCGGCCGCTGGCCTGGGCGATCAGCTGGCGCAGCGGGCTGGGGTTGGCGAAATAGAGGTGGTTGAGCGTCTGCTGGCCGAAGCTGCGCCGCTGCAGCTCCCAGCCCGGATCGAGCGCGATCGCCACAAAGCCGTTGCGGTCGCGGCGGGGCACCTCAGCCCGGCCCACCACCAGCACCGTGGGCTCGTTCGGGGAGAGAGCCTGCAGCAGCAGCACGCTGCCCTGCTGCTGCAGGCGCAGCCGATAGCTGGTGGCCAGATCCTGCTCGCCGATGCGCAGCGAGTAGCCGTTGCTGTCGAGGTAGCGGCTGCAGACGCTTGTGTAATCGAAGCGGTTCAGGCTCGGGTCCACCAGGCCGTCGGCCTGGGGGGTCCAGCAGCGGGGTGCCGGCGCCAGCTGCTCGAGCACCAGCAGGTTCCAGTCGCCTTCGCCCACGGGCCGGGCCAGCACCGCGAAGCGGCTGGGATCCACCGGGCGGCTGGCGAACAGCCCGGCGGCCTGGGCCAGGGAGGGCAGGGTGGCGGGCAGGGCGGAACCAGCCAGCAGCAGGCCGCTCAGGGCCAGGTAGGTTCGTTTCATGGAGTGTCTCCCGTGCCCCGGCCTCCCGGGAAGAGGGGCCCCATTGAACCGGTGCTGACAAGGGGGAGCCAATGGCCGATCGGCCGGTGAAGGTGGTGGCCGCGGCCTGCGATGGCGCCTGCAGTGGCAATCCAGGGCCCGGGGGCTGGGGGGCGTTGCTGCGCTACGACGACGGCTCGGTGCAGGAGCTGGGCGGGGCGGACAAGGCCACCACCAACAACCGCATGGAGCTCACCGCGGCCCTGGCCCTGCTCGAGTGCCTGAAGGAGATGCCCCGCGATCCCGCCCTGGTGATCCGCACCGACAGCCGCTACCTGATCGACGGTTTCGAGAAGTGGCTGCCCGGCTGGAAGCGCAAGGGATGGCGCACCGCCTCGGGGGGGGCCGTGCTCAACCGCGACCTGTGGGAACAGCTGGATCGCGCCCGCCTGCCCGGGCTGCGCCTGCAGCACGTGCGCGGCCACAGCGGCGACCCCGACAACGACCGCTGCGACGCCATCGCCGTGGCCTTCTCCCGCGGCCAGCTGCCGGCCCTGGCGATGGGGGATCCTGCGGTGAATCCGGCGACGACGGCGACGAAGGCGAATCCGGAGCCGGACGCTGCACCGCCGGCTCTCCAGCAGTTGCTCAGCCGCCTGGAGTTGGCGGATCGACTCGCGGCCGGTGGCTACACCCTCACCGCTGTGGAGCTGGCCCGCCTGGTGGAGCTGCCCTTGCGTGGCCTGGAGGGCCGCAGCGATGCCTGGATCTGGCGGGATTGGCGGGTTTGTCCGGCCGGGGAGGGGCGCTGGCGGCTGGAGCGGCAGGCCGACGCGGGAGGATTGGGCACCGACGCTTGAGGGGCGGGGGCATGGCCCAGGATCTCTACCGGCGTTTTGTGGGTCCGCTCCTGCAGCGCGACGATGGCGCCGACGCCGAGGCGCTCAGCCGCCTCGCCCTCAGCAGCCTGGGCCAGGCCAGCCTGCGCCGCCGCTGGCCGCTGGTGAGCGGCGCCCTGGCGGCGATGGAGGAACAGCTGCGCCGCCGCGACCCCCGCCTCGAGCAGACCCTGTTCGGCTGCCGTTTCACCAACCCGGTGGGCCTGGCCGCTGGATTCGACAAAAACGGGGTGGCGGCGGCGATCTGGGACACCTTCGGCTTCGGCTTCGCCGAGCTGGGCACCGTCACCTGGCACCCCCAGACCGGCAACCCGCGGCCCCGTCTGTTCCGCCTGGCCCAGGAGAGAGCCGCCCTCAACCGCATGGGCTTCAACAACGAAGGCGCCCGTGCCGTGCGTCGCCTGCTGGAGCGCCAGGGGCTGCCGCCGCCCGGCCAGCGCCCCGCCGTGCTGGGCATCAACCTCGGCAAGTCGCGGGTGGTGCCGCTGGAGCAGGCCGCCGACGACTACGCCGCCTCCCTGGAAACCCTGGCGCCGCTGGCCGATTACGCGGTGGTCAACGTCAGTTCCCCCAACACCCCCGGCCTTCGCGATCTGCAGGAGGAGAGCCAGCTCCGCCGGATCGTGGAACGCCTGCGGCGGCTGCCCGGCTGCCCGCCGCTGCTGGTGA
>CANEWU010000189.1 GCA_947442825.1 Synechococcaceae cyanobacterium
CCACCACCAGCGGCTGCAGCCGCACCGTGCGCTCGGCATGGTCCCACTCGCCGGCGGCTCCCTGCTTGCGGGTGGGGGCCACCTCCAGCGCCACGCCAACCCGCTGCAGCTCCTGCAACAGCACCAACAGGCTCTGGCGCTCCTCCTCAAAGGAGGGGGGATTGGCCATCCGCGCCTGGATCTGGGCGATGCTCAACGGGGCCTCCCCCAGGCGGCGGCGGTAGTGGTAGCGGATGCCCTGGCCGTTCACCGGCTCGGCGGTGGGGACCCAGGAGAGATCGCCCTCGGCCAACCGGTCCAGCAGATCGCCATTAAGCAGGGCCAGCGGCCGGCGGGAGGGCTCCGGCGGCGGATCGAGGTAGGCGACCACCTCGGAGAGGCCGGGCGTGCCGGAGGCCACGACCGCCAGGCCCTTGAGCGCATCGGGCAGGGCCAGCAGGGAGAGCGCCACGAGCCCACCGCCCATCAACAGGGTGCCAACGACCGGCAGCAGGGAGCGGCGCACCATCAGGCTGCCGCAATGGCCGCAGACCCTCTGGCGGCCCACCCCGGTGGCCAGGGGCAGGGGCGGCCGCTGGGAGCAGCGCCGGCAGACATAACGGGCGTCGTCGCGGGCCAAGGGACGGGAGGGGGGACGGGACGGTAGACGGGGCACCGGCTGACGCCAGAGCAGCACCAGTCTTGCGCCAGCTCGCGGCGCGGTCCATCGGTTGCGAGGATCGCCCCTCTCGCCCCGCCCGCCGATGCCCCTCTCCGCCCTGGTGCGCCAGCTGCAGCAGGTGCCCCTCACCGGCGAGGTGCGCCAGCGCTGTTCCCGCAGCGAACGGTTGCGGCTGAGCGGTGCCGGCCGGCCGGCGCGGGCGCTGGTGGCCACGGCCGTGGCGAGCCAGGAGGGCAGCCCGCTGCTGGTGGTGGTGCCCACGTTGGAGGAGGCGGGCCGCTGGAGCGCCCTGCTGGAGCTGATGGGCTGGCCCTCCTGCCAGCTCTACCCCACCTCCGAAGGATCCCCCTACGAACCGTTCGATCCCACCAGCGAGATCAGCTGGGGCCAGCTGCAGGTGCTGGCAGAACTTCTCGATGGCGGCGGCGGGGAGAGCCCCAGCGGCGGCGGCGAAGCGAAGCCCTGGCGGGGTGTGATCGTGGCCACCGAGCGGGCCCTGCAGCCCCACCTGCCGCCGCCGTCGGTGTTGGCGGAGCACTGCCTGTCGCTGCGGCGGGGGGAGAGCGTGGCGGTGGAGGAGCTCGGCCAGCGGCTCACCCAGCTGGGCTACGCGCGGGTGGCGACGATCGAGCAGGAGGGCACCTGGAGCCGCCGCGGCGACATCGTCGATGTGTTCCCGGTGAGCGCCGAGCTGCCGGTGCGACTGGAGTTTTTCGGGGAGGATATCGAGAAGCTCAGGGAGTTCGACCCCGCCAGCCAGCGCTCCCTCGACGCCATCGATGTGGTGCGCATCACCCCCACCAGCGTGGCGCCCCTGGTGGCCGATGCCCTGCGGGAGGCGTTGCCGGAGGGATTGGAGGCGCTGCTGGAGCCCGCGGCGCTGGAGATGCTGATCGAGGGGGGCACGCCGGAGGGGTTGCGGCGGCTGATGGGGCTGGCCTGGGGCTGCCCGGCCTCCCTGCTCGACTACCTGCCAAAGAGCTGCTGGGTGGCGATCGATGAGCGGCGGCATGGGGTGGCCCACGGCCAGGCCTGGTGGGAGCACGCCGGCCGCCACCGCCAGGAGGTACTCGAGGAGCTGGTGGCCCAGGGGCGGGGCGATGGGGCAACGCTGGAGGCCCTGTTGCCGCCGGCCCTGCACCGCCCACCGGCGGAGGCGCTGGCGGAGGCCACCGAGCGCTTCGCCGGCTTCGACCTGGCGGAGATGCACGAGAGCGATGGGCATCCCAACGGCCTCGATCTGGCCAGCCGCGCCGTCGCCGCCCACCCCAACCAGTTCGGCCGCCTGGCGAGCGCGATCAAGGGGCACCTGCGCGAGCGCGAGCGGGTGTGGATCGTGTCGGCCCAGCCGTCGCGGGCTGTCGCCCTGTTGGAGGAGCACGACTGCGTCTGCCGCTTCGTGCCCAACGCGGCCGACCTGCCGGCGATCGAGCGGCTGGTGGAGCAGGGCACGCCGGTGGCCCTCAAAAGCAAGGGCAGCGCCGAGCTGGAGGGGTTGCAGCTGCCGGCCTGGAAGCTGGTGCTGCTCACCGACCGGGAGATCTTCGGCCAGCACAGCCTGGCCGCCACCGGCTGGGTGCGGCGCCGCCGCCGGGCCGCCAGCCGCACGGTGGATCCCAACCGCATGGTGCCGGGCGACTTCGTGGTGCACCGCACCCACGGCATCGGCCGCTTCCTGAAGCTCGAGAAACTGGCGATCAGCGGCGAAACCCGCGACTACCTGGTGGTGCAGTACGCCGACGGGCTGCTGCGGGTGGCGGCCGACCAGGTGGGCAGCCTGGGCCGCTACCGGGCCACCGGCGAGAAGGCGCCGGAGCTGAACCGCATGGGCGGCACCGCCTGGACCCGCGCCAAGGAGCGGGCCACCAAGGCGATCCGCAAGGTGGCGATGGATCTGGTGAAGCTCTACGCCGAGCGCCACAAGGCGGCGGGCTTCGCCTTCCCCTTCGACGGCCCGTGGCAGAACGAGCTGGAGGATTCCTTCCCCTACGAACCCACCCCCGACCAGCTGCGGGCGATCGCGGAGGTGAAGCGCGACATGGAGCGCCCCTCACCGATGGACCGGCTGGTGTGCGGCGATGTGGGCTTCGGCAAGACGGAGGTGGCGATCCGGGCGGTGTTCAAGGCGGTCACCGCCGGCCGCCAGGTGGCGATGCTTGCCCCCACCACGGTGCTGGCGCAACAGCACTGGCGCACGTTGAGCGAGCGATTTGCCCCCTATCCGCTGAAGGTGTCGCTGCTCAACCGCTTCCGCACAGCGGCGGAGCGGCGCGAGATCCAGGACGGCCTGGCCAACGGCACGGTGGATGTGGTGGTGGGCACGCACCAGCTGCTGGGCAAGGGCACCCGCTTCCAGCAACTGGGGCTGCTGGTGGTGGATGAGGAGCAGCGTTTCGGCGTGCAGCAGAAAGAAAAAATCAAGGCGATGCGCAAGGACGTGGATGTGCTGACCCTGAGCGCCACGCCGATCCCGCGCACCCTCTACATGAGCCTTTCGGGGGTAAGGGAGATGAGCCTGATCACCACGCCGCCGCCGCAGCGCCGGCCGATCACCACCCACCTGTGCGCGCGGGATGAGGAGGCGGTGCGCAGCGCCATCCGCCAGGAGCTCGACCGCGGCGGCCAGGTGTTCTACGTGGTGCCGCGGGTGGAGGGGATCGAGGAGGTGGCGGGATGGTTGCGGGAGATGCTGCCGGGGCTGCGGCTGCTGGTGGCCCACGGACAGATGCCCGAGGGGGAGCTGGAGAGCGCGATGGTGGCCTTCAATGCCGGCGAGGCCGATGTGATGCTCTGCACCACGATCATCGAGAGCGGCCTGGATATTCCGCGGGTGAACACGATCCTGGTGGAGGATGCGCACCGCTTCGGATTGGCCCAGCTGTATCAGCTAAGGGGCCGGGTGGGCCGCAGCGGCATCCAGGCCCATGCCTGGTTGTTCTATCCGGGCGATGCGTCGCTGAGTGAGGCGGCGCGGCAGCGGCTGCGGGCGATCCAGGAGTTTGCCCAGCTGGGCAGCGGCTACCAGCTGGCGATGCGGGATATGGAGATCCGCGGCGTGGGCAATCTGCTGGGGATGGAGCAGAGCGGCCAGATGGAGGCAATCGGCTTTGATCTGTATATGGAGATGCTGCAGGAATGCCTGGCGGAGATCCAGGGTCAGGACATCCCGGCGGTGGATGACACCCAGATCGATCTGCCCGTAACGGCCTTCATCCCGGCCGACTGGATTGTGGAGAACGAGGAGAAGATGGCTGCCTACCGATCCGCCGCCGCCTGCACGGGCAAGGCGGACCTGGTGGAGCTGGCGGCCCTGTGGACCGAC
>CANEWU010000190.1 GCA_947442825.1 Synechococcaceae cyanobacterium
CATCGCCATCCTGAGCTTTTGCTGGGGCCATTGGCCGCTGCCCCGTCCAATCACCGGCCAGGCGGAGAGCACGTCGTAGAGCGGGGTGAGCTGAAAGCGGCCGCCGGGATTGAGGAAAAAGCTGAAGTTCTTGGCGTGGCCATCAATGGCGCGCAGCATCCAGAACAACACCTGCGCCTTGAAAAAGGTGGCAAGGTCGCTGGGCTCTGAGGATTGAGCCAGCAGCTCGGCAATAGCGACCATGCCGGGGCCGCCATTGGTTTCGTATTTGTTGGCGGCTGGAGTGGAGGTGGCCTGGCAACAATCTTCGGTGGGCAGGCGCAGCCAATAGGTGCCACTGGCATGCAGTCGCCGATCAAAGCGCTGCACAATCAGGCAGCGCTCCCCGTCAAAGCGGCCGATCTCTGTGGAGGCCACTGGCAGCCCATAGGCCATCAGCAGCCTGCTGCAGAGCCACTCGTTCTCAACCGAGGAGCTGAAATCAATCTGGCCCTCTCCGATCACACCCATCGGCAGCTTGAAAAGGTGGGTGGTGGGGGTACTGCCGAGTGGCAGACACCATTGGTTGTTGTGCCAGAGGAACGCGGTTTTCTCTTGGGCACCGGCCACGGAGAGGCGCAGCTCATCGGACTCAGGGCCCAGGGATCCTGGAGCCGGTGCCGCCGTGACGGCGCGCAGGCGCCGGCCGATCTCCTGGTCGCTCAGAGGCTTGGCCTCGATGCGATCGATGCCGCTGGGCTCCTGGTCCGGCGGCAGCAGTTGCACGGCGCCGGCACAATCGCGGCCAACCTCCGCCAACAGATCGAAGGCACTGGTGCTGGCGGTCTGAAACCGGGTCTGGGCCCTGCGGCGGATGACCTCGCTATCCGGAAGGAGGTTGTCAAACCAGCTCGCCACGGCGTTGCCGCTGAGCGCTGAGGCCCCGAGGCCCGCCGGCAGGGACAGCGACAGCGGTCGGAACTGACGGGAACGAAGCCAGGATTCGGCGTAGGTGAATGTCTGATCCCCCCGAGCCGGCAACGACCAGGCGCCGACCCGTTCACCGTTCATCCACACCGCCAGGGAGCGCGCCCGCGTTGGCCTGCCCATCACCACTCGGCCGGTTCGTTGCCGCTCTGGCGCGGCCGTACCACCAGCTCGAGATCGAGCGCGGCCAGGATCAACAGCAGACGCTCCACGGTGAGGCGCCCTGGTTGCAGTTCGAGCTGGGAGAGCCTGGCCTGGCTGGTGCCACCGGCCTTGAGGGCTAGCTCTTGCTGGCTCAGGCCCAGCTGCCGCCGGATGCCTTTGAGGAGCACCCCGAGCTGGGCAGGGGCGCGGATCACCTGCTCGCCTGCGGCCATGGCCTACTTGGAATCTCAATAAGCGCACGTTAGCAGGATTCCCAATGAATGGCTTTTATTGAGATTCCGACTGAAGGGGGCGATAGCCATGGCCTGGTATTGCCAGATCGGCCAATACATGACCAGTATTGGCTGGCCGAAGCCCTTTGCCAATACCTCGCGCCATGGCGCTGCCCAACCTTTGGGGCCTCTACAACCTGCGCTCCTCGCCCTTCTTCCAGGCCACCTTGCGGGCGGATTCGCAGACCACGCCGCTGCACCTGTTTGTGGGGCGGCAACGGGAGCGACAGCTGCTGCTCACCACGATTGGCAGCAGCACCAGCTCCCGCCAGGCGGTGGCGGGACGCCCGGGGATCGGCAAAACCACCCTTGTGCAAACGGTGAAGGCCGATGCCCAGACGGAGGGCTACTGGAGTTCCGACGAGATCATTCCGATCAGCGCCAGAGGCGCGGGCGCCGAGGGAACGAGCGAACACCTGCTGGGGCAGCTGCTCTCCGGCGTCTACGACGCTGTGCTGGCGAACTGCCCAACGGCGGCGGGCCCTGAGGTGGAAGCCGGCCAGCAGTTGGTGCGCAGCATCCGCCTGCGGGGTGGCGGGTTCACAGTGTCGGCCTTCGGCTTTGGGGCTGGTGGTAGCCAGAGCGAAAGCGTGGCCACGCCGCCGGGGGCGCTGCTGCTGGAAGGTCCTCGGGTGTTGCGCGACCTGCTCCGCTACGCGATCGACCAGGGCGCCCGCGGCATCATGCTTCACCTCAACAACCTCGAAAACCTGAGCGAGGCTGATGCATCGCGAGCGGCGGATCTGTTGCGGGGCATTCGCGATCAAGCCCTCCTGCACGACGGGTTGCATCTGATCGTGGTGGGCACCACCGATGCCGTGCGCACAGTGGTGCAGACCCACACCCAGGTCCGCTCGGTGTTCAGCAATCCGTTGGTGCTGGAGCCACTGGGGCTGGCGGATGTGGAGCAGTTGTTGGCCAATCGCTATGAGGCGTTGCAACTGGATCAGAGCAGACCCTGGCATTCCCCTGTGGAGACTGTCGTGGTGGTGCGGCTGTACGAGCTGTTCCGCGGCGATTTGCGCGGCATGTTGAAGGCCCTGGAGGATGGGATCACAGCTCTGCTGGGGCTCACCAGCGCAGGAGCCGAAGTGGCTCCGGTGGGGCTGGAGGATCTGCTGCTGACGCTGCTGCAACGCAACCAAGCAGAACTGCAGGAGCAGCTGGGCGACACCGCATGGGAGCGCCTGCTGGCCTGGGCGCAGGTGGATGCGGCAGCGGTCCAGACCCAGGCCCAGCTGGTGGAGCTGTGGCAGGTGAGGCAACCCACGGTGTCGCAGACCCTCCAGCAACTGATTGAAGCCGGAGCTGTTGAGGCCTTGCCTCGGCGGGGTCGTGAGGCGATTCAGTACCTGATGACCGGAATATCGAGGCTGGCATTTTGAAACTGAGTTTGGTCTGATCAGCAAGGTCAACATCACAGAGCACTAGGAAGCGTGAGCAGCAGCTCGTTGTTGTCAATGAGGCGGTAATGCGGAAGCTGTCCTGACAATTCCTGTGTTCGAGAAAGAATCAAGGGCACACCTTCGCCGCGACGATCCATGATGTAGCGGCGATGGCTGACGCCTGCAGCAGCCTCTACAGGACAACGCGCAAGCAGGCTGGCGACCAGCTCATTGCGGCAAGCCTGACGGAGCGGCAAGCTTTCAGGAGTCATGGTGTTTGGCAGCATGCCTGGCGAAAAGATTTCGAGGCGATCGCCAAAGAGACGGAGTCTCACCTTGCTACCGGGTATGGAGTAATCGCGATGGGCAACGGCATTGGTGATGGCTTCGAACACAGCCAGAGCATCAAACTGCGGTCGATCAATCCGGCCTCCCTCCAGCGTCTTCGCAGCTCCCGTGCGACTGTTGCGAGCCACAAACCTGCAGGCCGCTGTGATCTGTTGATCCAATGGGCCTGTGAGATCGGCAGCGTCACGCTGGTACATGACATCCTCTCCCTGGGGCGTTACCTGGGTACCCGCATAGGCAACAGCCTGGATGTAAGCACCCTTCAGGAATTGCTGGGGATTGAGGCTGGCAAGCAGCACTCCCGCCACTGAAGGGTGGAGAGATACGTCTTCCGCTTCGACAACTAGGCCTGTCTTCGACTGCCAATTGGCGTCTGGCGATAATTGAGGGTGAAAACGTTCGAGCAACACGGTATCCAGATCCTCGCATTGAGCAGACATAACCGGCAGCTCATCAAATCGGATCACTCGGCTTTGGCTGCGCTGCTGAAAAAGCTGCGCCAGGTAGTCAGGCGGAATAGGGCGTTTTGAGGAACCGACCCGGTGCAAGTAGCCAGCGGGGCTCTGATGCACAAACAGACTGGATGCAATGTCCACTCTGAGGATGGCGTGATCCACGCCAAGGGAATCGGGCAGGGTGAGCCGCTCAATCAGTGAGGCCAGCGGCGGCTTGATGCTGTCCTCAACGGCCTGGCGCACCAGAGCCTCGACGAGCTCAAGGCGATCAACAGGGATTCCCAGCACATCACGAGTCTTGTCTTCAATACCGAGCAGTAGGGTGCCGCCGGTTCTGCTGTTAGCG
>CANEWU010000191.1 GCA_947442825.1 Synechococcaceae cyanobacterium
ATGTGGTTTCGATGATGACTGGAATACCGGTAAATCGCGTTGCACAAACCGAAAGTAATAAATTAGCCAATTTACCCGAACTCATTGAAGGAAAGGTTATTGGACAAAAAGAAGCGGTCATAAAAATTGCCCGATCTATACAACGCAACCGCGCCGGATTAAAAGATCCCAACAAACCGATAGGCTCCTTTATCTTTTTGGGACAAACCGGAGTTGGAAAAACGCAATTGGCCAAAGTACTCGCCAAAGAACTGTTTGATTCAGAAGATGCCTTGATTCGCATCGACATGAGCGAATACATGGAAAAATTTGCCATCTCGCGTTTGGTTGGAGCACCTCCGGGCTATGTGGGCTATGAAGAAGGCGGCCAACTCACCGAAGCGGTGCGGCGCCGTCCCTATGCGGTGATCCTCTTCGATGAGGTCGAGAAGGCCCACCCCGATGTCTTCAATGTCATGCTGCAGATCCTCGATGACGGCCGCGTCACCGATGGCCAGGGCCGCACGGTGGATTTCACCAACACCGTGCTGATTCTCACCAGCAACATCGGCAGCCAATCGATCCTCGATCTAGCGGGCGACCCCGGCCGCCATGCCGAGATGGAGAGGCGGGTGAATGAGGCGCTGCGCGGCCACTTCCGGCCAGAATTCCTCAACCGCCTCGATGAATCGATCATCTTCCACAGCCTCAAACAGGAGGAGCTGCGGCAGATCGTGGAGCTGCAGGTGCAGCGCCTGCGCAAGCGGCTCGAGGAGAAGAAGCTGGGGCTGCAGCTCGATGAAGCCGCCCTCGACTGGATTGCGGATGTGGGCTACGACCCGGTCTACGGGGCCCGGCCGCTCAAGCGCGCCATCCAGCGGGAGCTGGAAACGCCGATCGCAAAGGCAATCCTGGCCGGCACCTTCGCCCCTGGCGCCACCATCGACGTGGCGGTGGAGGGGGAGGGGGAAACGGCCTGCCTGCGGCTGCGACCGGCCGATCCCGCCCGCCTGCCCGTTCCGGTCTGACTCAGACCGCCAGGGCGGCGCTGATCTGGGGTTGGCTGGCCCAGCTCCAGGGACCCTCCGTCACCGCCTGCACCCCCAGCTCCCGCCGCAATTCGCCCAGGTCCTGGCCCATTCGCTCCTCCCAGATCACCGGGAAGAGGGGCCGGGCCTCGGAGGCGATCTCCAGGCCATGGCTGATCATGCGGAAGGTGTAGCTCGCGGTTTTCAACCGTTCGGCATGGGTGCTGAGCTGACTCTCGGGCGTGTCGTTGCGGAACCAGTTGAGCAGCAGGCTGATCAGGTCAGTGAAGGCCAGGCCCGGATGGTTGAACTGGCCGACGCTGATGCTGATCACACCAAGTTCACCGAAGCCATCGAGGCTGAAGCCGCTGACGATGTGATGGATGTCGTGGGTGGCAAATACGCGGTAGTTGATATAATCCGCGTCAGTTTCCAGGTTGTTGTAGAACGCCGGCTCGGGGAAGAAGTTGATGTCGTATCCCAGCGCATCCAGGATCGTCACGTAGGTGTGACCGAGCGTGCCGCGCGGTAGCTGGCGAAGGGCCTCGGCGTCGTAGGGACCGCTCAGCCGGCGCTGCTGAATCAACGCCTGGGCCGCCGGATCCTCCGCCAGGATCCGTTGACACAGCCGCATCGGCGCCGACTCCCGCAGGCGATCAGCCAGGAGGAACACATTGCTAGCCGCATGGCCGGCCCCGGCGGCCAGGTCGGTCAGCTGCAGAAACTCGTCGAGGTGGTCGCGGGTGGCGATCTGATCGAGATAGCGGAATCCCATCGGTAGCGGGCGGCTGAGCCCGAAGTTAGTCGGGGGCGGTGGTGGTGGCCGCTGCCGCTGTCGCGGCGATGGCGTCGATGCGGCGGGCCAGGGCCACGTCGAGATCGGAGAGGCCGCCGGTGTCGTGGGTGGTGAGCTCAATGATCACGCGGTTCCAGACGTTGCTCCACTCCGGGTGATGCCCCAGCGCCTCGGCCGCCAGAGCTACCCGGCTCATGAAGCCGAAGGCCGCCGAAAAGTCGGCGAAGCGGAGCTCGCGACGCAACTTGCCGTTCGACAGGGTCCACTGGGGCAGCTCGGCGGCCAGGGAGGCGATCTGCTCGGCGGAGAGGGGTTGGGCAGCCATCGGCAGGGGGGCGGGGATCTCTAGCATCACTCCCGATCCACCACCGGTCGCCCGGCACGTTGCCTTGGCCCCCTCCAGCCCCGCCGCGCTGACGATCCTGTACGACGGCGGCTGCCCGCTGTGCCTGCGCGAGGTGCACTTCCTGGAGGACCGCGATCGCAGCTACAACGCCAGCCAGCCCCAGCTGGCCTTCGTCGACATCGATGCCCCGGGCTACGACCCGGCCGCCCATGGCGGCATCGGCTACCGCGAAGCGATGGGCCGCATCCACGCCCTCGCCGCCGATGGCACCGTGCTGCGCGATGTGGCGGTGTTCCGGCGCGCCTACAGCCTGATCGGCCTGGGCTGGCTCTATGCCCCCACCCGCTGGCCCGTGTTGGGCCCGGTGGCGGATGGCCTCTACAGGCTCTGGGCCGCCGGCCGCCTGCGCCTCACCCGGCGGCCCTCCCTCGATCAGCTCTGCGACGAGCGGGCAGGCCGGTGCCGGATCTGATCGTCATCGGCAGCGGCCTGGGCGGCCTCTGCGCCGGGGCCCTGGCCGCCCGCCATGGTCTCGACGTTTTGGTGCTGGAGGCGCACGACCGCCCCGGCGGCGCCGCCCATGGCTTCAGCCGCCGCGGTTTCCACTTCGAGAGCGGCCCCTCCCTCTGGAGCGGCCTGGGGCGCTGGCCGAGCGCCAACCCCCTGGCCCAGGTGCTGCGGGCAGTGGGCGAGAGCGTGCCGGTGGTGTCCTACAGCGACTGGGGCCTACTGCTGCCGGAAGGCGACCTGAGGGTGGGCGTGGGCCTGGAGCCCTTCCTCGCCGTCCTGCGCACGTTGCGGGGCACGGCGGTGGCCGACGAATGGGCCCGCTTCATGGCCGCGCTCGAACCCCGCTGCCGGGCCGCCCGCTCCCTGCCGCTGCTCGCCCTGCGCCCCGGGCCGGGCCTGGCGCTCAGTCTCGGTGCCGGCGGGGCCCTGGGGCTGTTGGGACAGGCGGGGGCGCTGGCGAGCCTGGGGGGAGCCTTCGGGCCGATCGCCCGCCGCCACCTGCGCGATCCCTTTCTCCTGCACTGGTGTGAGCTGCTCTGCTTCCTGATCTCCGGCCTGGGGATGGAGCAGACCAGCGCCGCCGCCATGGCCACCCTGTTCGGCGAGTGGTTCGAGCCCGGCGCCTGCCTCGACTACCCCCTCGGCGGCAGCCCCGCCGTGGCCGACGCCCTGGTGCGGGGCCTGGAGCGCCACGGGGGGGTCCTACGGCTGCGCTCGCCCGTGGCCCGGATTCTGGTGGAGGGGGGCCGGGCCGTCGGGGTGCGGCTGGAGGGCGGCGAGGAGCTGCGCGCCCGCCAGGGCGTGATCAGCAACGCCAGCCCCTGGGACACCCTCGCCCTGCTGCCACCCGAGGCCGGCCCGGCCCGCTGGCGCGATCGCCAGGCCGCCACGCCCGCCTGCGCCAGCTTTCTGCACTGGCATCTCGGACTACGCCACCCCGAGCCCTGCAGCCTGCCGATCCACCATGTGTGGGTGGGCGACTGGCAGCGCGGCATCACCGCCGATCGCAATGTTCTGGTGTTCTCGCTGCCCTCGGTGCTCGATCCCGCCCTGGCGCCGGCCGGCCACCAGGTGCTGCACGCCTACAGCCCCGCCAACGAACCCTGGGAACTGTGGGAGGGACTCGAACCGGGCAGCTCCGCCTACGAG
>CANEWU010000192.1 GCA_947442825.1 Synechococcaceae cyanobacterium
CCCCGAAAGCCTGACCCTGGTAGACCTCGATACCCTGCTGGCCGCCAGCGACGTGGTGAGCCTGCACTGCCCCCTCACCGAGGAAACCCGCGGCCTGATCAACGCGGCGCGGATCGGCCGCATGAAGCCCGGCGCCCTGCTGCTCAACACCGGCCGCGGCGCCCTGATCCAGGAGGCCGATCTGGCGGCCGCATTGCAGGCCGGCCGTCTGGGCGGGGCGGGGCTCGATGTGCTCACGGTGGAGCCGCCCACCCGCAACCACCCCCTGCTCCAGGCTCCCAACTGCCTGATCACCCCGCACATCGCCTGGGCCACCCGCCAGGCGCGCGAACGGCTGATTGCGATCAGCGCCGCCAACGTGGCCGCCCTGCTGGCGGGGGACCCCCAGCACCGCGTGGGCTGAGGTCTGCCCGCGTAGGCTTGTCCTTCTGTGCGGTCGGGTCGTCCGTGAGTGCCGGCACCCTCTACGACAAGGTCTGGGATCTGCATCGGGTCGCCGAGCTGCCCGGCGGTGCCAGCCAGTTGTTCATCGGTCTGCACCTGATCCACGAGGTCACCAGCCCCCAGGCCTTTGCCGCCCTGCAGGAGCTGGGGCTGTCCGTGCGCCATCCCGAGCGCACCGTGGCCACGGTGGACCACATCGTGCCCACCACCTCCCAGGCCCGGCCCTTCGCCGATCCCCTGGCCGAAGAGATGCTCGCCACCCTGGAGGCCAACTGCGCCGAGCACGACATCACCCTGCATGGCATCGGCAGCGGCCGCCAGGGGATCGTGCACGTCATCGCCCCGGAGCTGGGGCTCACCCAGCCCGGCATGACCGTGGCCTGCGGCGATTCCCACACCTCCACCCACGGGGCGTTCGGGGCGATCGCCTTCGGCATCGGCACCAGCCAGGTGCGCGATGTGCTGGCCAGCCAGAGCCTGGCGATGGGCCGCCTCAAGGTGCGACGCATCCTGGTGGAGGGCAGCCTGCGGCCCGGCGTGCACGCCAAAGACCTGATCCTGCATGTGATCCGCCGGCTCGGGGTGAAGGGGGGCGTCGGCCACGCCTATGAGTTCGCCGGTCCGGCGATCGAGGCCCTCTCGATGGAGGAGCGCATGACCCTCTGCAACATGGCGATCGAGGGCGGCGCACGGGTGGGCTACGTCAACCCCGATGCCGTCACCTTCGCCTATCTGCAGGGGCGGCCCGCCGCGCCGCAGGGGGAAGCCTGGGAGCGGGCGGTGGCCTGGTGGAGCTCCCTGGCCAGCGGCCCCGCTGCCGTCTTCGACGACGAGGTGGTGTTCGATGCCGCCGCGATCAGCCCCACCGTCACCTGGGGCATCACCCCCGCCCAGGCGATCGGCGTGGATGAAGCGGTGCCGCGGCCCGAGGAGCTGGAGGAGGGGGAGCGCGCCATCGCCGCCGAGGCCTACCGCTACATGGATCTGGAGCCGGGCCGTCCGATCGCGGGTGTGCCGGTGGACGTGTGCTTCATCGGCAGCTGTACCAACGGGCGACTCAGCGATCTGCGGGCGGCGGCGGCGGTGGCGCGCGGCCGGCATGTGGCGCCAGGAATCAAGGCCTTCGTGGTGCCGGGCTCCGAACAGGTGGCGGCGGCGGCGGAAGCCGAGGGCCTCGACCTGGTCTTCCGTGAGGCGGGCTTCGAATGGCGCGAACCCGGCTGCTCGATGTGCCTGGCGATGAATCCCGACCGGCTGGAGGGGCGCCAGATCAGCGCCAGCTCCAGCAACCGCAACTTCAAAGGCCGGCAGGGTTCCGCCACCGGCCGCACCCTGCTGATGAGCCCCGCCATGGTGGCCGCCGCCGCCGTGCGCGGCCATGTCACCGACGTCCGCGAACTGCTGAACCGATGAATCCCACCCCCTTCCCCCAGGGCCCGATCACCGCCTGGAGCGGCCGGGGCGTCGCCGTGGTCGGCGACGACATCGACACCGACCGCATCATCCCGGCGCGCTACCTGAAGTGCGTCACCTTCGACCACCTGGCAGCCGGCGCCTTCGCCGATGACCGCAGCGAGCAGGCCGGCGCCCATCCCTTCGACCTGGAGCAGCACCGCGACGCCTCGATCCTGGTGGTGAACCGCAACTTCGGCTGCGGCTCCAGCCGCGAGCACGCTCCCCAGGCCCTGATCCGCCGCGGCATCCGGGCCCTGATCGGCGAGAGCTTCGCCGAGATCTTCTTCGGAAACTGCCTCACCCTCGGCGTCCCCTGCCTATCCGGCAGCCACGACGATGTGGCCGCCCTGCAGGCCCTGGTGAGCCGCGAACCCACCACCGTGCTGACGATCGACGTGGCGGGGCTCACGGTGGCCAGCAACGACCAGCAATGGTCACTGCAGCTGGCGGAGGGGCCCCTCAGCGCGCTGGTGAGCGGCCAGTGGGACGGCACCTCCCAGCTGGTGGCCCACGACGCCGAACTGCGGGCCACCGCCGCCCGGCTCCCCTACCTCAACAGCTTCGCGGCCTGACCTCCAGCGGCTCGCAGCCCTCAGGCCTGCTGTCCGTTGATCAGGCGGGCCTGGCCACAATCCAGGTGGAGGAGTGCCAGGCACCGCTGGTATCGAAGCGACGGATCAGCCGCTCCATCCGGTCCGGCGCCGAAAGCCAGCCCGCCTCCAGCTGGGCAGGGGCGCGGTGGCTGAGCTGCCGCGGTGTGAGACTCCAACCCCCATCGGGCAGGAGCAGCAGCTGCCCGTCCGCCCCGGCGGCCGGGCTCTCGCTGACGGCGCCGGCGAGGGTAGTGCGCAGCTGCAGCCCCGGCCCATCGGCCGATCCGCCCGCCGCCCCCGTCACCTCAATCCCGCAGTTAGCGAGCTCTGGCTCGGGCCACTCGGCCGTGATCGTGGCCGCCTGACCCCGCCAGCTTCCCACCAGCTGCTCCGGCTCCAGGGGCGGGCGTTCCAAGGCACCGCTGCCCTCCCGGAACTCGCGGATCAACACCAGGCCCGAGAAGCGGCCCTCCGCGTCATACAGCTGCACCAGGCGATGGCGGCGATCGCCAAGCACGAACCCGAATTCACCCCCTCCCGCGGTGCCGGGGGCCACCTGCAACGTCCCTTTGGCGAACGAACCACTCGCGAAGAACACCACCTGCCGACCCAGGGAGCGGTAGTCCTGCTGGATGTCACGGGTGGGGGGGCGTTGGTTCCCTCTGGGCCGTAGCGCTGCAAGCGGAAGAGCACAAGCCGCTCTCCGGGCACCTCCTCCAGGCTCAGGAGGGAGGGCGTGCTCTCGAGCACCTCACCGCTGGGCGAGAGGGAGGTGAAACTGCCGCGCCAATGGCCCAGATTGCCGAGAAAGTTATCCCATTGGCTGGTCATTCGCCGCTTCCCCGCCTCGATCGGCTCTCAACCTTGCAGTAGGGCATCGAGGCGGCCGTTGCGCTCGAGGGCGTGCAGGTCGTCGCAACCGCCAACGTGGGCGTCGTTGATGAAGATCTGGGGCACGGACCGGCGACCGTCGCGGCCGCGGGCGGCCATCGCGTCGCGCCCGGCCTCATCGCCATCGATGGCGTGCTCCTCGTAAGCAACTCCCTTGCGATCGAGCAGTTGCTTGGCGCGCACGCAGAAGGGGCAGGCGCACCAGGTGTAGATCTCTACCTTCGCCATCAACGGGGTGGAACTGCCGGCACGTTATCGGCCGGCCAACCCGCCCGGGGGATTTCCCTGTGGTGGGCCCACCACGGGGGCAGCGCAAACGCAGCGGAAGCGGCACCATCGGAACGTTGCGCACCCCTGCCGATGGATTCCGAGCCGCGGCCGATCCGGGCGGATCAGTTGGCCCTTCTGCACCACGATGACGAGG
>CANEWU010000193.1 GCA_947442825.1 Synechococcaceae cyanobacterium
CGCCGCCCCGGCGGCTCCCCTCCGCCAGCCCCCCGCCGATCGGCAGCACCAGATCGGCCGCGCCACCGCCGGCCTGGGCGGATACCCCGCCAACGCTGGGATCGCGCAGGCGGATGGGCGGATCCGTGGGGCCCAGGTGCAGATGCAGGCAGCCCTGATCGCTGAAGCCGGCGTCGGCGGCCACCACCACATCCGTCTCGGCGTAGGCCTCGGCCAGGCCGACGGCGGCCACCAGGGCGCGCCAGTCGGCGGCGAGCCGCACCCGCAGCTGCCCCTGCCGCTGGCGTTCGCGCAGGCTCGCCTCGTTGCGGCGCGGCAGATCGGCCAGGGTGGCGCCGCGCGGGGAGGGGGGGGGCTTGGGGGGACGGGCCGGCGGCATCGGTGGGGGGGGCGGTTCAGCCGGAGGGCTTTCGATAGAGTGGGTGCTGCACAAGTCGGTACGGCATGGCGGATCCAACCGGACCGGGGTCCACAGGCCCCGGAGATTCCGACGGACGGATCATCCAGACCGACCTCCGCAACGAGATGTCGCGCTCCTATCTGGAGTATGCGATGAGCGTGATCGTGGGTCGGGCCTTGCCCGATGCCCGCGATGGCCTCAAGCCGGTGCACCGGCGCATCCTGTACGCGATGTACGAGCTGGGACTGTCCAGCGACCGGCCCTACCGCAAGTGCGCCCGTGTGGTGGGTGAGGTGCTCGGCAAGTACCACCCCCATGGCGATACGGCCGTCTACGACGCGCTGGTGCGGATGGCGCAGGATTTCTCGATGCGCATGCCGCTGGTCGATGGCCACGGCAATTTCGGATCGGTCGACAACGATCCGCCGGCGGCGATGCGGTACACCGAGTCGCGGCTGCAGGCCCTCACCAACGATGCCCTGCTGGAGGACATCGAGAGCGAGACGGTCGATTTCGTCGACAACTTCGACGGCTCCCAGCAGGAGCCCACCGTGCTCCCCTCGCGGGTGCCCCAGCTGCTGCTCAACGGCTCCACCGGCATCGCCGTGGGGATGGCGACCAACATCCCCCCCCACAACCTCACCGAGCTGATCGACGGCCTGCTGGCCCTGATCGCCAACCCCGAGATCGAGGAGCGGGCGTTGATGGCGATCATCCCCGGCCCCGACTTCCCCACCGGCGGCCAGATCCTCGGCCGGCGCGGCATCCGTGAGACCTACACCACCGGGCGCGGCTCCGTGACGATGCGCGGCGTGGCCCGCATCGAGACGATCGAGGCCAAGGGCCGCCCCGACCGGGATGCGGTGATCATCACCGAGCTGCCTTACCAGACCAACAAGGCCGCCCTGATTGAGCGCATCGCCGAGTTGGTGAATGACAAAAAGCTCGAGGGCATCGCCGACATCCGCGACGAGAGCGATCGCGATGGCATGCGCATCGTCATCGAACTGCGCCGTGACGCCTACCCGCAGGTGGTGCTCAACAACCTGTTCAAGCTCACGCCGCTGCAGAGCAACTTCAACGCCTACATGCTTGCCCTGGTGGCGGGCGAGCCGGTGCTGCTCACCCTGCGTCGGATGCTGCAGGTGTTCCTCGATTTCCGCGTCGAGACGATCGAGCGCCGCACCCGCTATCTGCTGCGCAAGGCCCAAGAGCGCGACCACATCCTGCTCGGCCTGCTGATCGCCCTCGACAACCTCGACGCGATCATTGCCCTGATCCGCTCGGCCGCCGACACCGCCACGGCGCGCGAGCAGCTGATGGAGCGCTTCGGCCTGAGCGAACCCCAGGCCGATGCCATCCTGCAGATGCAGCTGCGTCGGCTCACGGCTCTGGAGGCCGACAAGATCCGGCTGGAGCACGAGGATCTGCTCGCCAAGATCACCGATTACCTAGACATCCTTGCCCGGCGGGAGAGGGTTTTCGGATTGATCTGCGAGGAGCTGTACGCACTGCGGGCCAAATACGATTCACCGCGCCGCACCGAGATTCTCGATGTGGAAGGGGGCCTGGAGGACATCGACCTCATTGCCAACGAGCGCTCGGTGGTGCTGCTTACCGAAAACGGGTATCTCAAGCGCATGCCCGTCAGCGAGTTTGAGGCCACCAGCCGCGGCACCCGCGGCAAGGCCGGCACCCGCTCCCAGGGGGAGGAGGCGGTGAAGCTGTTCATCAGCTGCAACGACCACGATTCGCTGCTGTTGTTCAGCGATCGTGGCGTGGTCTATTCCCTGCCCGCCTATCGGGTGCCGATGTGCAGCCGCACGGCCCGGGGCACACCGATCGTGCAATTGCTGCCGATCCCCCGGGAGGAGTTGATCACCTCCCTGCTCGCCGTCGGCGCCTTCGAAGACGACCTGGTGCTGGTGATGCTCACCAGCGGTGGCTACATCAAGCGCACCCGTTTGTCGGCCTTCGCCAACATCCGCGCCAATGGCCTGATCGCCATCTCCCTGGAGGAGGGCGATGCCCTGCGCTGGGTGCGGCTGGCGCTGCCTGGCGACAGCGTGCTGATCGGTTCCCTCAAGGGCATGACGATCCACTTCCGCCTCAGCGATGAGGAGCTGCGCCCCCTGGGTCGCTCCGCCCGCGGCGTGCGCGCCATGACCCTGCGCTCCGGCGATGCCTTGGTGAGCATGGATGTGTTGCCGGCCGAGCTGGCCGATCGGGTGGCCAGCGCCGGAGCGGAGGACGAGGCCGAGGCTGAGGCAAGCGAGGGTGCAGAAGAGGTGGCCGTCAGCGAAGGCCCCTGGGTGCTGGTGGCCAGTGCCAGCGGCCTGGGCAAGCGGGTGCCGGTGCAGCAATTCCGTCTGCAGAAGCGCGCCGGCATGGGCCTGCGGGCGATCCGCTTCCGTCGCGAGGGCGATTCCTTGGTGGGCCTCAAGGTGCTGGGCGCCGGCGAGGAGCTGCTGCTGGTGAGCGAACGGGGCGTGATCGTGCGCATGCAGGCGGATGCGATTCCCCAGCAGTCGCGGGCGGCCACCGGCGTGCGCCTGCAACGCCTTGATGCCGGCGACCGCCTGGCCGAGGTGGTGCTCGTGCCCCCCGCCGCCGAGAGCAGTGAAGAGGAGGCAGACATCCCGGACGCCTGATGAGTTGAAGAGATGTTTCTGATTCAGCTGGGCGCGCCCGGATTTCTAAGTTGGGCGTCCAGTGGTAGGCGGTCCTTTCGATGTCCGATCCTGTTCCCAGGGAAGCGATCCGGCTGATTCAGGAATTCGAGGGCTGTCACCGCCTCGACCCCGGCGACGGCCGGGTTCATGCCTATCCCGATCCGCTGACGAATTGCGAGCCCTGGACGATCGGCTGGGGCACCACGATGTATCCCGATGGCCGTCGTGTCGCCCCCGATGATGTGATCACCAGGGAGCAGGCCGACCTTTGCTTCACCACCATCCTCGAGTGCGATACCTGGCAGCCGATTAGCCGCAGCATCCCCTTCTGGTCGGAGATGAACGACCCGATGCGTTCGGCCCTGTGCAGCTTTGCCTACAACCTCGGTAGCGGTTTCTACGGGGCCGGTGGGTTTGACACCATCAGCCGTGTGCTGCGGGAGAAGCGCTGGTCGGAGGTGCCCGAGGCCCTGCTGCTCTATGTGAATCCCGGCACCCCGGTGGAGGCTGGCCTGCGGCGCCGTCGCACCGCTGAGGGGGATCTCTGGCGACAGGGCCTGGCCCAGCTCAGCCAGGGAGCCGAGTTTCCAGTGGTTGGTGCGGCTGAGCCGCCAGCGGTTGGTGCGGCTGAGCCGCCAGCGGTTGGTGCGGTGGAGGCTGACTCGGTGCTGATGGAGGCGATCGCCTCCACCTTTCTGAAGAAGGAAAACCTTGAATCCACCGAG
>CANEWU010000194.1 GCA_947442825.1 Synechococcaceae cyanobacterium
CCTGCTGCGGCTGCCCGGCGCCACCCTCCAGCCCTTCGCCATCGACACCGCCGCCCTGCCCGACCTGGATGGTCCGGCCGAACCCTGGCGCGCCCTGCTCGGCGGCACCACCGACCCAGCCCCCGAATCGCCGGAGGGCACCGGCCCCCAGCCCTCCCTGCTGGTGCTCGTCGATCCCACCACCGAAGGCCTCAACGACCTGATCAGCGGCCTCGACTACGCCTACCCCCAGGCCATGAAGGTGGGCGGCGTCGCCGCCTCCCACAGCGCCCGCCACGGCTCCCTGCTGTTCGAGGACGAGGTGCGCGGCGGCGCCGTGGGCTGCCTGATCGGCGGCCGCTGGCGCCTCGAGCCCGTCCTCGCCCAGGGCTGTCGGCCCATCGGTCCGGTGTTTGAGGTGGAGCAGGCCCAGCGCAACGTGGTGATCCAGGTGAGCCGCGGCGACGAGCGCCGCAGCCCCGTGGAGGCCCTGCAGACGATCCTCTCCGACCTGAGCCCAAGCGAACGGGAGCAGGTGCGCGACTCCCTCTTCCTCGGCGTCGCCCGCAACGACTTCAGCCTCTCCGGCAGCGGCGGCCGCACCCCCTTCCTGGTGCGCAACCTGATCGGCGTCGACCCCCGCAACGGCGCCGTGGCCGTGGGCGAACCGATGCGGGTGGGCCAGAAGGTGCAGTTCCAGCTGCGCGATGGCGACGCCTCCCGCCTCGAATCCCGCCAGCTGCTGGCCGACTGCGCCGCCGAGGAACCCGCCCCCCTGGCGGCCCTTCTCTTCGCCTGCCTCGGCCGCGGCCGCGGCCTCTACGGCAGCGCCGACGGCGATGTGAGCCTCTGCCGCGAATCCTTCGCCACCGTGCCGATCGCCGGGATGTTCTGCAACGGCGAGATCGGCCCGCTCGGTGGCGCCACGCACCTGCACGGCTACACCGCCAGCTGGGGGTTCCTCGTTTCGGTCCGCTGATGGTGCGCCAGCACGTCAACCCCCTCAGCCGGGTTCACCTGCAACCGCGCACCCTGCCACCCGCGGAGGCCCTCTTCGCCGATCCGGCCCTCCCCCTCCACCTCGACATCGGCTCCGCCCGGGGGCGTTTCCTGCAGGCGATGGCCGAGCTCCACCCGCAGCGCAACCACCTCGGCCTGGAGATCCGCCAGCCCCTGGTGGAGGTGGCGGAGGCCGACCGGCGCGCGGCCGGCCTGGCGAACCTGCACTTCCTGTTCGCCAACGTGAACGTGAGCCTGCCGCCCTGGCTGGAGGCCCTGCCGCCGGGTCGCCTGCAGCTGGTGACCCTCCAGTTCCCCGACCCCTGGTTCAAGAAGCGGCACCACAAGCGGCGGGTGCTCCAGCCCGGCCTGCTGCACGCCCTGGCCGCCGCCCTGCCGGAGGGCGGCGAACTCTTCCTGCAGAGCGATGTGCTGGATGTGATCGAGCCCCAGGTGGAGCTGGTGGAGGCCAGCGGGGCCTTCGTGCGGCCCGCCGGCGATGGCCGCCCCTGGCGGGCCGACAACCCCCTGCCGGTGCCCACCGAACGGGAGCGGCACGTGATCGAGCAGGGATTGCCCGTCTATCGGGTGTTGTATCGCCGCGGCCGCCCATAATCCGGGCGATCCCGGAAGCGTCTGACCCGTGCCCGCCACCGCCCCGACGCCCCTGCTGCTGCGCTGGCAGGGCCTGCTGGCGCGCACCGCCCCCGGCCGGCTCGAAGCCCGGCTACCCCTGCTCTCCGGCCTCGTGCTCTGCGCCCTGATGGCCGGCCTGCCGCTGGTCACCCGCGGCGGCCTCAGCCTGCTGATCGCCGCCGCCGGCCTGCTCTGGGTGCTGTGGGCCCTGCGCACGCCGCCGGGCGCCCTGGGGGCCATCCACCTCTGGCTCCTCGGGGTGCTGGCCATCGCGGTGCTCGCCACCGGGTTCTCGCCGGTGCCGATGGCCGCCCTGCAGGGGCTGCTCAAGCTCGTGAGCTACCTGGGGGTCTACGCCCTGATGCGCCAGCTGCTGGCCACCGCCCCCGTGTGGTGGGATCGGATCACCGGGGCCCTGCTGGCCGGCCAGTTGCTCATCAGCGTGATCGGCATCCGCCAGCTCTACGGGGATCCCGGCGCCCTGGCCCGCTGGTCGGATGCCAACTCGGTGGCCCAAGGCACGGTGCGCATCTACAGCACCCTGGAGAACCCCAACCTGCTCGGCGGCTTCCTGCTGCCCACCCTGCCCCTGGCGGTGGTGGCTCTGGTGCGCTGGCCGGGGCGGGCCCGGCGCCTGTTCGCCCTCGCCGCCCTGCTGCTCGGCCTGGTGGCCCTGGTGCTCACCTACAGCCGCGGCGCCTGGATGGGGATGGTGGCCTCCCTGGCGGCCGTGGGCCTGCTGCTGGTGCTGCGGCTGAGTCGCCACTGGCCGCCTCTCTGGCGCCGCCTCTTCCCCCTGCTCCTGCTGGGGGGAGGCACCGTGGGGCTGGTGCTGCTGGTGGCGGCGGTCGAGCCCCTGCGGGTGCGGGTGCTCAGCCTGTTCGTCGGCCGCGAGGACAGCTCCAACAACTTCCGCATGAACGTGTGGAGCTCGGCGCTGGAGATGATCCGCGAGCGGCCGCTGCTGGGGATCGGGCCCGGCAATAAGGCCTTCAACCTCATCTATCCCCTCTACCAACAGCCCAAATTCGACGCCCTCAGCGCCTACTCGATCCCGCTGGAGTGGGCGGTGGAGGCCGGCATTCCGGGGTTGCTGGCCGGGGCGGGGCTGTTCCTCTGCGCCGTGCGCACCGGCCTACGCCAGCGGCTGGGGGAGGGTCCGCTGGCCCTGCCGGCCCTGGCGGCGGTGGCGATCTTCCTGGGGCTGGCGGTGCAGGGCCTCACCGACACGATCTTCTTCCGGCCGGAGGTGCAGCTGGTGGCCCTCTTCGCCCTGGCCACCGTGGCGGCCGCAGGATCGGCCGGGGCGCCTGCGGCGACGGGCGAGGCCGGGGCGGCGGCGGGTGACTGAGCTGATCGCCGGCTTCGACGCCGGCCAGACCCACACCCGCTGCCGCCTGGCCCCCACAGGCAGCGGAGCCGCCCTGGCGGAGGGCCTGGGGCCCGGCGTCAGCCACCTGGCGGCGCCGGAAGGACCCGAACGCTTTGCGGCGGCCCTGCGCGAGAGCCTGATCCGCGCCCGCGCCCAGCTCGTGGATCGCCGCGATCCGGCCGGCACCGCCCCCCTGCGGGCCGCGGTGGTGGGGGCCAGCGGCATCGAGCAGGGCACGGCGGTGCAGCAGCAGGGCCTGGCGATCGCCGCCGCCTGCCTGGGCCTGGCGCCCCAGCAGCTGGTGGTGACGGGCGATGAGCGCACCGGCCTGCGCGGCGCCTTCCCCGACGGTCCCGGGATCCTGGTGATCAGCGGCACCGGCACGATCACCCTCGGCCGCGATGGCGGCGGCCGGGAGCACCGCTGCGCCGGCTGGGGCTGGCTGCTCGATGGCGCCGGCTCGGCGATGGATATCGGCCGCGACGGTCTGGCCCTGAGCCTGCGGATGGCCGATGGCCGCGAACCGGTCACGCCGCTGCTGGCGGCGCTCTGGGGCGCCCTGGGGCTCGATCCGGCCGATCCCCAGGCGCCGCAGGCGATCAAGGCCCGCGTGGTCGACCCCTCCTTCGGGCCGGCTGGATTCGCCCGGCTGGCGCCACCCCTGCAGGAGCAGGCGAGCGCCGGCGACCCGCAGGCCGCCGCGATCCTCAGGCGCCACGGCGAGGCGCTGGCCGA
>CANEWU010000195.1 GCA_947442825.1 Synechococcaceae cyanobacterium
ACCGGCCAGCCGCGACGGGGCACCACCGCCAGGTGGCATCCGGGCAGCCAGGCTTCCGCCTGGCGCCAGCGGGGGATCTGGGCCAGCAGGTCGCTGCCCACCACAAACACCGGCGCGGCGGTGGGCCAGCGCTGGCGCGCCCGTTGCAGGGTTTCCATCGCCCAGGGGCTGCTCAGCTCGGGCACCACCGCCAGGCGCGGATCGTCGATTGCCGCCACCAGGGCCTGCAGCAGGGCGGTGCGGGCATCCAGGGGGGCGCCGTGGTGCTTGAGGGGGTTGTCGCTGGCCCAGGTGGCCACCTGGGGGAATAGGGCCAGCAGCCCCTCCAGCAGGGCGCGGTGGCCCTGGGTGGGGGGATCGGCGCTGGTGCCGAACAGGGCGATGGTGGAGGGGGTGGCCGGTGTGCTCACAGGGGCGATCAGGGCAGCAGCCCCGCCCAGGGGGAGCCGCCCGGGGCCTGGGGGTCGGCGGGCGGCGATGGAACGGTGCCAAGCCAGCGGCGGGTGGCCGGGTCCTGGTGGGCGAGGCGACGCAGCAATGCCCCGGGGCGGCCAGCGGCGGCGGTGGAGCGCAGCAGCTCGGCGGCGGCCAGGCGGCCGGTGCGGCGCGTGGTGGCCACCGCCAGCGCCGCCTGGGCCACCGCCACCGGCGCCGCCGGCGCCAGGCTGAGCCCGCCGCTGAAGGGAGCCGCCACCAGCAGCAGCTGGCGCACGCCGCCGAGCAGCAGCTGAAGCCCCAGCTGGGCGCCGCTGATCAGGGCGTTGTGGCCGGAGAGGCGCCCCAGCAGCCGGCGGGCGCCGGAGCGGGTCATCGGCAGGCCGTAGAGCTGGCAGAGCTGGAGCACCAGGGCGCTGTCG
Source organism: Synechococcaceae cyanobacterium (assembly GCA_947442825.1). Lineage (GTDB taxonomy): Bacteria > Cyanobacteriota > Cyanobacteriia > PCC-6307 > Cyanobiaceae > Cyanobium. The sequence goes on from CANEWU010000195.1 coordinate 858, forward strand.
CAGGCCAGGCCGCCCGCCAGGTCGAGCAACGGCAGTGGATTGGTGGCCACACCGGTGGCCTTCACCGCCGCGAAGCGGCCGATCAGCGCCTGGGCGTGGCGGCGGCCGTGGCGCAGGCGGCTGCGGTGCAGGGCCTGGCTGAAGCGGTCGGCGGCCTGCAGGGCGCTCAGGGCCATCAGCAGCTCGCCATGGCGGCTCAGGAGATCGCCCAGCGCCTGGCGCAGCGGTTCCACCTGCGGCGGGGCCGCCTCGCTGCGCACCCGCCCGCCCTCCAGCAGCTGCGCCCGCCGCGGCGCCGCCGCCACCGCCAGGGGAACCAGCTCCGCCGCGCCGGCGGGCAGGCGCCGGCGGATGCTCGCCAGCAGCTCCGGCAGTTCCGCCTCCGGCCAGCGGTCGCAGCGGTTGAGCACCAGCAGCAGGGGTTTTCCCGCCGCCAGCAGGGTCTCCAGTGCCTCCCGCTCCACCACGCTCAGATCGCCATCGAGCACCAGCACCACCACATCGGCGCCGATCGCCACCCGCCGGGCCAGCCGCTCCCGCCCGGCCGCGGCGATCTCGTCGATGCCCGGGGTGTCCACCAGATCCACGCCTGCCAGGGCGCCGAAGCCGTTGCCCTCGCCCCAGGGGTGGCTCTCCTGCCGGCGGGTGCAGCCGTGGGCCACGTCGGTGGCGAAACGCTCCTGGCCGAGCAGGGCGTTGAGCAGGCTCGACTTTCCCACCCCCACCCGGCCGAACACCACCACCCGCGCCCGCCGCTGCTGCAGCCGCTCGCGCTGGCGGTCGAGGCCGGAGAGCTCGGGCCCCAGCACGGCGCTCTCCCGCGGGCTGAGCACCAGCTCGCCTCGCCAGTGGTCGAGCAGCTGGCGGCAGCGCTCCGGCGTGGGGGGCGCGGCGCCGTTCATCGGCCGCCCTCCCCCCCAGCGATCGGCCGCCGCCGCCAGCCCGCCAGCACCGCTAACACCGCCTCCGGCCCGACCACCCCCACGAAACCGCCGAATTCATCGACGACCACGCGCACGCCGGCGCCGTTGCGGCGGAAGCTGGTGAGCAGCCGGTCGGCGCGGATCATCTCCGGCACGAACTCCACGGGCATCGCCAGGGCCGCCACATCGCTGGCTCCCTCCCCTTGCAGCAGGGCGGTCAGCAGGCTCTCGCGGCTGGCCACGCCGAGCACCTCATCCACCTCCTCGCCGAGCACCACCCACCAGGGTTCGTTCTGATGCACCAACGTGCTGCGCTGGCCCTCCAGCGGTGCGTGGCCGGCGAGGGTGGGGGCGGCCACCCGCGGCACCATCAGGTCGCGGGCGGTGAGGTCGTTGAGCTGGAACACCTTGGCGATCATGGCCGCCTCGTCGGCCTCGATCTGGCCTTTTTGGGAGCCGAGCCGCGCCAGCTGGCGGATCTCGTTTTCATCGGTGCTGATTTCGTTTTCGGCGGTGATCGCCGGCAGGATCTGCTCGAGCAGGAGCACCACCGGCAGCATCAGCCGCTGGAATACCCCGAGGGCGGGGGCGCTGGCCAGGGCCACGGGCAGGGCCAGGCGGCTGCCGATCGCCTTGGGCAGGATCTCGCCCAACAGGATCACCAGCAGGGTCAGTCCCACGGAGAACAGGGGCAGGGCCGGCCCGCTGAGGCCATGGGCGGCGAACACGGCGGCGGCATAGCCGCCCACCATCAGGCTGCCGAAGATGTTGAAGATGTTGTTGGCGATCACCAGCACCGCCAGGGTGCGGCCCAGCCGCTGGCGCAGCAGCTCCAGGCGCCGGGCACCCTTCACCGGCCGCTCCCGCTGCGCCAGCTCGTGCACCTTCACGGGGCTGACGGTCAGCAGGGCCGCCTCGACGCCGGAGCAGAGGAAGGAGCCGGCGAGCATCACGGCCACCGCCAGAACGAGCAGCAGCACGTCGTTCATGGCTTGTGCCCCTTGGAGTGCCGCCGACCGGGCAGGTCGCGCTGCGGGGGGCGGGCGGCCGCTGGGGCGGCGGGATCCGGAAGGGCGGCGGGGAGCCTCCGGCGGAACGGCGGGGCGCTACGGCCGATGGCGAACCTGCCTGCGGGGAACCCCTGTATTTAATCGGTTGTGCCATCCTCCGGCTGCCGGGTCAGCCGAACCATGACGTCCCCAGGAATCGAGGCCGCCGCCTTCGCCGACCGGCGCGACCGTTTTCTCCATCGCCTCGGCGGGGCGGCGGCGGTGATCCCGGCGGCGCCGCTGGTGACCCACCACGCCGACGTGGAGCATGCCTTCCGGCAGAACAGCGATTTCTGGTATCTCACCGGTTTTGATGAGCCTGGGGCGGTGGCGTTGTTCCTGCCGCACCGTCCTGAGAACCCCTTCGTGCTGTTCGTGCAGCCCCGCGATCCGTCGGCGGAGGTGTGGAACGGCTTCCGCTGGGGGGTGGAGGGGGCGGTGGAGCGGTTCGGCGCCCACCTGGCCCATCCGCTCAGCGAGCTGGGCCAGCGGCTGGCGGGCTATCTGGAGGGGGCCGAGGCGATCGCCTTCCGGGTGGGGCGCCATCCCCTGGTGGAGCCGTTGGTGCTGGAGGCCTGGGCGCGTCAGCTCGATCGCGCCCCCCGCAGCGGCCAGGCGCCCGTGGGTCTGGTGCCCCCCTGCCCGATCCTGCATGAGCTGCGGCTGCGCAAGGAGCCCGAGGAGATCGCGCGGATGCGGGAGGCCTGTCGCATCTCGGCGGAGGCCCACGAGCGGGCCCGCCAGGTGGCGCGGCCCGGCCTGAGCGAGCGGCAGGTGCAGGCGGTGATCGAGCAGCACTTCCTGGAGCAGGGGGCGCGCGGTCCGGCCTATGGCTCGATCGTCGCCGGTGGCGACAACGCCTGTGTGCTGCACTACACCGCCAACGATGCGC
>CANEWU010000196.1 GCA_947442825.1 Synechococcaceae cyanobacterium
CAGGGGGGAAGCACCAGCCGCTCAAGCATGGACGGAAGGGGAGGGGAAACGGAATTCCCAGCGATCAGGGTTGCCCCTCAGCATGGCGTCCCGCGCGCTGGACCGCCACCAACGCTCCGCCCCGCAGCGAAACACCTGGCAGACCAAGAAACGCCCCTAGGAAGGGCCCAAGAAACAGAGCTCTCAGACGAGCTCCCTCTGCAGGGACGCCATCGCCTGGCGGCGGAGCTCACCCACAGCATGCAGCTCCCGTGTGAGGTAAGGGTGCTGGTCGGCCAACGATGCAAGGCTGTCGGTATCGATCTGCAGCAGCAGCAGATCCGTGCGGGCTCGCACCGTGGTTTGCGAGCTGGCTTTCCGGAGCTGCGCCACACTCTCGCCGAAGCAGTCCCCTGGCACAAGAATGCCAACCGTGAGCGGGGAAGATCCTCCCGGGCTCTGCCAAAGCAATTCCGCCTCACCTTGCAGGATCAGGGACAACTCCCGAACCGGGATGCCCTGGTGCAACACCAGCTCGGCGGCGCCGTAGCTGCGCACGGGGAAGCTGTTGGCCAGCTTCCGAAGCACGGCCGGGGGCAATTTGGCACAGAGCGAATTATGAAGGGCCTGCAGACAATGCCGCTCCCGATCAGGAAGGTGTCCTTCGGAGGAGGGCAGCGCAGATGCCAACACCCTGGTGGGGTAAGGCATCGTGAATCCTTGCCGGCGGGATAAGTACCAGACTCGGGCCAGAATCTCATCGGCCAGGCCATTAGCCTGCTCCACCTCTTGGCAGCAAACCTCAAGGCTGTAGGTGATTGAAGACTCGTTGTAGCTGGTCAGCATTGCAGTCGGAGCCGGATTAGGCAGAACATCTGGGATCTCCAAAGCTGCTTCCTCAAGCATGTGTTTAACACGATTCGGAGGATCCTCCAGAGAAAAATGAAACCTCAGCGGCTGGATATGGGTACGGGCAAGACGGCTGAGATTTGTATAGGATGTTTTGGAGCGGACTCACTCAGCGATGGCCAGTTGCTGCTGCAGGCCGTGCTGCGCACCGCCGCTGAACTGGAGCTGAACCGCACGGCCCTGGCCAGGGTGCTGGGCAAGGACCGCTCGACGCTGAACCGCGCCCAGGGCATTGAGCCAGCATCCAAAACCGGCGAGCTGGCGCTGCTGTTCATCCGGCCGAGCAGGTGCAGCGCACTGAGGGGCTGGTTGAAATCGTGCAGTATCTCGATGCCATGGGCGCGCCGATCTGAGCGGCTAGGCCCTGAAGAGATCTATGATAAACCAACCCGAAGGCCGAACAGTTCAGCACAACTGTGCGCCAAAAGACGAAGCGGAAGGGTTGCTTGATTGTCTTGTGTCTTAGCCTATGCCGCGCGAGCACTCCGCCTGGCCATCATCCCAAAAGCGCGACTAGATGCAGGGTTGCCTGCGAAGTACGCCATTACCCAGATATGGCAGCTAACTTATCTGCCGCATACATTAAATCGTTTAACCTCGGCCGACGCAACCGCCGCGGGAAGCCGCTGATAGGAACAAATGCGGCAGGTCCGTCATCCACATGCCTCAGTTGTTACAAGATTCCTACACACCCCCAGAAGCTCTCCCACCAACCACCGGGCCTTCGACAGATTCTGGCAACGGGGTTCCCGCAGATCCCCGCCGCTGCAGCCCCCCCTCCAGCACCTTGGCCACGGCCCTCTGGCGGATCTCGATCACCTCGGCCAGATCGGCGGCCAGGCGCGGCGATTCCACCAGCACCTCCTGCAGACGCTCGTAGGGGATCACCAGCACCTCGAGGTCATCGCAGGCGAGCACGGTGGTTTCGGCGATGCGGCCATGCAGCAGCGAACTCTTTTCGCCGAAGCATTCCCCCCGCAGCAGCACCCCCAGGCTGCAGGGCCGCCCCGTGGCATCGGGCAGCACCAGCTCGGCCTCGCCGCTCAGGATCAGGTAGAGGCCATCGAGGGGCCTCAGGCGGTGCAGCACCACCTCATGGCTGGCATAGGAGCGGACCTCGCACTCAGCCAGCAGCTGCTCCAGCCGTTCGCTGGAGAGGGAGGCGAAGCCGGGTGTGCTCTTCAGCACCCGCAGCAAGGCCACACCCTGCTGAAGGGGCGTGGGGGCGGTGGACACATAAGGAACCTCCTGCCGCATCGGGTAGGGCATCGTGAGGCCATGACGCTTGGCCAGATACCAGATGCGCCGGTTGATCTCATCCTGGATGACGGCACCGGTTGAGTAATCGGGCGCAAAGACCTGAACCTTGTAGTTGATCGCAAAATCGCCGTAACTCACCACCACCACATCCGGCGGCGGCGTGCTGAGAACACCGGGAATTTCCAGCGCCGCGCCAATCAGCAGCTGGCGCACCCGATTGGGGGGGTCGTCGTAGGAGAAGGAGATCGGAACCTCCAGGCGATGCAGGGATGTGGGTCGGCTGAAGTTGATGAATTGGCCCTTGGCGAGTTCCGAGTTCGGGATCACCCTCAGATCGTCGTTGATGGTCTTCAGGTGAACCGAGCGCCAGTTCACCTCCACCACCTTGCCGAGGCTGTCGCCGATCTGCACCCAGTCGCCCATCGCGATCGGCTGCTCGAACAGCAGGGCCACGCCGGAAAAGATGTTGCCGAGGCTGTCCTGCAGCGCCAGACCCAGCACCAGTGAACCCACCCCCAGGGCGGTGAGGAAGCCGCCCAGATCGGCCCCCCAGACGCTGGAGAGCACGATCGCCGAGCCGATCAGCACCAGCAGGAAGCGGCCCAGATCCCGGAACAACTTCGGCACCTTGGCCTGCCAGCTGCCCTGCGGCGCCCCCTCAAACAGGATCACATTGAGCAGCGAGAGGGCCGCCAGAATCAGGGTGAGCCACACCAGGGTCTCGCTGATCCGCACCCCCACCGCCGATCGGGGCCGCGCCAACAGCTCCACGAGCAGCAGATATAAGGCCAGGGCCGGCAGGGTCCAGTTGCGCAGGATGGCCAGCGGCGCCACGAAGACCGGTTGATGGCGCTGCAGCCAACGGAGTGCCTCGCCGAGCAGGAGCATCAGCAGCGGGAAGCCCAGCACCAGCACGAACACCCAGAACGGATTGACCTGTCCGAGGGCTGCCGCCGCCGCGCCGCTGGAGGCCGCAGCGGCCGAGCTGGCGGCGGCGGCAGCGAACAAGAGCGCACTGTTCATGCTGCGCCTCCCGCAGCAGCGGAAACCAGGGCGGGATCTAAGCGGGTCAGCTCCCAGATGGGGATGACACCCTCGCCCTTCACTTCAACGGGCGCCAGGGGCTCAAAGCTGTAGAGCCCATCGAGGGCCCGCCGCACCGGCTCGGTGACCTGGATCACGTTCTGCTTGGGGGAGATGTGGATGGCCCGGGCGATCGTCACGGGTTCGCCCCAAACGTCGTAGTAGAACTTGCCACTGCCCACCACCCCGGCCGCCAGGGCGCCGGCATGGATGCCGATATCGAGGCTGAGCCTCACGCCATGCTTGGCGCTGAGCCGCTCCACCACCTGCAGCATGGCCAAGGCCAGCTCCACGGTGCGCTTCTCGTCGTCGATCCGCGGCACCGAAAGGCCGCAGATCGCCAGATAGTTGGAGCCGGTGCTGCGCAACTTCTCAACGCCGCAGCGTTCAGCGGCATCATCGAAGGCGCCGATCAATTCATTGAGCACCAC
>CANEWU010000197.1 GCA_947442825.1 Synechococcaceae cyanobacterium
AGGGCTCCCTCTCCGCCGCAGGTGATGCCGCCGCCGAGCTACGCCTGATCGACTGCCGCCGCAGTGATCTGGTGTGGCTGCCGCTCTCGTCGCGGCTGGATCGGCTTGAGGACCAGATCAAGGCCCGTGGCCACCGCCAGGTGCCGGTGTTCGACGTGCCCGATGGGAACCTGGGCTATCTGCCGGAGGGGCCACCGCCTGCTGGGCTGCCGGTGGCGAGGCTGCGGGGCCTGGCCAGCCGCGATGGACTGGCCCGAGCCCTGGCCCGCCGTTTTCAATCCGCCGGCCGAACCGACTGGCCGATCAGCGCTTCAGCTACCGGATCGGCCTGAGAAAGCAGGCCGAGTATGCGTTGGAGATCCAGCTCGGAGAGCTCTCCATCGCTGCTCCACTTCAGGGAGGTGCCGTTCAGCTGGTCGGTGCGCGGTGTTGAAGAAGCGGTTCTGGGGCTGGAGCCCGGCGTGTGGGTCATTGGGAAGCCGGTGGAGGGGGGCACGGAGCGGCGGCAAGGGGCCGAAGCCAAGGAGCTGCTCCACAGAGTTGGAGCGACTCGCTGGCATCAGCAAATCGGTCCTGAATCCTAAGTACTTACCCCCATTGAATCGCGTCTGGCGCTTCAATCTGCAGAATCTTTTCTGATCAACGGCCGCCCGTGCAGCAGGGCCGCGAGCGTCGCTGGATCAGCGCCGCACGATCACCGGCGTACCCACCTGCACCTTCTCGAACAGCTGCCGTACATGGGTGGTGAGCATGCGTACGCAGCCCTGGGTCACGGCGGCGCGGGAGGTCACGGTCCAGGCCCAGGCGCTCGGGGTGCCGTGGATGCCGAATTGATCCTTGTCGGTGGCGTGGAAGCCGATCCAGCGATCCCCCAGCGGCCCCTGGGCTCCAACGGTGGGATTCACCTTGCCGCTTTTGGTGCTCTGGTATTGGGGGTTGACCACCTTGTTGCGCACCGTGAAAGTGCCGGTGGGGGTGGGGGTGGTCGAATCGCCGATGGCGACGGGCCAGCTGCCGAGTACTTTGCCGTCCTCCACCAGGCTGATGGTGCGGCGCCCCAGTTCCAGCAGGATCTGGCGGTTGCTGGTGACAGCGGCGGTGGCCGGGCCTGGCCCCGTGCGGGGGGCGGGGGCGGCCGGGGAGATCGCCGGCAGGGGCGGAAGCTCCGCCGCCTGGGCGAGACCGACCTGCAGGGGCAGGGTGAGCGGTAGGAGCAGGCCCGGGATCAGCAGGCCGGTCAGGGAACGACGGGTCATGGTGTTCGCGGGGTGGCTCGTGGCAGGGGTCTGGGAGATCGGGCCGGCAAGAACCCTGAGAAGGTTGTGCCGGCCAAGGCCGATCAGGGGACCAGCTTGGGCTCGATCAACGAGGTATAGCGCACCTCGCACTCCTTGACGATCTTCACGGCCTCGGCCGCATCAAAGAAGCCGTTGACACGGCAGGTGCCGGGCTTTTTGAGATCCTTGTAGTGCTCCCAGTAGTACTGGGTTTCCTTCAGCCAGTGGTCACCCAATTGGGTGTAGCTGGTGATGTGGTCCATCCGCTTGTCATCGGCCAGCACCGCGATCACCTTGTCGTCAACCTCGCCACCATCGTCGAATTTCATGATGCCGATGATGCGCGCCTCCACAAGCGATCCCGGTACCAGCGGCTCGGTCACCCCGACGATCTCGATATCGAGAGGGTCGCCATCCTCATCCCAGGTGCGGGGAATGCAGCCATAGGCGAAGGGATAGGCCAGGGAGCTGTAGCCGACTCGGTCGAGTTTGAGGTGGCCGGTTTCGGTGATCAGCTCGTACTTATTGATGGTGTTGGAGTTGAGCTCCACAATCGCGTTCAGGCGCAGCTCCGCTTCCTCGGCGAAGGCCGGCAGCACGTGCAGGAGGTTGAGCATCGTGCGGCTCGGGGCGTGGTCGATGTTCGCCATGGAAAGGGGAAAAGCCGCGGCATCCTACGGGGTCCCGCAGGCCGGCCCGATCGCCTCCGCCAGCTTGCGCTCCAGGTGGTCGAGGAAGGGAAGGGCCTCCAGGGGGCGGCCGCTCAGTTGTTCCACCAGCTCCGCGCCATTCACCGAGCGGCCCAGGGGCCACACCTTCCGCCCCAGCCACTCCCGCAACCGCGCGCTCTCGCCGGCGGCGATCACCGTCTCGATCGGTCCGATCTCCCCCTCCATCGTTTCCGTCAGCTGGGCACTGATCAGATGGCCCAGGGCGTAGGAGGGAAAGTAGCCAAACAGTCCCTCGGCCCAGTGGATGTCCTGCAGGCATCCCTCGCGATCGCTGGCGGGTACCACCCCCAGCAGCTCCCCCATCCGCTCCCGCCACCGCCCCGGCAGCTCCGCCACCGGCATCTCCTGCTCAAGCAAGGCCAGCTCCAGCTCAAAGCGCAGCACGATGTGCAGGCAGTAGCTGAGCTCACCGGCCTCCACCCGGGTGGTTCCCGGCCGCAGGGGGTTGAGGGAGCGCCAGAAGCCGTCGGCATCACCCCAGGGATCGCGGCCCAGGCCCTGCACGAAGCGCGGATGCCAGTGGGCGGCGAAGGCCCGGCTGCGCGCCACCCGGCACTCCCAGAACAGGGACTGCGATTCATGCACCCCCATCGAGGTGGCCTCCCCCAGGGGCCAGGGGAAGTAGTGGTCGTCTCCGCGCGGTAACCCCTGTTCGTAGAGGGAGTGCCCCCATTCGTGGGCGGTGGCGAGGAAGGCGGCCAACGGCTGATCTGGCACCACGCGGGTGGTGATGCGGAAATCGTGCGGACCGACGGTGCAGGAGAAGGGATGGGCGGAGCGGGCCCGCAGGCAGCGGGAGGCGTCGTAGCCCCAGCTCGCCAGCAACTCGGCGCAGAGGGAATCCTGCAGGCCCTCCGGCAGGTCGGGGGCGGCGCCCTCCGGCGGATCGGCGGCCCGCAGCTGCTCGAGCAACACGGGAATCTCGGCCGTAAGCGGCGCGAACAGGGCCTGCAGACGGGCGGTACTGATGTCCGGTTCGAAGGTCTGGGCGAGGATTTCCCAGGGGCTGCGCGCCACGGGTTCGGCGTCGGCCAGCTGGGCCGCCTGCGCCCGCCGCAGCCGGATCATCTCGGTCAAAGCCGGAGCGAAGGCGGCGAAGTCGTCGCGGCGCTTCGCCTCCTGCCACACCGCGTTGCCCCGCGACTGGGCGGCGGCGATCTGGCCCACCAGATCGGGATCGAGTCGCTGTTGTCGCTCCAGTTCTTGCCGCAGCAGGGCCAGGTTGCGGCGCATCGCCGTCGGCGCCCCGTTGCTGCGGGTTTTGGACCCCTGGGTCTGGGACCCCTCTACCTCCGCCTCCGCCGCCGCCAGCAGGTCGGCGTAGAACGCGCTGCTCTGGCGTTCGTGCAACTGGCGGGCCAGCAGGGCCAGCTGTTCGCCCCGCCAGGCCGCTCCGGCCGCTGGCATCACCGTGTTTTGGTCGAAGTAGAGGGCGCTGCTGATCGAGCCCAGCAGCCGGGTCTGGTGCAGGTGCTCCTGGAGCTGCTGCACGGGATCGGGGAGGGCCGTGGCTGCCATAGGAGGGGGTGAACAGTGGC
>CANEWU010000198.1 GCA_947442825.1 Synechococcaceae cyanobacterium
AACTCCGGCCGCATCGGTGGTCGCAGCGCCACCCCGAAGCGCACCGCCCAGTTCAACCCCAGCCGCGCACTCGTGCTGGCCCGCCGCGAGGCCCTCTCCAAGCGTGGGAAGTCGGCCGCCATGCCGCAGAGCAGTGTGGCGGCGAGCATGGCCCGTCAGGGCAACCCAGACATGAGCGCCCGCGAGCTCTCCCAGAAGGTGCGCGAGCTCAAGAGCAAGGTGGGCGCCGCAGCCGGCGCCCGCAATGGGAGTGGCAGCCGCCCCACCGGCCCTAACCGCCACGGCGCCCGCCAGGCCGCCGCCGCCGATGCCTCCTGGAAAGTGGGCGCCAGCGAAACCAGCGGTGGCCAACTTGTCACCGGCACCCAGGCGAACCGCTCCGCCAAAACCACGGGCAACGAAGCCGCCACCTGCCGGGTGATCACCGGCACCGAATACCTCGGGGCCGAAGTGTTTGAAAACTTCTGCCAGAGCGGTCCCCTCACCCGGCAGCCGGCCAAGGTGCGCGTCAGCGACACCACCCATGGCAACCGGGTCACCGGCAACGAGGTGGGGCGCTCCGAGAAGGTCACCGGCGATGAGCCCGGCACCTGCAAGTTGATCACGGGCACCGAATACGTGTCGGCCAATCAGGCGGCTTCCTGGTGCGGAGGGGCCACCCCCTCCCCCCGCAAGGTGGGCCAGGCCCAGACCCACGGCGGACGCACCGTCTCCGGCGTGATGGTGGGCCGCTCCGAGAAAATGACCGGCGATGAGGCCGGCTCGGGTCGCCAGCTCACCGGCGATCAATACGTCACCGAGGCCCACCAAGTGGGGGGGCGCGCTCCTTCCAAGGTGGCCAGCCTCCACACCCTGCGTGGCACGGGCATCACCGGCACCCACGTGGGCCGCAGCGAGCACGTGACCGGCGATGAACCGGGCACCTGCCGGCTCGTCACCGGCGACGAGTACGTGGGCAGCCAGCAGTACGACAGCTTCTGCGGAACCCGCCCCGCTCCCGAGGCGGCCAAGGTGGGCTTCAGCGTCACCAACCGTGCCCAGGTGGTGAGCGGCACCCGCACCGGCCGCTCCTCCAAGGTGACCGGCGATGAACCAGGCACCTGCAAGGTGGTCACCGGCACCCCCTACGCCGGCCTCGATGAGGCGGGCACCTGGTGCCCCACCCCCGCCGTTGAGAAGATCCGCTCCCGCACCCCTGTGCGCATGGGCACCGTGATGAGCGGCATCCAGCCGGGCATCGGTGGTGTGATGACCGGGGCCGAGCGGGGCGCCTGCGGCGACGTGACCGGCACCCCTTACGTGGGCTCCGACCAACAGGCCGCCGCCTGTGGCACTCCGCCCCCCGGCAGCACGGACCCGGACTTCCCCCGCCCCCTCCAGAGCGAACCGTGGCAGGGCTTCAGCATTCATTCCCCCGCCCAGGTCGCCTTCGCCGCCCGCCAGCAGGGCGGTGGGGTCACCGGCACCCGCTACGAGGACAGCCGCAGGATCACCGGCCCTTTTGAGATGGCCGGTGGCAAGGTCACCGGCACCGAAGAATTCCGCTTCGACCGTCGCGGTCCCCAGGTCTCACGCGGTCCCGTGGGGCCAGCCCGCGGTCCCGTGGGGCCAGCTCGCGGTCCCGTAGGGCCAGCACCCGTGAGCGTGGACGAGGACGAGCGTCCCGTCTCCCGAGTGACCGGGGAAGGCAACTCCTCCGGCCAGAAGATCACCGGCGATGACTGGGACCGTGGCAAGCGTGTCACGGGCACCGAGGGGCCCTCGGCCCGCCGCCGCAACCCCAGCCGCCTCGGCACGATGACCGCCATGCCGACCTTCCAGGGCAAGCGCAACGAAGAGGTGCCCGAACCGGTGAGCCGCATCACGGGTTCGAGCGGCAACACTTCCGCCGGTTCGCTGATCACACTCTCCGGCGGCGCCCGGGCCTGATCCCTTGATGTCACGCCGCCCTCCCCTGCTGAGCCCGCCTTCCCTGGCCCCCACGGCGCCCCGACGCCGGCCCGGGACCGCCGAGGGCAACGAAGGGCGGCCTGATCTCGCTGACGCGCCACCGGTCAGCACCCCCACGGACCGCCCTGGAAGCCAGACCCGCGGTCGCCGCCGCCCACCGGCCCCGGGCCCATCCGGACCGACCTACCGGCCCACCGGACGGATTCGGCCTCGCCCCGCTCGCCTCGACAGCACCTCCTTCCGCACGCCCTCCCCTCTCGACAGCAAGGGACTGCATCCACTCACCGACCACGGCGCCAACGAGGCCCTGCGGGCCTACGACGAGAAGGTGAAGGGCAGCTTTGATCGCATTGTTCCGGTTCTGCGCAAGCTCTCGGCGCTGCAGCACGAGGAGAATTTCATTGATTTGGCGCAGAGGCTCGCCCAGGAGGAGCTGGGAACCACCCTGCCCCTGCCGATCCTGCAGACCGCATGGGTCACCCAGCTCGACATGCGCACCCTCTTCGCCTGGTGCGTCTTCCAGGCCTACGAGCAGACCAGCAACCGCTTTTTCCTGGACGATCCTCTGCGCGGCGGGCCCAGTACACCAGCAGCCCAGGCCTTCGAAGAGTTTCTGCTGGGCTGCGGCTTCCATCTGCTCGACATCACCCCCTGCGCCGACGGTCGGCTCGCCCACGCCATCGCCTACGCCCTGCGCCTGCCCTTCAGTTCCGTGCGGCGCCGCCCCCATGCCGGCGCCCTGTTCGACGTGGAGAACACGGTGAACCGCTGGGTGAAAACCGAGCATCGCCGCTATCGCGAGGGCGTTCCCAACCCCGCCCACGCCGACACCCGCTACCTCAAGGTGGTGCTGTACCACTTCAGCTCCCTCGACCCCAGCCACGAGGGATGCGCCGCCCACGGCAGCGACGACGCAGCCGCGGCCAGCTGCGGCCACCAACGCCTGAGGGATTTCCAGACGGCGGTGGAGAACAGCTTCTGCTGTGGCGCCTCGGTCGACCTTCTACTGGTGGGCATCGACACCGACACCGACGCCATCCGGGTGCATGTACCCGGGCTAGACGGCAGCACCCATCTGGACCGCTGGCTCGATGCGAGGGATGTGTATGGGGCCACCCTCTCCCTGAGCCCCCAGGAGGGGCGGACCCGCATCCTGGCGATGGTGGAGGCGGCGGCGGCCGCCGCCCCGGATCCCGGCATGGTGCGGCTGATCGCCCGCCTGCTGGAGCACAACCTCTCGCAGATTGATTACGTGCGCCAGGTGCACGGCGGCCACTACGGCGATGCCGGCCATGCCGAGCGCTTCATCGGCGTAGGCATCGGCTTCAAGGAGATCCACCTGCGCAACCTCACCTACTTCGCCTACATGGACACGGTGGAGGAGGGGGCGGCAGATCTCGACGTGGGCGTGAAGATTTTCCGGGGGCTCAATGTCTCCCGCGGGCTGCCGGTGCCGGTTGTGGTTCGCTTCGACTACAACGGTGAGGTTTCCGGCGCCCGGGAGAGGGCGATCCGCAACGGCGAACGGGTGGTGCAGGCTCTGCAGAGTCGCTAC
>CANEWU010000199.1 GCA_947442825.1 Synechococcaceae cyanobacterium
CATCTCCTCGATCTCCTGTTGGAAATCAGCCTTGAGATCGGCGCTGATGGTCGCCTGGCCCCTCAGAAAACCGCCACGGCGCGGACCTGCGGCGGCGGCGAGCGGCACCAATCGCACCAATGGCTTGCCGGCGCGCGCGATCACCACCTCCTCGCCGGCCAGGGCCTGGTCCACATAGCGCGAGAGATGGGTCTTTGCGTCGTGGAGGTTGACCTGCATGGCGGCGACGGCCCGCGATGGGCAGGAGGCACTGCACCTAGCTTAGTCGTGTTGGCGGCTAAGCCAGATCTGTTGCCGATTCAGCCTTTGGCATAGGGGACCAAAACCTCAGCGAGCATTGGGAAATGGCGTCGGTTGAGGGTCACCAACGTGGCGCCGGCCGCCTCCACGCTGGCGGCGATCAGGGCTTCCGCCAGGCCGGTGCCATGGCTGGGGCCGTACTGACGGCGCCAGAGCCCGGCACGCTGGGCCGGCTGGTGATCCAGGGGCAACACCGTGAACGCCCCGAGAAAAGCATCCAGTTGGTGGCGTTCCTCGCCATCGCGCACCCCGGCGTAGAGCTCGGCGACGGTGATCGCTGACACGCCCAGGGTCTGCTCGCTGCCCTCGAGGAAGGCCACGGCCTGGGGTTGATCGCGCAGGTAATCGATCAGCACATCGCTGTCGATCACCCACAGAGCCGAGGCGGCTGGGGCGCCCATCAGGGCTGTCCCTCCGGAGCACGGTCGAGCTCGCGGCGCAGGGCGGGCCAATCGGGAAGATCGGTGCGCCAGGCCCAGAGCCCACGGGCCTGGCGGAGCCGGGCTAGGCGACCCTGGGGCTGGTGCTGCTCCAGGTAGGCATCGATGGCTTCGCGGATCAGGGCACTCTGGCTGCGGCCGCTGCGCTGAGCGAGGACCTGCAATCCCTGTCGCTCCGCCTGGGAGAGGTAGATCTGCGTGCGCTGCAGCGAGGGGGGGATTGGGGCCGGAGTCGAGGCGGGGTTCGAGGCAGGCACGACGAAGCGCCAGGAATAACGGCTGATGTATACACCATACATTGCCATCAGGGCGCCATCTGCCCCTCGATGCGGCCTCTCCCGCACCAACGGGCCTACCCAGGCCCGCTCAGGCCTCGATCACCAGCAGGGGCACCACCAGCTCCTCCGGCTCGGCGCCGCTGGCCGCCCAGAGGTCGGCCGGGCTGATCGGGTAGCCGGCGCCGCGGGCGATCGCCGTCACCGCCGCCGCATCGGCCGCCTCCGCCAGTAACTCCAGCAGGGCCGCATCGGCCTGGGCCTGGTGCAAAAACGCCAGCAGGGCCGCTTCGCTCGGCGTGACGACCGGGAGTTGCGGTTGAGCGAGATGCTGGGGCTCCAGGCCACTGGCGAGCCAGAGATCCACCTCGCGCAGGGGATGGCCGGCGGCCTGGGCCAGCAGGGCCACCGCCGCAGCGTCCGCCGCCTCCGCCAGGGCCCGCTGGAGCTCCGCATCGCCCTCCAACTGGCGCAGAAAACTCTCGAGCGCCAGCTCATCCCCGTTGTTCTCAAGCTCCTCGGGCACCGCCTCACTGGCCGCCCACAGATCGGCGCTGGAGAGGGGATAGCCCGCCTGTTGGGCCAAGGCGGCCACGGCGGCGGCATCCGGGGCCTGCGCCAGCGCCTCCCAAAGCGTCGGGTCCCCATGGGCCTGATGCAGGAAGGCGCTGAGCGGATCAGCCGAGGGATCGGGCTGGGTAACGGGCTGGGTAACGGGCTGGGTAACGGGCTCGGCCGGGCTCGGCGAGGGATCCTCCGCCCAGGGATCGGACGCCAACGCCCGCCAGGCATCGGCCGTGCGCTCCGGCTGGCCGGCATCGCTGGCCGCCAGCCAGTCAGCCTCCCCCACGGCGAAACCGGCCGCCTGGGCAATGGCGGCGAGGCTGGCGGCGTCGGCTGCCGTGGCCAGCTGCTCCTGCAGACCTTCATCGGCGCTGGCGGCCTCCAGGAAGGCCGCAAGGGAGGGGAGCGTCATGGCAAGAGAAACGGCTCCCCTCTGATTAGCCAGGATCCGGCCGAGCGGGTGGGGGCGACGCCCCGGACGTCCGCCAGGGATTCGTTGTTGTTCCCAGGCCCGCAGTGCACAAGCGTTGGCTATGCCATCGCCAACGCGCCATGGAGGCTTGGCAACCAAGACATTCCATCCCTACAAATTCCTTTGCTTCCGCCGCCCTTTCCCCTAACCTCCGGCAAAACCCCCATCCACCCCTTCGGTGTCCGCTTGGGCCGCCTTAGGTGGATCGGGCCGCCAGCCATCCCTTGGCCTGCGGCTTCTCCAGCGCTGCCGCTGCGGAGGGCTACCCCCTTTTTTTCCTGCCGCGCTTACCCCCTGCATGACCTCCAGCTCCGACCGGCGCGAATCCGCCTACTTTCCTTCCGCCACCGCTCGCGGCTTCTCCGTAGCGGGCATGGTGATGGTGGTTCTCTTCCTCACGGTGGTGGCCGGCTCTCTCTTTCCCATCAAGCTGCTGGATCCCGCCTGGCAGCTGCGGGTGGGCAGCACCCTGATCAACAGCTCACCGATGCCCCTCACCGGCCTGGTGCTTCTCCACCTGGCCAGCTCCCTCGACCTGCGCGATCCGCAGCTGGCCGGCCGCCGTCAGCTGGCCGCCCGCCTGGCCATTCCCGTTTCCCTCGGCTTCCTGCTGCTCTTTCCCCTGCTGACCACGGCTGCCCTGCAGCAGCAGAGCGTTCAGACCACGGAGCGCAAAAGCCGCGTGCAGCGCGCCACCACCCAGCTGGAGGCCATCCGCCAGGCCGTGCGAAGCGCCACCACCGTCGACGACCTGAAGCAGCGGCTCACCGCCCTGCAGGGTCCCCAGCTCAATGAGGCCGAACGCAGCCTGCCCCTGCCGGTTCTGCGCAGCCGCATCAACACCGCCCTCGATCGGGTCGCCACGCAGATCGATCGCCAGCGGCCCACCCCCACGGCGATCAACCCCTGGGCACTGTTGCCGGAGATCCTTCGCTCCGCCGTCGCCAGCCTCGCCCTGTTCTTGGGCTTTGCGGCCCTGTCGAGACGCCCCAACACCGAGCAGTCTTTCCTGGCGGAACTGCAGAGCGGCTGGCAGCGCCGCTTTGGCCGCAAAGCCGGCCCACGCACCTCCAAGCGCGGCGTTGCCTTGCCCGGCGATGTGTTTGCCCGCCTGGCCCAGGATCAAGAAGACGAAGCTGAAGGCGGCAACAGCACCACGTCCGGTGGCAACCAGAGCTGAGCCGCCGCAAAGCAAAGCGAATAGCGCAATCCCTGCTGGGGCGGTTGTTCATCGAAAGCCTGCCTTGTCTTTGCATTCATCCGTCAGGAATTATAAAAACTCAATACCAATATCAATACTAATGTGCCGAAGTCGCATCCAGCCGCCGCCGCACATCCTGCAGGTCGTGCCAGGTGAGCCACTTCGGGCTGTTGGGCTCCTTGGAGGGATTGCGCAGCAGATAGGAAGGGTGAAAGATCGGCAACAACCAGCGGCCCAGCAACGGCTCC
>CANEWU010000200.1 GCA_947442825.1 Synechococcaceae cyanobacterium
CGCCGTTCTCGGCGTGGCGGCCCTGCCGGCGGCGGAGGCCGCTGCCCTGGCCCCCCTGGTGCCGGAGCTGGCCGGCCGGTGCGAGCGATGGCGGCAGCGGCTGTGGGGGCTGCGGCGGCTGCGGCGGCTGCGGCGGCTGAACCACTGCAGCCCTCAAGGGGCCAACGCGAAGAGGCCCGAGGTACGCACCGAGGCGAAGTAGGTGCCGCGCTTGATCCGCCAGGCATCGCGAACGAAGCGGGGAGTGGCCTTGAGGAGATCACCCCAGCTGGAGCAGCGGAAGGAGTAATCCACCGATTCCTGAGGCAGCCGCCGCCAGCCGACAGAGGCCATCGCCGCGTGCAGGGAGCGGGGGCTGAAATAGGAAAGATGCTCCCAAGGGTTGAGATCTTTGGGCACGACGCGGGCGCCCGCCTTGAGATCCTGCACCACACCCTTCATGCGCCGCCAGGAGAAATCGGGCACGTTGATCCACACCACCACATTCGGCTGCGAGCAGCTCCGCACCTGCCGCAAAAATGCAAGCGGATCAGGCACATGCTCAAGCACATCGTTGAGGATCACAGCATCAAACAGCTCCCCCTCAGGGATGCTCTCCAGGGATGGATAGACGTTGGCTCCCTCCGATCGCAGATAGGCACGCGTTGACTCCGCCCACTCCACCCCGGTCAGCTCGTAGGGATAGTGGCGATGCACCAGCCCCAGGGAGCCGACTGCGTAGGCACAGCCCACATCGAGAATGCGCAGGGGCCGCGACAGGCAGCCGCGGCTATCCACCTCCACCTTGGCGGCCAGGGCCGACAGCAGCAAGGAGAGGGAATGGAACCCATGGGCGGCGCGGCCCGGCCGGGCAAAGACAGCTACACCCTCCTCGGCCGGGTACTCCGACCCATACAGCTTCGAGAGAAACTCGTCACTGGGCAGGTGGGAGCTGAAGCCAAAGGCACAGCGATGGCACCAGGAGATTCCATAGAGATCGCTTGGATCCACCCCCAGGAGCCGGTAGTGCGCGTCTCCATAAAACGGCGTGGATTCGACGATCTGCCGGGCACTGATCCTGGCAATCACCTCGATCGCATCGGAACCACACAGGGGGCAGGGCCTACTGGGGCTTCCTGAAGAAGAGACAGGATCACGCACGGCACGGTCTCCTGGGCAAAAGGAAGCTCAAACTACCAAAGATCCCGGGGGGCAAACGTGCGTGGGCAGGGCGCCAAGCAAATCGGCAAACCCCAGCTCAAAGTGGCCCTGCGCAGGCAAGCCTCTTGGTTGCGGTATCCACCGGGGGAAGGGAGGGCACCGGCAGAGTGGCGACCTGAGCCTGCAATCGTGAAACAGGCTTCAGCAGAGCATCTAAGCGCGGGTTCGCCGAAAACAGCACACCTTCGCGGGAGACATGGCACTTTTTCCACCACTCCTTATCACAGAGAAAGAGATTGCGGAGCAGCTGAGGGTAGCTTCCCGGCCCCAAAAGAGTGCAACAAAGCCTGATATAGGAAACTTTGCGCCACTGATCCGGACCATCGGCAGCCAACAACTTCTGACGTGCGCACAAAAGCCTGTTTCGCGCAATCGGACTGATCACCAGCCAATGCCCATAGGAGTAACAAACCTATGGCGCTCCCCATTCAGGAGGCAATCGTCCAAGGACGACCCTTTCTCAGCCCGTCACGCAGACTCGAAACGGCGAACCGCGGCGCGAAAACCAAGGGAAATCGCACGGCGCAGGGCTTTTTGACGGTTATTGACCCCCAGTCTCTGCAGCAGGTTGACGCTGTAGGTCTGGACGGTCCGCACCGATAAGCCCAGCCGCTCCGCCGTCTCCCTGTTGCTGAGGCCGAGTGCATACGCCTCCAGCAACTGCCGCTCCCGCAGGCTCAACTCAAGGGTGGCCACCTCACCCTCCACAGGCAGTTGTGACGAAATCGACACGCCCTTCAGGAGGGAAGGACTGCGATAGCTTGTATTGGTGACCACAGACATTGTCGCCAGGCTTATTACATCCGGGCAGGCAAGCATATCCTGATCGGCTACAAGAACCGGAATCACCTGCTGCGTCAGCACGTCATCAAAACGGGAGACAAAGGCAATGAGCCTGAGTTGGGGGTGGATTTTCTTTGCCTGCCGGGCAAGATGGAGCAACGACATATCCGGCAGATCGTCCACCATCGCCAGGATGGAAGGCCTGACGCGCGCAATTAGCTCCAGGGCCCCCGCGCCGGTCGTGGAGCCCCCCAAGCAATCCCTTCTGTTCATACCCATGGCGCGATACCAGTTCGCCAACTGAGACTGCGTGCCCGCTGCGTAGACAATGGTTGGCTCAAATCCGGAGGAGAGACAAGCCAAGAGGAAGCGTGACTGAAACCTCCCTGCCGAGGCCTCCATCTGATCGGGCGTGATGATCATCGGCAGTCAGCAAGCCCCATCCCCCTCACAACCCCAGATCCGAAAGCCCTGGGTGATCATCAGGGCGACGGCCAAGGGGCCAGTGAAATTTGCGATCGCCCTCCTCGATCGGCAGGTCATTGATGCTCGCGATACGACGCTTCATCAAGCCATGCTCATCAAATTCCCAGTTTTCATTGCCATAAGCACGGTGCCAATGGCCGGAATCGTCATGCCACTCATAGGCAAAACGCACGGCAATACGATTATCCTGACAAGCCCAGAGTTCCTTGATCAGCCGGTAGTCGAGCTCCCGCGCCCACTTGCGAACCAGGAACTGCTGGATCGCCTCGCGGCCCACAAGGAATTCGGCGCGGTTGCGCCACACGCTATCGGGCGTGTAGGCCAGAGAAACGCGCTGCGGGTCACGGCCGTTCCAGGCGTCCTCCGCCAGGCGCACCTTCTGGGCAGCGGTTTCGCTGGTGAAGGGGGGAAACGGTGGACGGGAGTTCGGGTCGGAGGAGGTCACGGCGGCCTAGGAAAGTGCAAAAGCTAGCCGCCCCCACCCGCAGCGGCACCGGTCCCACACTGGGGCGGTATCCGGTGGCGCGGTCCCCTGAATCCCCCGTCCCCTTCGCCCTGGCGCACCCAGCTGAGCCAGGCCCTCGCGGCCGTTCCGGCCGAGCGGCGGCGTGCCCTGCGGCCCTACGCCCCGGCAGCGAGCGCCGAGGGGAGCCCCTTCCTGGAGGCCCTGGCGGCGCCGCAGACGCTGCTGGACCTGGCCAGCAACGACTACCTGGGACTGAGCCGCCACCCCGCCGTCCTCGCCGCGGCCGCGGCCGAGCTGGCCGTCAGCGGGCTGGGGGCGGGCGCCTCGCGGCTGGTAACCGGCACGCGGCCCGTGCACCTCGCCCTGGAGGCCGCCCTGGCCGCCTGGCTGGGCCGGGAGCGGGTGCTGCTGTTCCCCAGCGGCTTCCAGGCCAACCTCGCGGCGGTCAGTGCCCTGGCGGATCGCCACAGCCTGGTGCTGGCCGACCGGTTGATCCACCACTCGCTGCTGGCGGGCGTGCGAACCAGCGGC
>CANEWU010000201.1 GCA_947442825.1 Synechococcaceae cyanobacterium
AGCCGAGGGGGTGCGGGCGCTGCAGGCGGTGCACGCCGCCTTCGATCTTGGGGGCGTCCAGCAGCACCGGATCGAGGGAACGGAGGCCCCGGTGTGAGCGGGGCCCAGCCGCTGCGGGTGCGCGTCGCCATCCCCCACTTCTTCCAGGAGCAGGCCGGCGAAGGCCCCTATGGGTCGAGCCGCCGAGGGGCCCGTGCGGCCCGGGCCCTGGCCCTGGGCCGCTGCCTGTCGGCCCTGCTCGACCTGCAGCGGGGGGCCCGCGACCTGCGCCTCCACATCGGCGGACGACGGATTGAGCACCTGCCCGCCCAGCCCCCCGCCGGGGCGGTGCTGGAGCGCCCCCTGGAGCTGCAGATCCAGGTGTGCACCGATGGCGAGCACCAGCTTGATGAGGTGCTGGAGCTGTTCGCCGGCCGCATTGAGGTGCAGAGCCTGGTGATCGACGACCCCCGCAGCCTGGCCCTGCGCACCCGCGACCAGCTGATCCGGGAGGGGGAAATCGCCGACCTCACCCTCTACCTCGAGGACGACCTGGTGATCGCCGATCCCCTGTTCCTCGACAAGCAGGCCTGGTTCCTGGCCCAGACCGAGGGCCGGATGGTGCTGATGCCGCATCGCTATGAGCGGGTGGATCGGGGCGGGGCGGGCGTGATGCTGATCGACGGACCCCTGCGCGATGACTTCATCCAGCGCTTCTGCACCCCCAGCGCCGACCGGGTGATCGGATCCTTCGGCAGCGGGCCGCCGATCCACTTCGATGGGCCGGCCAACCCCCACGCGGGCTGCTTCTGCCTCAGCCGCCCCCAGGTGGAGCGGCTGCGCGGCCTGCCCCTGCCCCAGGAGGGGTTTGTGGGCCCGCTCGAGACGGCGGCCACACTCACGGTGCTGCAGCACCTGGAGGTGCTCAAACCCTCCCTGCCCCACTGGCGGTTCCTGAGCGTGGAACACGCGCACGCCGCGTTCGTGGGCTACATCGATCGCTTCCCGATCGGGCCGCTGTCGCTCACGCCTTCCCCACCAGCTTCTGACGCAACGACTTGATGCGATCGCGCAAGTTAGCCGCCTCCTCGAACTCCAGGTTCTTGGCCGCGGCCTTCATGCGCTCCTCGAGCTGGGTGATCAGCTCGGGCAGGGCATCAAGGGGCACGCCAGCGTGGTCGACCTGCTGCACCGCCTCGTCCAGCTGCTCGTCGCTGAGCCGCCTGGACACATCAAGGAACGCGAGGATCGAATTGCCGGCGCGCTTGCCGGCGGGGGTGGGCGTGATGCCGTGCTTCTCGTTGTAGGCCTGCTGGATGACCCGGCGCCGCTCCGTCTCACTGATCGCGCGGGCCATCGAAACGGTGAGGTTGTCGGCGTAGAGGAGGGCCATCCCCTCCACGTGGCGGGCCGCCCGGCCGATCGTCTGGATCAAGGAGCGCTCGGCCCGCAGGAAACCCTCCTTGTCGGCATCGAGGATCGCCACCAGGGACACCTCCGGCAGGTCGAGACCCTCCCGCAGCAGGTTGACCCCCACCAGCACGTCGTAGACGCCATTGCGCAGGTCTTGAATCAGCTCGATCCGCTCGATCGAGTGGATCTCGGAGTGGAGGTAGCGCACCCGGACGCCGTTCTCGGCGAGGTATTCAGAGAGGTCTTCCGCCATGCGCTTGGTGAGGGTGGTCACCAGAACGCGCTCGGCCTTCTCGGCCCGCACCCGGATCTCGCCTAGCAGGTCGTCGATCTGGCCCTCGCTGGGCCGCACCTCCACGATCGGGTCGAGAACGCCGGTGGGACGGATCACCTGCTCCACCACCTGGCCCACGCTGCGCTCCATCTCCCAGGTGCCGGGGGTGGCGCTCACGAAGATGGTCTGGCTGGCCTTGGTCCAGAACTCCTCGGCCTTCAGCGGCCGATTGTCGGCGGCGGAGGGCAGGCGGAAGCCGTGCTCGATGAGCACCTGCTTGCGGCTCTGATCGCCGTTGTACATCGCCTGCAGCTGGGAGCAGGTGACATGGCTCTCATCGACCACCAGCAGCCAGTCGCGGGGGAAATAATCGATCAGGCACTCCGGCGGCGTACCGGCCTCGCGACCCGCCAGGTGGCGGGCGTAATTTTCCACGCCGTTGCAGTAGCCCACCTGTTCGAGCATCTCGAGGTCGTAGGTGGTGCGCTGCTCCAGCCGCTGGGCCTCGAGCAGGCGGCCCTGGCCATTGAGTTCGTCGAGTCGCCCGCGCAGCTCCTGGCGGATGGCGCCGATGGCCGACTGGAGCCGATCCCGGGGGGTGACGAAGTGTTTGGCGGGGTAGATGCTGATGGCCTCGAGGCTCTGCAGGATTTCTCCCGTGGTGGGGTCCACATAGCGGATCGCCTCCACCTCGTCGCCGAACAACTCAACGCGCACCAGCCGATCCTCGTAGGCGGGGCCGATCTCGAGCACATCGCCGCGCACCCGGAAGCGGCCCCGGCTGATCTCCACGTCGTTGCGGCTGTATTGGTTGTTGACCAAACCGCGCAGGGAAGCTCGCAAATCGAGCGTGTCGCCCACCTGAAAACGCACGGCAGCCTTGAGGTACTCCGAAGGGATGCCAAGGCCGTAAATGCAGCTGATCGAGGCAACCACGATCACATCACGCCGCTCGAACAGGGAGCGGGTGGCGGAGTGGCGCAGCATGTCGATCTCCTCGTTGATCGACGCGGTCTTGGCGATGTAGGTATCCGAGACCGGTACATAGGCCTCGGGCTGGTAGTAGTCGTAATAGGAAATGAAATATTCGACGGCGTTGTTCGGGAAGAACTCGCGCAGTTCATTGCAGAGTTGGGCCGCCAGAGTTTTATTGTGCGCCAGCACCAGAGCCGGGCGACCGGTGCGAGCGATCACATTGGCGATCGAGAAAGTTTTGCCCGTACCCGTGGCGCCCAGCAGGGTCTGATAGCGCTCGCCCGCCTCGACCCCGCGCACGAGGGACTCGATGGCGGTGGGCTGGTCGCCGCTGGGGACGTACGGGGCCTGTAGCTGGAAGGACATCGACCCATTGTGAAGCCTCCCCGCGGAAATCCGCGGGGAGGGAACCCCGGCAAGGGCTTACCGAGATCAGGTCAGGCCGGCGGGATCACGCCAGCAGGATCAGGCGACCCCGCTGCTGAGCATCGCCATGGCCCGGGTGAGCGGCACATCGAGGCCGAGCAGTTGCAGCACGATCGTGCTGAGCACGCTGTAGACGAGGCCGCCGAGCACGGCGCTCATCAGGCCGTTGCGCAGGCGGAAGCCCTGGATCAGCCAGGCTGCGAGGCCGAAGAGGATGATCGTAATCAGCCAGTTGAACAGGAAGGACACCGGGCTGATCAGGCCACCCAGGGAGGTGATCGCCCAGATCGGAGCCAGGATGAACTTCAGGGGCCAGATCAGCAGGGTGCCGAGCAGGCCGATAACGACGGCGGAGACCAGGGCGATC
>CANEWU010000202.1 GCA_947442825.1 Synechococcaceae cyanobacterium
CCATCGGGGTGGATGATCTTCATCAGCCCGGAGAACGTTTTCTCAAAGCCCGTTTGATCACGAGTCGACACCTCCGAGCTGATCTCAAAGTGGGGCTTGTAGAGGCCGGTGTAGTCCTCGGTGCGCAGGTGCTTGAGCACCTCGGCGATGTAGTCCACCACGAAGCCATAACCAGTGCAGAACAGCTCATGGCGCACTGGCTGCACCTCCCAGCCGGGATTGAAGGCATGGATCCGATCGAGGAAGGCCGAATCGATGTATTTGTCGGGTAGCGGCTCGTAAAAGTGGGAGTGTTTGAGCATGTAGGCCACCGATTTTTGGGTGTTGCCCATGAACACCATCGAGGCCTCGGCTGACAGCTGCTCGATGCCCCGCGAGAAGGTGCGGTTGGCCATGTAGTTCTTCATGATGTCGACCAGCGTCTTGTCGACCTTCTTGTCCTTGCCGGCGAATTCGTCGAAGCAGATGCAGTCCCAGTAGCCCACCAGGCCAATCTTGCCGCTGGCGTTGCTCACAAACAGCTTCGGAGCCGTGACCTCCGAGCCTGAGATCAACATGCCGTGGGGCGAGAACTCGGCGTACACGTGCGATTTACCGGTTCCCTTGGGGCCCAGCTCCAGCAGGTTGTAGTTGCGCTCGCAGAAGGGGATCAGCCGGATCAGGGTGAGCAGCTTGCCCCGGCGGGTGAACGGCTCGGGGTTGAAGCCCACGCTCTGCATGAGCACATCCATCCACTCCTCGGTGGTGAATTGCGCCCTGGCCTTGAGGAATTCGTTGTGGTCAACGCCGGCCACCTGGATCGGCTTGACGCTGGAGATCTGCCAGGGGCTGGCCTTGGGATCGGCCGGAAGCTCGTACTCCACATCGGTGATCGCCCAGATACCACCCACCAGCAACTTGGGAAAGCGCTTGACGAAGTCCCCATCGATCGGGACCTTCTTAAGCCCGAGGTTGGTGAACTCCACCTCGTAGAAGCCGCCTTTGTCGTTGAGCTCTACGGTGAGCTTGTCGATCACCTTGTGGCTGCCGCGCTCCTTGATCGTGGATTTCACCAGTTCCGCCTGGTTGCGGTGCACGTAGTGCTTGGCGAGGATGCGCCGCACTGATTGCAAGCCTTCGCTGATCAGGGCCGGGTCGTCGGTGGCGCAGTGCTGGCCAAGCAGGTACTCGAGCACGTAGGTGGGCACCACGGCGTTCTGCTTGAGCTCGGTGGTGAGGTCTTTGCGGACCACCAGGCCAGGGAAGTGCTCGAGGATCTTCTGATCGAGAGGGCTTTGGGCGGCTGGGGGTGAGCTCGGGGCCATGGCTGTCACCAGAGGGTGCGGCAGGGAAAGGTGGAGAGCTGGGGGTCAGCGGTGAGCAGCACCAGCCGCTCCAATTCGGCCTGGGCGGCGAGCATGCGATCAAAGGGATCGCGGTGGGGCTGGTTGTAGGCGCCGGCGCGAACAGCATGGGCCAGGGCGATCGGCAGGGCCTGGAAGCCATCGGCCTGCAGCAGGCCTGGCAGATCGCCAATGGCCTGCGCCAGCTCCGGCAACTTGCCCTGGTGGTGATTGAGGCTCAGTTCCCACACCGTGGCCGCACTCACCAACACCGTGGTGGCTGGATCGGCGAGCAGGGTCTGCACCGGTTCAGTGAGGCGCTCCGGATCAAACCACCACCAGAGCAACACGTGGCTGTCGAGCAGGTAGGCCGCTGAATCGCTCATGGCTGGAGACCCTCAGGCAGGAGGGCCCCGGACTCCCAGCTGGCCAGCTCGTCAGCGGCCAGCGGCTCCAGCAGGGCATCGGGGTTGCTCAGAGGCCCCTGGCTGCGCAGACGCCCGGGGATGCGTTGGGCCGGCGGTGGCGCCAGGGGCATCAGCCGCGCCCAGGGCTTGCCGGCCTTGGCCAGCAGGATCGTCTCGCCGGCATGGGCGTCGTCGATCAGGCGCGAGAAGTGGGTCTTTGCCTGATGCACGTTCACAACACGTGGCGCACCGTGCGCCGCAGATGGCACTGAATCCATGGCGCCGCCAGCCGATGACCGTCTTAGCTTAGGCATGGACTAAGGCCATCAGAAGTCGTCGAAGTCGTTGCCGAAGGGCCGCTGCAGCTTGATCTCCACTGTCTTGTAGGGCACTGGCGTGGCGACACCGTCGAGCTGCCGCTCCAGGCGGAGCTCCAGGGTCTGGTTGTTGTAGTCGCCGGCAGCGTTGGAAAGCTCCAGGACCACCTGCTGCTCCCGCTCACGGGCCTCGCTGGCTGCGGAATCCAGCAGCACGGTGCGATGGGCGCAGAGCAGGGCGCCATCGGCCTTGGCGTAGAGGCCGATGCGCAGCGGCAAGGGCAGGCGCTTTTTGGGCTCCACCGGCTCCAGCTGGAACAGGCCAAAGGAGAGCTTGCTGGTGGTGATCTTGGCGGGCACCCGCAGCAGCTCAGCCTCCACCACGCGGCTCTCGTCCTTGCGTTCGCGCTTGAGCTTGATCACCGGCACCACCACCTCCTGCAGGGAGGTGCCCCCGTGCACGAAGCGAGCACCGGAGCCTGAGAGGGGGAAGCGGTCGAGGCCTAGAGGGAAAACGGCCTGCCAGTCGCCATCCATGCCCAGCTGCTCAGCGCTGAAAAGCTTCTGCCCGGCGCTGGCCTTGATCCCTGTGCCCAGAGCAAAGCGCCTGTTCTTGAAGCTGAGCTCCTTGGCAGTGGGGAACTGGGCGCGGTCATTGGCATCCACCGGTTCCTGCTGGAACAGGAAGCCGTGATCGGCGGTGATTACCGCCTGGCTGCCCTTGAGGCTGGCGATCTTGCGCAGGATCAGCTCCAACTCCTCAAAGGTCTGGTCCACCGCCTGGCAGGTGTCGGCCTCGCTCTCGCGCTTGTCGCCGATGCGGTCGATGCGGTTGTGGAAGATCACGATCAGGTCGTGATCGCGGGTGAGTTCAGCACCCTCCTTGCTGGTGGCAAGGTTGAGGAAGTCTTCCGCCTTGAGCGCCTTGGCGCGGCCCTTGGCGTAGGTCTTGAGGATCTTGTCCCTGTCCTCGGTGCTGCTGGTCCTCTGTCCGTCCAAAAAGGTGGTGGACTCCGCAGCATTGAGGCCCAGCTGGGCACCTGGGAGGAGGGCCGCCATCCCCAACTTGGTGTAGCTGGGCAGCACCCCCAGCAGGGCATCCACCTCGGCGTGCCACCCCTTGCCGGCCTGGCTGTTGAGGCGATCGGCGAAGTCGCGAGCGGCCTCGTAGCGCAGGGCATCGGAGATCACCACGAACAGGCGCTTGAGCCCTTTGGAGGAGAGAGGCGCATGCACGTAGCGCATGTGGAACTCCTTCTGCCGCGGCAGGGTGACCGATCCCCAGCTGCTGAGGCCAGCCACCTGATCGCTCCAGCGGTTGGTGAGGGGCAAGA
>CANEWU010000203.1 GCA_947442825.1 Synechococcaceae cyanobacterium
GCGCTGGGAGAGGGAGGGGTGAGGGGGGGCGGGCCGCTGGCAGGGCTCATAGATAGAGCTCTTCGCGGGGGTAGCCGACGCGGCTCTGGGGGCGGTGGCCGTAGACGGCCGAGAGCATCAGCAGGATGCCGATTCTGCCGACGAACATCCCCACCATCAGAACAAACTGGCCCCAGCGGTTGAGCTGGGCCGTTACCCCCACATCGAGGCCGACGGTGCCGAAGGCCGAGACGCAGGTGAACAGCTTCTCGATGAAGGTGAAGGCCTCACTGCCCGGGGTGCCAGCGGTGGTGTTGCCCAGGCCGAGAAACAGGGCCATCGCCACCACGAACAGGGCTGAGGCCATCGCCACGCCGATGGCGCGCAGCACCACCCGATCGGGCAGTTCCCTGTCGCGGATCACCACCACTTCCTCATCCCGCAGGGTGGAGCGGGTGGCGGCCACGAGGGCGGCGAAGGTGGTGGTTTTGATGCCACCGCCGGTACCGCCCGGGCTGGCCCCGATGAACATCAGCACGATCATCAGCAGCAGGCCGGCGTCGGAGATGGTCGCGGCGCTCAGGGGCACGGGGTTGAAGCCCGCGGTGCGGCAGGTGATCGACTGGAACAGGGTGACCTGCAGCTTGTCGAAGAGGGTGAGCTTCTGCACCATGCCTTCGGTGGCGAAGTGCTCGGTGAAGAGCAGGCCGAGGGTGCCCACCACAATCAGGCCGATCGTGGTGCGCACCACCAGCCGGGTGTGCAGGCTCAGCCGACGGATGCGCTGCAGGCGGAAGCGGTTCACCCAGAGGTCGTTGGCGACGCGCCAGCCGATCCCGCCGATCACGATCAGGGCGGCGATCGTGCCGTTTACCCACGGGTTGCTGCGATAGGCGACGAGGTTGTCGCTCCAGAGGCCGAAGCCGGCGTTGTTGTAGGCGCTGATGCAGTGGAACAGGGCCGCCCAGAGGCGCCGGCCCGGGTTGGGGATGTCGCGGAAGCCGAAGGCGTAGAGCACCACGGTGCCCAGGCCGATCACCACGGCGGCGATCAGCAGGATCTGGTTGAAGGTGGGACCGATGCCGCCGACCCCGAACTCATCGAGGGCCCGTCCCTTGTCGAGGCGCTGGCGCAGCCCCGAGCGACCCTGCACGAAGCCCTGCAGGAAGGTGGTGATGGCCATCAGCCCGAGGCCGCCGGTAAGGATCAGACCCGCCAGCACCCCCTGGCCCAGGGGGGTGAGATCGCGGCCCACATCGATGATGCTCAGGCCCGTGACCGTGATCGCCGAGGTGACGGTGAACAGGGCCTCCCACAGCCCCACGTCATCGGTGGAGCAGAGGGGGGAGGCCAACAGCACGGTGCCCGTGGCGATCACCAGGAGCCCGGTGACCACCGTGAATTGCGGCACCGTGAAACGGTGCCGCCAGGGGCGGGTGGGGGCCATGCTTGAACGTGGGTTGGTGCTCAACGCTTCACTTGTTGGGCTGGGGGGTCATCCGCAGGTAGGGGCGGATTTCGGTGATCCCCTTGCTGAACTTCGAGCGGGCTTCCTCGGTGGGGATCGAGGGAACGACGACGCAGTCGTCGCCATCTTTCCAGTTCACGGGGGTGGCCACCTGGTGGTGGTCGGTGAGCTGCAACGAATCGATCACCCGCAGGATTTCGTCGAAGTTGCGGCCGGTGCTGGCGGGGTAGGTGATCTGCAGCCTCAGCTTGCGGGCCGGATCGATGATGAACACCGAACGGACCGTGAGATTGTTGAGAGAATTGGGATGGATCATCCCGTAGAGATCGGCGACGCGGCGGTCGGCGTCGGCCAGGATCGGATAGTCGACGCTGGTGTGCTGGGTGTCGTTGATGTCGGCGATCCAGCCGCAGTGGCTCTCGGCGCTGTCAATGGACAGGGCGATGGTCTTGACGTTCCGCTTCTCCCATTCGGGCCGCAGGCGGGCCACCTCGCCGAGCTCGGTGGTGCAGACCGGTGTGTAATCCGCGGGGTGGGAGAACAGAACCACCCAGGAATCAGCGGCGAAGTCGTAGAGGTTGATCGGTCCCAGCTGGGAATCCTGGGTGAAATCGGGGACGGTGTCTCCGAGTTGCAGGGCCATGGCAGGCGAAGGCGTCGTGCGTGCATCAGCCTCCGAATGCTGGCACAGGCCCCGTTGGCCGTCAGGCCAGTGGCCCAGATGGCGCCGCAGCCCCTGCAGCCCGAGCCCAGCGGTGGCCGATACGAAGAGCATGTCCGGCACCAGGGCCCGGGCGCGCTCCAGCTCGCCGGCTGGGCAGCGGTCGATCTGGTTGCCGATCACCTGGCGGGGCACCTGGGAGCCGAGGGAATCGAGGATCGCGGTCACCGTGCGCCACTGCTCCGGCCAGCCCGGGTCTGCCAGGTCGACCACCACCAACAGACCATCGGCCTCCAGGGCCTCCTCGATCGTGGAGCGGAAGGCCTCCACCAGGGGTGGCGGCAGGTCGCGGATGAAGCCCACGGTGTCGGTGAGCAGCCGCGCTGGCGCGTCGCTCGGCGCCCCATCCCCCAGCCACAGCCGGCGTGTGGTGGGGTCGAGGGTGGCGAACAGCCGGTTCTCCGCCAGCACCTCCTCGCCCCGGCCCGGCCGGGTCAGGGCGTTGAGCAGGGAGCTCTTGCCGGCGTTGGTGTAGCCCACCAGGGCCAGCCGTTCCACCCCCTGCCGGCCGCGGCGCAGCCGGGCCCGGTGCTCGCCCAGGCGGCGTACGTCGCGCTGCAGCCGCTCGATCCGGCGGGCGATGGCGCGGCGGTCCTTCTCCAGCTGGGTTTCCCCCGGCCCGCGGGTACCGATGCCGCCGCCCTGGCGGGAGAGGCTGAGGCCCCGGCCGGTGAGCCGCGGCAGGCGGTAGCGGAGCTGGGCCAGCTCCACCTGCAGCCGGCCGGCGCCGCTGGCGGCCCGTTGGGCAAAGATGTCGAGGATCAGCTCGCTGCGGTCGCTCACCGGCAGATCCAGGATCCGCTCCAGGTTGCGGGCCTGCACCGGGGTCAGCTCCCGATCGGTCACCACCAGCTCGGCCCCCAGGCGGCGGGCCTCCAGGGCGGCCTCGCGCAGTTTTCCCTCCCCCCAGATTGTTTGGGGCGCCATCCCAGCGCGCCGCTGCTGCTCCATTACCCCCACCGGCAGCGCTCCGGCGCTGCGCACCAGGGCCTCCAGCTCGGCCAGGCGCCGCCGCTCCTCCGGGGCGTTGCCGCCGCTGAGCGCCAGGATCAGAACCCGCTCCGCCACGGTGCCGGCCACCACCGTCCCCGTCCCGGCCGCTCCTGCCGCGGCTTCCCCTGTTGCCA
>CANEWU010000204.1 GCA_947442825.1 Synechococcaceae cyanobacterium
CATGCGGCTGCGCCGGTCGATCACGCCGCGGAAGCGATCGCCGCCGCCGATCGGCCAGTTCACCGGCCAGCAGGCCAGGCCCAGCTCCTGCTCGATCTCATCGAGCAGCTCCAGGGGTTCGCGCCCCGGACGGTCCATCTTGTTGATGAAGGTGAAGATCGGGATCCGCCGCAGGCGGCACACCTCAAACAGTTTGCGGGTCTGCGGTTCGAGGCCCTTGGCGGCGTCCTCGAGCATCACCGCGTTGTCGGCGGCGGCGAGGGTGCGATAGGTGTCTTCGGAAAAGTCCTGGTGGCCCGGGGTGTCGAGCAGGTTGATCGTGCTGCCCGCGTAGTCGAACTGCAGCACGGTGGAGGTGATCGAGATGCCGCGCTGCTTCTCCAGCTCCATCCAGTCGGAGGTGACCTTGCGCTGCTCCCCCTTCGCCTTGACCGCCCCCGCCTGCTGGATGGCCCCGCCATAGAGCAGCAGCTTTTCGGTGAGGGTGGTCTTGCCCGCGTCGGGGTGGGAAATGATCGCAAAGTTGCGGCGGCGGGCCACCGCTTCGGCCAGCTCGCTGGCGGCGGGCCCGGAGGGGGAGGGATCGGGGCTCATGGCGCCAGCCTGCCAGGCAGCCGCCCGCGCACCTCCAAGTACTGATCGTCGATCTCCTGCACCTCCAGCTCCGGCAGACCGGCCTGGTCGAGCTGCTGGCGCACCTCCCCGGCGCGGAAGGCGGCGCGCAGGGAATGGGCGTAGTCGCGCTGCACCAGCGGATCGAGGCCCGCCCCGTGGCGCTCCAGCAGCGCCTCCAGGGCGGCGGCATCGGGGGGGCGGCGCAGATCCCGCACCGCCACCACCGCCCCCGGGGCGCCCAGCTGGCTCAGGGCCTCCCACAGCTGGTGCGGCTGGTGCAGGTGGTGCAGCAGGCTGTTGCTCACCAGGGCGGAGAAGCGGCGGCCGGCCAGGGAGGGGCAGGGCAGGAGCTCTGCGTGGAAGGCGATCGAGGCGCCACGGGGATGGAGGCGCCGGCGCTCCTCGGCGATCGCCAGCATGCGGGGGGCGCCATCAACCCCCAGCACCGTGGCGGCCGGATCCCTGGCGGCCAGGGCCTCCGCCAGCAGGAAGGTGATGTTGCCCGGGCCGCACCCCAGGTCGAGGATCTCCGAGCCCAGCTCCGCGCCGCTGCGATCCAGCAGGTCGGCCACCATCGCCCGGTCGGAGCGCGAAAAATCGCTGGCGGCGTAGGCCAGGGCCTGGGCCGGATCGTCCATCAGCTCGGGCTCGGGGATGCGCTCCATCGCTGCGCGCAGGCGGGGGACTGGCGCTCACGCTGCCACAGGCGCCGGGCCGTTTGCGCAAAGGGCAAACCCCCCAGGGGGCCACCCCTGCGGCGGCGACCCCCTGGCGAGGATTTCTCAGGGCTTTTTCAGATGGGCGGCCGGGCGATCCGCAAACCGCCATTGAGCGCCCATCGCCATTTCCACACGCCCGACCGCACGCCCAGCCGCTGGCACTGTGGCTGGTGGCCCGCCCACCTTGCAGCCCCCACGGGTGGCGTTTATGGTGCCAGGCACGTTGCCGTGGATCCGTCCGTGACCCTGACCCCCTCCCGACCCGACGCGGCACTCACCAGCGCCCCGGGGGCCGTTCGCTGGGCCGATGGGTCTGGAGCCGGGGGCGCCCTGCGGGAAGACTTCCCCGCCACCGCGCCGGCCGCCCATCCGGTCTTCTATCGCACCTACTCCCGCCGCAACGACAACGGCCGCGAAAGCTGGGCCGAAGTGGTGGAGCGCAACCTGGCCGGCCTGCACCGCCTCGGCCACCTGAGCGACGGGGAGGTGTCGCTGCTGCGACGCATGCAGCTCGAGCAGAAGGCCCTCCCCTCCGGCCGCTGGCTGTGGATCGGCGGCACCGCCTGGATCGACGATCCTGAGAACTTCTCCGGCGCCTACAACTGCACCTCCACCAACCTGGTGGATTGGGAAGCCTTCGCCCTGATGATGGATCTGGCGATGATGGGCTGCGGTACCGGCGCCATCATCGAGCCGCACCTGATCGAGCGGTTGCCGGCGGTGCGCAATGAGCTGGTGGTGGAGATCACCAGCGACATCGGCGTCACCCCCGCCGGCTCCCGCCAGGAGCGCACCAGCCACCGGGTGGAGGGCAATCAGGTAACGATCAAGGTGGGCGACACCCGCTCCGGCTGGGTCGACAGCTATCGCCTGATGCTCGAACTCTGCAGCGATGGCCGCTTCGATGGTCCCGTGCACGTGGCCGTGGACCTGGCCGATGTGCGGCCGGTGGGCGAGCCGCTGAAGGGCTTCGG
This sequence comes from Synechococcaceae cyanobacterium, assembly GCA_947442825.1. GTDB lineage: Bacteria > Cyanobacteriota > Cyanobacteriia > PCC-6307 > Cyanobiaceae > Cyanobium. The sequence continues at coordinate 2,309 of CANEWU010000204.1, forward strand.
CGGCATGGCCAACCCGGTGAAGCTGCGCGACCTCTACGGCCGCGTCGCCGAGATCCTCAACCGCGCCCGCGGCCGCCAGCTCACCTCCGTGGAGTGCTGCCTGCTGATCGATGAGGCGGCGGTGACGATCGTGGCGGGCAACATCCGCCGCAGCGCCGGCATGCGCCAGTTCGCCGCCGATGATCTGGCGGCCTCCACCGCCAAGGACAACCTCTGGCAGCAGGACGAACAGGGCAACTGGCGCATCGATCCGGAGCGGGATGCGCTGCGGATGGCGAACCACACCCGCGTCTTCCATTCCCGCCCCGACCGCGCCACGGTGCTGGAGGCGGTCACCAAGCAGTTCAACTCCGGCGAAGGCGCCATCCAATTCGCCCCCGAGGCGATCGCCCGCTCCAACGCCGACCTGCTGCCCACCCCGGAGCTGCGGGAGGAATTCGTGGGCATCTACGCCGACCAGGGCCGCGAGGAGGCGGGCCGCTGGCTGCAGCTTCACCACAGCGGCATCAGCGCCGCGGAGCTGGAGCATCGCCTGGGCCGCTACGGCCTCAACCCCTGCGGCGAGATCCTCGGCGCCGACTTCCACTGCAACCTGGCCGAAATCCACCTCAACCAGATCGATCCCCACGACGAGCTGGCCCAGGAGGAAGCGTTCCGGGCTGGGGGCCTCTCGGTGGCCTGCCTGCTCAACCATCGCTTCGCGGTGGATCGCTACCGCCAGAGCCGCGACTGGGATCCGATCGTGGGCGTGAGCTTCACCGGCCTGTTCGACTTTTTCGTGCACGCCTTCGGCACACCCTGGCTGCAGTGGTGGGAGGCGGGTCGTCCCGACTCCGAGGAGGGCCGCGCCTTCCGTGACGGCGAGGCCCGCTACCTCAGCCGCTGGCGCGACATCGTGCACCAGGCGGTGG
>CANEWU010000205.1 GCA_947442825.1 Synechococcaceae cyanobacterium
CTCGCCAGGTCGAAGGCGGCGCTGCAGCCCGTGAGCCGGGGTCGCCGCACCGCCGGATGCTCCGCCAGGCGCTCCAGGTGGGGGCGATGCCGCTCCCCCATGACGCTGTGGCGGTGGGGGGCAGCCTCCAGCAGGTCGAGGCTGGCCAGGGCCGCGGCGCAGCCCAGGGGGTTGGCGGTGAAGCTGTGGCCGTGGAAGAAGGTGTGGCTGGGGTCGAGGCTGTGGAATCCCTGGAACAGCGCCTCGCTGGCCAGGGTCACCCCCATCGGCAGAAAGCCACCGGTGAGCCCCTTGGAGAGGGTCATCAGATCCGGTTGCAGCCCGCAGGCACCGCTGGCGAAGAGGGCGCCGCTGCGCCCGAAGCCCATGAACACCTCATCGGCGATCAGCAGCGCTCCGGCCTGGCGCACCAGGCCCTCCACGGCCCGCAGGAACGACGGCCGCACCATCGCCATGCCGCCGGCCCCCTGCACCAGCGGTTCGAGGATCACGGCGGCCGTGGGGGTCTCCAGGAGCTGGGCGAGGGTCTCGAGGGCAGCGGCCTCCCGCGTGGCCACGCTGTCGTCGCCCCACCAGGTGGCGGGCCAGGGGGCGCGGGCGACCTCGAACAGCAGCGGCTCGAACGGGGCGCTGAATAGGGAGCGGGCCCCCACCGCCATCGCCCCGAAGGTGTCGCCGTGGTAGGCCCCCTCAAAGGCAATCAGGCGGGGCCTGGGGGTGCCGCGGTTGTGCCACCACTGCCAGGCGATCTTCAGGGCCACCTCCACCGCCGTGGAGCCGTTGTCGGAAAAGAAGAGCCGATCGAGGCCGCTGCGGGCCGCCAGCCGCTCCGCCAGTTGCTCGGCGGGCGGATGGCGGAAATCGGCGAAGATCACCTGCTCCAGGCGTTGCGCCTGCTCGGCGATGGCCGCGGCGATCGAGGGTTCGCCGTGGCCGTGCAACGTCACCCACCAGCTGCTGATGGCGTCGATCAGGCGGCGGCCGTCGTCGAGCACCAGCTCGGCCCCCTCCCCCCGCACCACCCGCAGGGGGGGATCGGCCGTAGCCGCCTGCACGAAGGGGTGCCAGAGGTGGGGATGCCAGCCGGGCGTGCTGCTCACCGGATGCGTAGGTTCCTGGGGGACTGCCATGATGGAGGGGCAGAGCGCGGCCTGGGCCCCCTGCGACCTCGCCGCCGCCGGCCCCACCGGAACCGTCCGATGGTCCCTGATCTTCCCCGCAACCTTTCCACGCGCTTCCTCTCCGCCCAGGAGATGAACCGTTCCTTACCCCACCGCGCCTGGGGTCCCCGTGAACTGTTCGCGGAGGGCCAGTGGCCGATGATCCGGGCCACCTTGGAGAGAGAGGGCTGGAGCCAGTCCCAGATCGAGCATGTGCACGACCAGCTCCGCCAGGGCTGGAGCCTCGGGCTCGCCAAGCGCAACGCGGCTGCGCTTACCGGCCATTGCCCCTTGGCGGCGCGGCGACCCCGCTGACGGGCGTCTGCCTCAGCGGCACAGATCCCGGTTGGCCCGCTCGCCTTCGGTGGCTAGGGGCCCGCAGTTGATCCATTTCACCGCCGTCTCTTCCACTTCGGTGAAGAGCACAAGAATGGCGGTGCACAGGGCGGCAACCGCGGCGGTGACTATCCAGTGACGGGCGCTCATGGCCGAAGGCTACGGGGCAGGGCGCTGTCCTGCCACTGGCGCTTCAGGGCTGCGGCATCGAGGGGATCCAGAGGGGGGAGTTCGCACAGCACGGGCACGCCACCCAGCTGCTCGAGGGTGCGGGGGTTGTCGGCATGGGGGGGGCCGTTGAGCACCAGCCCCAGCACCTCCAGGCCCCGGTGCCGCAGGGCCTCCAGCGAAAGGAGGGTGTGGTTGAGCGTGCCCAGGCCGCTGCGGGCCACCAGCAGCACCGGCAGGTTCCACACCGCCAGCTGTTCGATCTGCAGCCAGTCGCGCCGCAGGGGCACCAGCAGCCCACCCGCGGTCTCGACCACCAGCGAACCGGGGTGGAGGGTCGAATCGGGCAGGGCCAGGCGCTCGGGTTCGATCGTCACCCCCATGCGCTCCGCTGCCCAGTGGGGGGACACGGGGGCCTCCAGCCGGTAGGCCTCCGGCAGCAGCCGCTCCTCCTCCAGCTGCAGCAAGGCCCGTACCCGCCCGCTGTCGCCGCCGCCCTCCAGACCGCTCTGCACGGGCTTCCAGTACCGGGCCCCCAGTCCCTGTACCACCAGGGCCGAGACCACCGTCTTGCCCACATCGGTGTCGGTGCCGCAGATCACCAGGCGCATCGGCAGGCCTCCGCTTACGGGTGGTCGGGTTGCTGGGCCACCACCAGCAGCACTTCCCACGTTAGGCCCGTCCCGTTGGGCCAATGGCGCAAGAGGCGACGCCATTGGCCGGGGCCCAGGGCCCCGCATCGGCTGGCGGAGGCCCCGAGCCGATGCAGGGCCCGCAGGCTTTCCAGGGGGGGCTGCTGGCGGCGGCTGAAGCGCCGTACGTTTCCCTGGCGGAGCGCCAGGCCCTCCTCGGCGGAGACCGCCAGCAGCTCCGTGGCCTCCGGTAGCGCCAGGGCCGAGCAGGGCACCGCGGCGGCCCGGGCCGCCTGGCGCCACTGGGGGAAGCTGCCGGCGGTGGGCAGCGCCAGCACCAGCCAGCCGCCGGGCGCCAGTTGCCGGCACCAGAGGCGGAGGCTCTCGGCCGGCCGCTCCAGCCACTGCAGCGCGAAGCTCGAGGCCAGCAGGGCCGCCCCATCGAGCTCCGGCGGCAGCCCGCCGTTGAGGTCCCAGGGGCGGAGCTGGGGCAGCGGGTTGCGGGCCAGCAGCTCCGGGCAGAGGTCGAGCTGCAGGGGGGGACGTTCCGCTAGGCCGCGGTGGAGGCTGGTGAGGGCCCGGCTGAGCAGGCCGCTGCCGGCCCCCAGATCGGCGCAGGGGCCCGCTGGTAGGGGCAGATCCCGGCAGAGCCTGGCCAGCCGCCAGGCGATGGCCCGCTGCAGCTGCGCTTCACCGTCGTAGGCGGCGGCCTGGCGGCCGAACGCCTCTCGCACCCGAGAACCGAAGCCCAGGGCGGGGGACTGGGGAGCGGAGGGGGAGGGCATCGGCCGGGCGCGGGGCTGGGACCTAGGCGGGCAGGGTGCGCTCCAGCCATTCGAGCACCGCCGGGATCAGCGGCGCCCGCAGTAGGGCATGGCCCGCCTCCGGGAAGACCAGCACGTGGGCC
>CANEWU010000206.1 GCA_947442825.1 Synechococcaceae cyanobacterium
CATCGATTTCCACCTGATTGCCAACTTCGGAGCCCTGGCCCTGATCACCCTGGCCGGTCCGGCTGTGATCTTCATCCTCTTCTACCGCCGCGGCGCCCTCTGAGCTCAGGCGCTGAGCCCCAGGGCGTGGGCCGCCTCTCGCGCCAGGCCGCGGACGTAGGCACGGCGGTTCGCCTCGGCCGTGGCCCCGTTCGCCTCAGCCCCTGGCGCCCCGCCACTGCCGCTTCCGCCTGAGCCCGCTTCCCCCGGCTCCAGCACCGTGGCCAACGACACCTGCAGCTCCTCCCCGGCGGCGTTGCGGATCAGCAGGTGCTCCCCCTGGCGGCGGCACCAGTAGCTGCGGCGACGGTGCCGCAGCACTACCTCGTCGCCCCCCCGCGGCCGCAGGCCCACCACCTCCAGCTGCAGGCGCTCCTCCCCCTGCCAGTGGTCGAGCTTGAGCCGCCAGGCCACATCCACCAACCCCAAGGCCGGATCCTCCCCCGTCCAGCGCCAGGCCATCGCCCGCCGCCGCACCCCGTCCTGCTCCAGCTCAAGCTGGCGATGGCCCCCCCGCAGGCTGCGGCAGTCCACCAACCGGCAACCGCTGCTCCAGAACACCGGCGCCGGATGACCTACCCCAAAGGGCTCTAGCCGCTGCAGCTGGCGCCAGAAGTCCCGGTCGGCCCGCGCCAGCGACAGGTGCACCTCCGGCTCCACCGCCGGGCCGTCGCCCCGCTCCCCCAGCCATTCCCGGGCCATCGCCTCGAGCCGCTCCTGCAGCCGCCCCACGGCTTCGGCGCGCACCGTGAAGCCACCGGCGGCGGGATGGCCGCCATGGCGCTCCAGCAAATCGCTGCAGGCCTGCAGCGCCTGGTCCACGGCGAAGCCCCGCGGCGACCGCACCGAGGCCCGCAGCCGCCCATCGCCCTCCCCCGCCAAGAGGGCCACCGGCAGGGCGAAGCGATCCACCAACCGGGAGGCCACGATGCCGATCACGCCGTGGTGCCAGTGGCTCTGGGCCACCAGCAGGAAGGCGGCGCGGTGGGGTCCGTCGGCCTCCAGCAGGGCCAGGGCTTCGGCCTCGATCGCGTCGCAGAGTTCGCGCCGGTGGCGGTTGAGGGCCTCGCATTCCCGGGCCAGCGCCAGGGAGCGTTCGGGATCCTCGCTGGTGAGTAGCTCCACCACCATCAGCGGGTCCCCCAGGCGCCCGACGGCATTGATGCGGGGGGCCAGGCGGAAGGCCACCGCCTCGGCGTCGAGAGGCCGCTCCTCCACCCCAGCCAGCTGCTGCAGGGCCTTCAGCCCCTCCAGCCGGCTCTGGGCCAGGCGCGGCAGGCCATCCATCAGCCAGCGCCGGTTCACCCCCTGCAGCGGCGCCATGTCGGCGATGGTGCCGATGCAGAACAGATCGAGGGCGATCGCCAGCCCATCGCGACGCTTCAGCCGGCGGCAGAGAGCGCTGGCCAGCACATAGGCCAGGCCCACCCCCGCCAGGCCCCGGAAGGGCGAGCCCTCGGGGGTGCAGGCCGGGTGGAGCAGCGCCAGGTGGGGGGGGAGCTGGGCGGGCAGGGTGTGGTGGTCGGTGAGGATCACGGCGATCCCCAGGGCTTCGGCCCGCTCCAGGGCCTCCCGGGCTGCCACGCCGTTGTCGACGGTGATCAGCAGGCGGATGTTTTCGGCCGCCAGGGCCTCCACCATGCCCACATTCAGCCCGTAGCCGTCCTCCAGCCGGCTGGGGATCGCCGGGTGGGGCCGGGCCCCCAGCCGTTGCAGCACCCCGCTGAGCAGGGCGGTGCTCGTCATGCCATCGGCGTCGTAGTCGCCGCAGATCGCCACCGCCTCGCCGCGCCCGCAGGCCTCCTCCAGGCGCTGCTCGGCCCGCTCCAGGTCGGCGAAGTGGCGGCGGGGGTCGGGGGCGGCCGGCGGATCGAGCAGCGCCCGGATCGCCTCGGCATCGCCATGGCCGCGGCGCCGCAGCAGGGCCACCAGCTCCTCCGGCAGATCGAGCGCGGCTGCCAGGGCTTCCGACCCCTCCTGGGGGGGCAGGGGCGGCGGCAGCAGCCAGCGCTGAGCGGGGGGATCGCAGAGCACGGGGTGCGCGGCACGGTTTCTGCATTGTGCGGCCCGGGGCGGGGCCGGGCATCCCCTTAGCCTGGGGGCGCACTGGGCCCCCGCCATGGCCGACCGGCTGGCCGCGCTGCTTTGGGATGTGGATGGCACCCTGGCGGAAACGGAGCTGGAGGGGCACCGGCCGGCCTTCAACGCCGCCTTCGCCGATCTCGCGCTCCCCTGGCGCTGGGACCGGCCCACCTACCTGCGGCTTCTGGCCGTGAGCGGTGGCCGCGAGCGCATCGCCGCCTGGATCGCCGAACGGGACGACCGGCCGGCGGATCCGGAGCTGCTCGATCGCCTCGTGGCACGCAAGCGCCACCACTACGGCGAGCGGGTGCGCAGCGGTGAGCTGCCCCTGCGCCCCGGCGTGGCGGCGTTGATCCGGGAGGCCGCCGGCGCCGGGGTGATCCAGGCGATCGTCACCACCAGCGGCCGCGCGGCGGTGCAGGACCTGTGCGACGGGGTTCTCGGCGATCTGGCCGCCGCCTTCGCCTTCCGCGTCTGCGGCGAAGACGTTGCACGCAAGAAGCCGGATGGGGAGGCCTACCGACTGGCGCGCCAGCAGCTGGCCGCCCTCGACCCCAACGCCGCCAGGCCTGGGTCGGTGCTGGTGGTGGAAGACTCCCGCAACGGCCTGGAGGCCGCCCAGGCGGCGGGCCTGCCCTGCCTGGTGACCCTCAGCAGCCTCTCGCGCCAGGAGCCGCCGCAGGCCTTTGCGCCGGCCCGGGCCGTGGTGGCGGCCTTGGCGCAGGAGGGAGCTCCGGTGGAGGTGGTGCGTGGCCCCGCTTGCCCGGGCCCCGCAGTGACGCTCTCCTATCTGCAGTCGCTGCTGCCGCCATGAGCCGTCTTCCCGTGCAGCGAACCCGCTGGCAGGGGGTGCTCAGCCGGCTGGGTGGCGGCCTGGTGGGGCAACTGCGACGCAGCTGGCGGACCGCCAGCTTCTCGATCCTGGCCCTGTTGGTCGGCTACTACCTCGGCCAGAACGTCACCGCATTGCTTCTGGAGCGCCTGCCATTTGGCCGGC
>CANEWU010000207.1 GCA_947442825.1 Synechococcaceae cyanobacterium
ACCCTCTCCGGAGGTCAACGCAAACGGGCCCTGCTGGCCCGTGCGCTCGCCCAGCAGGCTCGCTTGCTCCTGCTCGATGAACCGTTCGCCGGCGTCGACCACCGCACCGAGGCCCTGATCATCGGGCAGTTGCGCCGCTTCCGGGCCGAGGGGGGCAGTGCCCTGATCGCCACCCATGATCTGGAGGCGATCCCGGCCTTCTGCGATCGGGTGCTGTTGCTCAACCGCCGCGTGCTCGCTTACGGACCCACCGCCGAGGTATTCACCCAGGCCAACCTGCTGCGCACCTTTGGCGCCAGCCCGGAGCGGCCCCAATGAGCGATGTCGCAGCGATCGGGGAGGCGGCGGCCCTGGCCCTGCTGGAACCCTTCCAGCAGCTCTTCATCCAGCGGGCCCTGGGGCTGGGCCTGGTGGTGGCGTCCGTCTGCGCCCTGCTCTCCTGCTACATGACCCTCAAGGGCTGGGCCCTGATGGGGGATGCCATCTCCCACGCCGTGCTGCCCGGCGTGGTGCTCGCCCACGTGGTGGGGGTGCCCTACGCCGTCGGCGCCTTCGTGTTCGGGGTGGGCTCGGTGTCGGTGATCGGTTGGTTGCGGCGCCATACCCGCCTGCGGGAAGATGCCCTGATCGGGCTGGTGTTCACGGCGTTTTTTGCCCTCGGTCTGGTGTTGATCTCCAAGCTGCGCAGCGGCGTGGACCTCAGCCACATCCTCTTCGGCAATCTGCTGGGTCTCAGCGACGCTGACATCGCCCAGACCCTGCTGATCGGCCTGGTGGTGCTCACGGTGCTCGCCGTGCGCCGCCGCGATCTGCTGCTGTTCTGTTTCGATCCGGGCCATGCCCGTTCGATCGGGCTGCGCACCGGGGTGCTCCATTACCTGCTGCTCACCCTGGTGAGCCTGGCGGCGGTGACCGCCCTCCAGGCGGTGGGCATCATTCTCGTGGTGGCGATGCTGGTCACCCCCGGGGCGACGGCCTTCCTGCTCACCGATCGCTTCGACCGCATGAACCTGCTGGCGGTGGCCTCGGCGATGCTGGCCACCGCCCTGGGCATCCTGGGGAGCTACTGGCTCGATGCCTCCACCGCTGGCTGCATTGTTCTCGTGCAAAGCACCCTGTTCGGCATCGCGTTGGTGCTGGCCCCTCGCCATGGCCTCCTGGCCCGCCGGCGACGCATCGGCCGGCCCGGCCCCCCACCCCCCTGATCGGTTTCCCCTCCGCTCCCGTGACGGCCTTCAGCCCCTCCCCCCTAAACCCCGCCACCGATCCCCGCCACCAACGCTGGCCCTGGTGGCCCCTGCTGCCGCTCTATCCCTACGGCCGGCGGCGAACCCTGGTGCGCGAGCTGATCGCCGAGCGCCTCTGGGCCTTTGAGCAACTGCAGGGCGTCTGGTACGTGGCGGTGCCGATCCGCATGAGCGTGCTGCGGGTCTGCGACGGGCTCCTTCTCTACGCCCCGGTGGCACCCACCGCTGAAGTGCGGGAGGCGCTGCGCGCCCTGGAAAATCGCTGGGGGCCGGTGCGGGCGATCGTGCTCCCCACCGCCTCCGGGCTGGAACACAAGCTGCCGGTGCCGGCGATGGCGCGCGCCTTCCCCGCCGCCACGGTCTGGGTGACCCAACGGCAGTGGAGCTTTCCCCTCAACCTGCCGCCGGCCTGGCTCGGCTTCCCCGCCGGCCGTACGCGCGTGCTGCTGGAGGACGGGGTTCCCTATCCCGAGCAGCTGGCGTGGGAGGCGCTGGGCCCCCTTGACCTGGGGCTGGGCACCTTCCTCGAGGTGGCTTGCCTCGACCATGCCAGCGGCGCCCTGCTGCTCACCGATGCCCTGGTGTCCATCCCGGCGGAGCCCCCGCCGATCTTCTCGCTCGATCCCACCCCGCTGCTCTTCCATGCCCGCGACCGCGGCAGTGAGCCCCTGCAGGACAACCCGCAGGCCCGGCGCCGCGGCTGGGCCCGGCTGGTGCTCTTTGCCAACTACCTACGGCCGGCGCCCCTGGATGTGCCGCCGCTGGGGGAGGTGCTGCGGGAGGCCTTCGCTCCTGGCTGTCGCAATGCCCGCAGCCACTTCGGGCTCTTTCCTTTCCGGTGGCAGCCCGGTTGGCAGCAGGAGGCGGAGGCGCTGCTCAGCCACGAGGGCCGGCCCCAGGTGGCGGCTGTGCTGGAGCGACTGGTGTTTCCCCGGCAGCGGAACGCCCTGGTGACCTGGCTGCGGGCGTTGGCTGGGCGGGGGGAGCCCCGCTGGCTGGTGGGCGCCCATTACGACGCGCCGGTGGCCATCGATGCGGAGTCTTTACGGCAGCTGGCCGATGCACTCGAGCAGCGCGAGTGGGCTGTGGATCAGGGCTCCTGGGCGTTTCTGGCCGGGATTGATCGCGCCCTTGTGCAAGCGGGTGTCGTGCCTGCGGATTAGAGGCGCAGCTCCCCTGGGTCGTCGGCGTCGGCATCGTCGAGGCCGCCGCAGCCGATCAGAGAGGCCTCCAACTCCATGCGCTGCTCCATTTGGCGCAGGAAGTAGCCCGTCATCATCGCGGAGGCGAGCAGGCCGGCCAGGCTTTCGCGGCTGGCCTGGATCTTCACCTCGAACTGCTCAGCGGGCAACATGCCCAGCAGGCCCTGAACGTTGTGGCGGATGATGTCTTGGATGTCGCCGCTGGCGGAGCGGGCGACGCGCTGCAGCACCTCGGGGGATTGTTCCTGGAGGTACTGAATCAGCGCATTGCCGTGAATGGCCTCGTTGTCGGTGGTCAGGAAGTCCGGGTTGAACATGGATCGGTTCCTGGGAAGTGGGCCGCCGTTGCCGGCCGGACCGAGGCCGCCCCCTTGGGCGTGGATGGAACCATAACGCAACCGCCACGGCTGTCTCCCCCTCAGGTCGGCGGGTCCGTGGTGGGGGTGGGAGGCCGAATCGGCCCAAACCGCGTCAGCGGCCAGTAGCGCCACACGGCGGTACCGATTACCTCGCGCTCCGGCAACGGACCCCAGAGGTGGGAATCCAGGCTGGCGTTGCGGTTGTCGCCAAACACGAGCAGGTGGCCTGGTGGCACGGTGAGCGGTGCGAGGCCGTAGTCCATCGGTTCGCCGTTCCAGTCGTGGGCC
>CANEWU010000208.1 GCA_947442825.1 Synechococcaceae cyanobacterium
CCCCAGCGCACCGATGGGGTGAAGGAGGCCGGGGCGGAGCTGGGGCTGCGGCCGATCGAATGGCTGCTGGGGTCGATGAAGAACATGGCAGGCGTTCAGTGCACGGCTGCGGGCGTCTGGGCGGAACCGGCCGCGTCTTCGAAGAGCGACAGGGCCGAGCAGGCACCGCATTTGGCGCAGCCCGCCGCCATCGCCTCGCGGCGCAGGTCGGAGGCGTGCAACCGCTCAGCCACGGCCGAGTAGATCGCCACCATGAAGTCGGTGGAGGGGGCGGGATGGCCCTCCAGCGGGGTGCCGGCGATCGGCACAAAGGGCACCACAAAGGGATAAACCCCCAGGCCGATCAACCGCTCACTGCAGGCGATCAGGGCCTCGGCGCTGTCGCCCAGCCCCGCCAGCAGATAGGTGGACACCTGCCCGCGGCCGAACACCGCCACCGCCTGGGCAAAGGCCTCGTAGTAGCGCTCCAGGCCCAGCTCCGACTTGCCCGGCAGCACCCGGCGGCGCACCTCCGGCTCCACCACCTCCAGGTGCATGCCCAGGCTGTCGACCCCGGCTTCTTTCATGCGGGCGTACCAGAGCGGATCCTCCGGCGGCTCGCACTGGGCCTGGATCGGCAGCGCCACCCGCCGCTTCACGGCCCGGGCGGTGTCGGCCATGATCCGGGCGCCGCGGTCGTCGCTGTTGGGGGTGCCGGTGGTGAGCACCAGCTGGCGCACGCCATCGAGGCGCACGGCGGCTTCGGCCACCTCGGCCACCTGCTCAGGGGTCTTGCGCACCAGCGTGCGGCCATCGTCGAGCGACTGCTCGATCGCGCAGAACTGACACGACTCGCGGCGATCGCGGAATCGGATGCAGGTCTGCAGCAGGGTGGTGGCGAGCACATCGCGGCCGTGCAGCAGGGCGATAGCGCGGTAGGGGATCCCCTCGGCGGTGTGCAGGCCGTAGAAGGCCGGATCGGGCGGGGGCTGCACCGCGGTGAGGGCCGTGCCGTCGCGGTCGGCCAGGGCCACGGAGCCGCCGTCGCCGCTCTGCAGGCGGTAGGGGGAATCCTGGGCGGCGGCGTTGTACACGGGCACCATCACGGTGGTGCCGTCGATGGTGAGGGCCCGGTGGTCGGAGGGGCCGGCGCCGCCGCGGCGGCCGGGATTGCCCGCCACGGCGGCCTCCGCCACCCCATGCACCTGCAGCTCGGTGATCAGGCGACCGAGTTCAGACATGGGGACCCTCCAGTGCGGCGCCCACCGGCACGGAGCCGCCTGGCAGGGGTGCGGCCCCGGAGACCGGAGCCCCATCCGCGAATGCCATGGCCTCCACCTGGCGGGCCGGGGTGGCGTTGAGCCGCAGGCCGAGCAGGTCGGGGCGGCTGTAGTGGCCGACGCTGTCCATCATCCGTTTGCGTTTGGTGATCAAGGAGCGGTCGAGCTCGGCGATCGCCAGGCCCTCCCCCTCCGGCAGCGGACCGGCCAGATAGCGCCCCTCCGGACTGATCACGGCGGTGTGGCAGCCCCCCTGGAAGGCGGCGTGCAGGGAAGCGTCCGGCGTGATCGCGGCGTAGTCGGCCGGATCGAGCCAGGCGGTGGAAGAGATCACGAAGCAGCCGGCCTCCAGGGCGTGGTGCCGCAGGGTGACGGCGGTCTGCTCGCTGAAGATCGGCCCCACCAGCGATCCGGGGAACTGGGCGCAGTGGATCTCCTCCCCCTGGGCCATCAGGGCGAAGCGGGCCAGCGGGTTGTAGTGCTCCCAGCAGGCGAGGGCCCCCACCCGACCCAGGGCGGTGGGCACCACCGACAGGCCGGCCCCATCGCCCTGGCCCCACACCATCCGCTCGTGGTAGGTGGGGGTGATCTTGCGGCGGTGTAGCACGATCTCGCCGCTGGCGTCGATCAGGAGCTGGGCGTTGTACAGGCTGCCGCCATCGCGCTCGTTGAGCCCGAGAAGCACGTGCAGGCCGTGCTGGCGGGCGGCGGCGGCCACCGCATCGATCGCCGGACCCGGCACGGTGGGGGCCTGGTCGTAGAGGGCGAGATGGGAGCGGCCCATCCGCACCGGCGGCTCCACGAAGGAGAAGTAGGGGTAGTAGGGCAGAAACGTCTCCGGGAAGACGATCAGCTCCACCCCCTCAGCCGCCGCCTCCGCCATGGCGGCCAGCACCCGCTCGGTGGAGCCCTCCAGGCTGAACAACACCGGCCGGATCTGGGCGGCGGCGACCTTGATCGTGGGCTCCATGGCGAACGGGCGCGCGGTGGGGATCAGAGGGTCCAGGTGTCGAGGATGAAGGCCCCTTCCTTACGGTGCAGCAGCACGATGTCGAGCACGTCGAGGGGATTGACCGGCGTGATTCCCGGCATCAGGGCCCCTTCACCGTGGCCATAGAGGGCCTGCAGGGCGAAGCGGCAGGCGTACACCTTGCCGCCCTGGTCCATGAACTTCTGCAGGCGGGCGTTGAAGTTGAGATGGCCGTCAAAGGCAGCATCGCCGAGCTTGGGGAAACCGCGCTGCACGCCGAGGGTGACGCCAGGGCCATACAGAAGGATCGAGGTTTCGAATCCCTTATTGATCAGCCGGCTGGCCTGCAACAGGTTGACCAGGCCGATCGATCCCTCGAAGGCCACAGTATGAAAGGTGATCAGGGCTTTCTCGCCCGGTTCAGCCTTGACATCGGGGAAAACCTTTTCCTCGTAGTCGACAAGAAAGTCGCCGGGCACATTGGCGGGGCGGGAGACGGCAGGCATTCCGGGGTTCGGGCTTCAGCGGCGCGATCTTTGCCGGTGCGAGGACGGAAATTGTGTCGCCGTTGACACCAAATTACAGGTCAGGGCCCTCGTGACCCGCCACGATCGCGGGTGTTCATTTTGGTTGTCACAGCTACAAATCGCTCCAGCCTTCCATGCAACCGTCAAACACATTTGCCTAAGAAACACACCATGTCCCCTGTCGTGCCGCCCTACGGCGCCCGCCACCCCGGCAGCGCGAGTGCCAGGAGGAACCGCTCGGTGGTGGTGGTGGGCGCAGGCCAGGCGGGCCTGTCGGTGGCCCAGGCATTGCAGCGAC
>CANEWU010000209.1 GCA_947442825.1 Synechococcaceae cyanobacterium
ATCAATGGCGGCCTCGCCACTCCCAAGGAGATCGCCAGCTTCTTTGCCTACGACCCCAACTTCCGCGGTGGTGTGAGCGTGGCCAGCGGCAACATCAACGGCATCGGTGCCGATGAGATCATCACCGGTGCCGGCGCCGGCGGAGGGCCCCACGTCAAGGCATTCAGCCAGGCCAGCGATGGCACCCTGACCACCCTGAGCAGCTTCTTTGCCTACGACCCCAACTTCCGCGGTGGCGTGGATGTGGGCGTCATGGGAGCCACCTCCACGTCCGAGTTCAGCGCCGTGCTCACCGGCGCCGGTTCAGGCGGTGGTCCGCATGTGCGCTCCTGGAACCTCACAAACCCTGACCTGCCCCAGGAGCAGCTCAGTTTCTTCGCCTACGACGCCTCCTTCCAAGGTGGCGTTGCGGTGAGCTGAGTTCGGCAGCAACACCGAAGCGAAGCTGCGGTTGCGGGGCCAAGAGCCACTCCTCCAGACGAATGCTGATCGAAAGGTTGGCCATAATCCTGGCAGGATTTCCATGAGTAGCTGTTGGAGCAGCAGGGGTGACCGGCTTCCTGATGGCAGCGGGAAGCCCGCGGCCATGGAAAGGATGAGCTGACCCTCCGAGAACGGCGACGTGGTGCTGCGACATGGGACGAATCCACGCCAAGTGCGGGGAAATGATCAGAAACAGGGCTGAGGGGTAGCTGCCTCCCCAAGGGGCGGCCTCCCCGCCAGCCAGCGGGTGTCCTGCTGCAGGGCCGCAGCCAGCAGCGGATTCCAGCCGGGCAGGCTGCGCCACTCCGCCAGGCTGTAAACGAGAAGATCACAGGCCAGCGGCAGGGAGCCCGTGTCCCAGCGCCGCAGACGCTCCCAGATCGGATCGGAGCACTCCTTCAGGATCAGCAGCAGATCCAGGTCGCTGCCCACGCCGGCATCGCCGCGGCCGTAGGAGCCGAAAACCCCCACCGCCAGGAGATCGGGGTGGCCTTGTTGCTGCTGCTCGGCCCAGCAGCCGGCTGCCCGCAGCACCTCAGCGGCGCTCGGCCAGCGCAGCACGGACCCAGGAGGTGATGACACCGGCATGGAGAAGGGCTTGGTCGCTCTGCAGTCTGCCGAAATGCTCCCCCGGCGTGCCCTCCGGGTAGCTGTCGGGGTAGCGGGTAGGGATGTAGAAGCCATCGAGCAGCCTCAGGCGATCCTCCAGATCGGCAGGCGGCTCTGGCTGCCAGTCCTGCTCTGGCAGAGCTCTCCAAAGGCGGGTGAGGGTGTGGCCCCAGGCCTGCTGCCCGCAGGCCAGATTCAGGCCCTTGAGGGCCTTCTCCACAGCTTGGTGCGCCGCGAAGCAGGCCCACTCATGCCGCCCGGCCTGCATCGATTGCTCCGCCTGCTCGAGATCGCGCAGGGCCTGCTCTAGCCAGTCGGCCGATCGATCCGCCACGGAGATGGGGCCTAACTGCGGGAAGTGTATGGAAGCCGAGGGGGTCGAGCCGCAAAACCAGGCCCCTGCAGCTGATCGGCATGCCATCCCATCGCCACGGCAGGCTCGCTGGCAGCGGCGGGCCTCAATCGGTGCTCCAGGCCCTGCAGATACCGTCACAACTGGGACTGTCAGCGCCCATGACCTGCGGCGCGGCATCGAAATTGACCCTCCCCTTTTGGGGGGAGCACTGTCGATGCCTGACCTTCCCCTGAAGAAACATGCGACTAGGATTTACGTGATAAATTAACAATCTGATGCTCCAGACAGACTCGATTCCATCCGTAGGCGCCGTGAAGCCTGCGCTGACCCCTGCGCCCCAAGTCACTGAGTGGAGCCTTCTCAAAGACACCTACTGGATTGTTTATCCTGAGTATACGCCCGCCTATGAATTGCAAGGCAACAGTACGGGCACGGTCGGCTTGCCGAAAACAGATCCTCCAACGATTACAAGGATCCTGGACCAAACAGTCTATTACATTCAGGATGTAGATCCGAGGGGTTATTTCTGGGGATTATTTGGCGTAACCCTGGTTGACCCTTCATGGCAATGGGGAGCAAATCCGCAAACGGGGTACGGCACGTTGCTGTCGCCGATCACGCCAGAAGGCGACTTAATTATTGCATCGACATCGGATCAGGGCAGGGGGCTGCAACAACCTACCCAGAATTGGGGCACGGGCAGAATGGCATGGATGAATGTTGATGGCAAGGATCAGTGGACAATGCAGAATTGGAAAGTTGGCGGCTACGTGCATTGGGCCTACATGATCCAAGTCAAACCGGGGGATACGTATTGGGACAGCCTGCCTCTTACCCGTCAGTCGATTCCTGATTTTCTGGCGCCGGGCAAGTCAGACTGGTCGCCAGTGAATCCAGTTCCCTACGTCAGTTCAAGCCCCGAAGCTTTTGTCACCTCTCCCGGCGAGGGTGGCGATGGCCTTCTCAAGATCTGGGATACCTCGGGCACCATGCGGCAACAGTTCAGGGCGTTTCCATTATTTAAGGGCAGCATTTCTATCGCCTATGGCGATCTCAATGGCGACGGCGTGAAGGACATCGTGGCGGCCGCCGGCCCCGGTGGTGGTCCCCACGTCAAAGTGTTTGACGGCAAAAATGGCGATGTGATCGCCAGTTTCCATGCCTACGACATTCGCTTTAATGGCGGTGTGAACGTGGCTACAGGCGATGTGGATGGCGATGGCGTCCTCGACATCATCACCGGCGCTGGCGCTGGTGGCGGCCCCCATGTGAAAGCCTTTGCCTTGAATATCAATGGCGGCCTCGCCACTCCCAAGGAGATCGCCAGCTTCTTTGCCTACGACCCCAACTTCCGCGGTGGTGTGAGCGTGGCCAGCGGCAACATCAACGGCATCGGTCCCGATGAGATCATCACCGGCGCCGGCGCCGGCGGAGGACCCCACGTCAAGGCATTCAGCCGGGCCAGCGATGGCACCCTGACCACCGTGAGCAGCTTCTTTGCCTACGACCCCAACTTCAGCGGTGGCGTAAGCGTGGCCAGCGGCAACATCAACGGCATCGGTGCCGATGAGATCATCACCGGTGCCGGCGCCGGCGGA